>CBDUQP010000068.1:0-18193 GCA_965369385.1 uncultured Phycisphaerales bacterium
TGTGGGTGCAGTCAAAATACGTACTTGACTTATCGCTCTTCATAGGTGCCACCCGTCAGCCATTGCAGACATCACAACACATCACAGCGGCGGGCGCAATAGGCAATTTAGGAAGACTGCGAAGTATTTCTGGATACCTAAAACATCGCCGCAATACAAGTGCCGAACAGGATTGAAGGTGTCCCCCGATTCATACTCTTGCTGGTCTTCATAGACCATCATGTAACCCATATAACACAGGGCGCAAGAAGACGTACTATGTTCTATACAGAGCAGGACGGTGCCTTATTTGATTCCATTTCGCCCTATTACTATTTAAATAAGGCACCGTCCCTAGTTTTGTCGTCCTTAGTTTTTAGGGGGATTTTGCTTGCCTGTAAGCCGGTTGGCGGTAGAATATGGGCTACGTTCGCAAGTGTTTGTGTTTGCTTGTACTACGCGGGGAAATTGAAAACTTCCGCAACGTCGCCAGGCTTATCGGCCCAGAGGCGTTAATGGAGCCCCGACCGCGGCCGCGGGCTTACACTTGTCGCGGTGGGATCAGATCGCAAAGAAGGTGCTGCACTTGGAAGGATACCGGCGTGGGAAACCATGCCTCATGCAGGGGAGCAAATTGATGGCAAAACGTAATCGTTCGAGAACGGATTCAAGAAGAATCGCGGCCGGGCCGGTGACGATGGAAACGATGGAACCCCGGTTGATGCTGAGCATCACTGCGGTGCCACCGCTTGATTGCGGCGACTTCTATTCTGACGAGCAGTCGAACTTCGCCACGTGGAATCTCAATGGTGTCACAGCATCTTTCACTGACTCGGGGGACGTGCGCATCCAGTGGGGTTCTATGGGGGCCGCACTCCCTGTTCCCGCTTATGATCACATCAGTCGCAGATTGACCGGCGAGTCCGAATGGCAGCTTCTGGCCATTCCGTCAGACGACGTGAGTGAATACATAGACACAACTGCTGAACGCAATACTCAGTACGACTACCTTTGGGAGTTGGTCTACGAAAGCGGCACGGTCCGTGATTCAGACGAAGTTACGATAACAACGCCCACCTGGAGGAAGACTGGCGAATCCGCCGGCCCTGCCAGCGAGTATGTCGGCTGGCCTACGGTCGACGGCAACGTGGTTATGCCGGTTGATGGCCAGACGCCCGGCGAGCGGATGCACTTTACCGAGGTCGAGACTGATCTTCCCCAGTTGGAGAACACTACGCTCGAATGGGGAGATTTCGATTCAGACGGCGACCTGGACCTGCTGCTATGCGGCCAGACTGACCTCCCGTCAGATTCCCAGCGATACACCATCAACGTATGCGTCAATCGCGATGGGCAGTTCGACACGGTTATGGAGGTCTATTCAGGCAGCTACCCCCGCGCCGCCACATGGGGCGATTTCGACTCCGACGGCGATCTCGATATCCTGCCGACAATGCAGGTTGAAGCCGATACCGAAGGCGGAGTCATATACCGCAATGATGGCGGCAGTTTCGCAGAAGCAGGTAAAATAGACAATTCGCTGACTTCGTATCTCGACGCAGCCTGGGGAGACCTGGACTCAGATGGCGATCTCGACGTGGCCGTCCTCAAGAACATCCCCGGCTCAAGCAACAATGCGCTCGACCTCTACTACAACAGCGACACAGGAACGCTGACTGCAGGCGACAGCTTCATCACCAGCAGTGCCACTGTCAACATGGCAGACGTTGACGCCGATGGCGATCTGGATCTTGTCACCGACCGCATGACCGCCTACATCAACGGCTTCGCCGCATTCACCGGTCCACACTCGGTCGATATGCCCACCTCCGACACTCCCTACTCCGATACCGTATGGATGGACTGGAACAATGACGGTACGCCAGACGCAGCCGGTTTCTCACTGGCGGGTGATACCGATAATCTGGAATGCCTGACCGCTGACGGAGCAGGCAAGTCGTATGGGCTGTTCGGCAATCAGGAAGACGCGGCCGTGGCGTTGGGCGATCTGGACAATGATGGCATGGTAGATGTCGTGTCCACAGGCAAAATGTCCACCGATGGCGACAGGGACAAGCCGTACTACACCGGCTATAACGCCACACTGGTTGCATGTCGCGATGCTGACGGCGGTTTCTGGCAGACCGAACTGCTCCTGCCCGGCGTGACCAATGGCGATATTGCCATCGGCGATTACGATTCAGACGGCGACATGGACATTGTCATCGCAGGCGAGTACGAAAACTCAGGCACGCTGAAGCTCTACCGCAACGATGGCACGGTATCCGGCTGTGATTACACGATAGACTTCAGCTCGCGTATTGGCAGCCCGATTCCGGCCGAGTATATTCCCGCGGGACTCTCGTACAACATGCGTGTGGGCACCGCCCTCGGCAGCGAAGACGTAATGGCTGGCAATTCCGATCTGGGTACGGGAGAGCGCCGCATAGTGGCTCGCGGCAATGTGGATTCGAACACATCATGGATGCTTCGCGGCCTGACTCCGGGCCAGACATACTACTACGCGGTGCAGACGGTTGACGGTGCGTATGTGGGTTCCGCCTGGTCGCAGGAGCAATCGTTCACCGTGCCGGAGTCAGATCTGGCGATGGCTGCCCCCGGCGGACTGTTCGCGACGATGCAGTCGGACACACAAATCGATCTGACATGGCAGGACACCACGGATGATGAAATCGGCTTCACCCTGCTGCGCCGCAAAGGCGTCACTGGCGTATGGGCATTCGAAGCCACATTGCCCCCGGACACCACCAGCTATTCGGACACCGATCTGCCGCCCCATACCAGCTACTTCTACCGCATACACTCACAAGACGCGGACAATGATCTGTCCGTACCATCCAACGTTGCCTACGCAGCCACGCCTAACGCGGTTCCCGTTGCGAATCCGGACGTTATGGTGCTGGACGAAGATGCCAGCATCTCATTCAACGTAACCGATAACGATACCGACGCCGATGGTGATGTGTTGATCATCACAGACTACACACTGCCCGAACATGGCCAGCTAGTGCTCCATGGACAATCACTGGAAGATGGGTTCGACTACGTCCCCGATGAAAACTACAACGGGACCGATGGATTCACGTATTCCATTGATGACTGCTTCGGCGGGCAGGCGGACACCACGGTCGACATCACAGTGACAGCCGTCAATGATATGCCGACTGTCGAGGGGGTCACGCTAAACAGGCTGGCCGGGCAGGATATTCGCGTGGTGCTGAACGCTGGCGACGTGGAAACTGCACTCGACGATCTTGTGTTCACATTCGATGGGCTTGCCTTTGGCACAATGACGAAAGTCGCACCGGGGGAATTCATTTACTCACCCGGCCAGTTCAACAAAGTAGAAGCCTTGTATGAAAGCTTCGAAGTTACCGTCACGGATTCCGGCGATCCTGTCGGCTCGCCCAACGATCTCACGTCCGCACCCGCCACCATCACCATAGACGGCTACAACATGCTGGAATTCGGCGGCAGAAAAGCTGTTACCTATACCGATGCCGATGGCGATCTGGTAACGATTTCGCTGAAAGGCGGCGGCGAGGGTCGAGCGTATCTACATGGGTTCACCGGTGTAGACATTCGCCGCATAAACCTGACAAATACAACCTCCCGCAGCTCTTTGAGAATCAAAACCAAGGGCCGCGACAGCAACACCTCAGTCGGCGAGATACGCTGCTGGGGTAGTATGAACTCAGTATCGGCAGGCAGCACTGACCTGCTCCACTGGCTCGCCCTGGACGGAACGCTCCGCACGCTTCAGCTTCGCAATGTTGCCGGAAGCGAAATTGTGACCAATATCTCAGGGCTGAAAGTTGGACCTAAGGATGTTGTCTCGATGACTCTCGGCCGCGTTACTGACTCGATGATCCAAACAAACGGCCAGCCGATCAAGTCGCTGTCCGTCACCGAATGGATAGACACCGATGGCGACGACACGATCACTACGCCCTGGATCGGCAAAATAGCCTCGCGAGGCGTGAAAGGTAATGCTCGCAAAAGCATCACCGGCATCGCGGGTGACTTCCAGGCCGGGCTGAACCTGTTCGCCGGAGACTCGCGTGGGATGCGAATGAGAATCGCCGGAATCGCCGGGGATCTGGGCGGCAACTGGAATTTTGAAAACGGTACGGGCAATGTGGGATCGATCACCGCCCTGTCTGCCACTGACTGGCGACTGATAGCCCCTGTGAGCAATGTGACGTCTCTCTCTTTCACGGGAGATGTCAGCGGCGAGATTGTCGCTGGGTCCATCGGCAGCATCAGCACAAAAGGCCTGACCGCCAATGCCAGACGAGGCGTTACCGCCATGGCAGGCGACCTGAAAGCCGACATGATCGTATTGGGCACGAGTCGCAAAGGTACTTCCATCGGCAAAGTAAGGGTAGCTGGCGATATCTCCGGAACGTGGACTCTGACGCGATCATACAACTCCTCGGACCTACCGACTCCTGGAACGAGAAATCTCGGGGCAATAACCGCCCTGTCTGCCACTGACTGGCGACTGATAGCCCCCGTGAGCAATGTGACGTCTCTCTCTTTCACGGGAGAGGTCAGCGGCGAGATTGTCGCCGGGTCCATCGGCAGCATCAGCACAAAAGGCCGGGCCGCCAATGCCAGACGAGGCGTTACCGCCATGGCAGGCGACCTGAAAGCCGACATGATCGTATTGGGCACGAGTCGCAAAGGTACTTCCATCGGCAAAGTAAGGGTAGCTGGCGATATCTCCGGAACGTGGACTCTGACGCGATCATACAACTCCTCGGACCTACCGACTCCTGGAACGAGAAATCTCGGGGCAGTAACCGCCCTGTCAGCCACCGGCTGGGTTCTGGACGCCCCCGCCAGCAACATCAAATCGCTAATGTTCACAGGCAACGCCACCGGTGACGTTCGTGCAAATTCGATAGACAAAATCACCACCAAGGGCCGTCGAGGCAACGCCAAACGAAAGATCGCGGCGATGTCCGGTGATTTGGGTCTGAACTTCACGCTGCTGGGAGCGAACCGCAGGGGCGAATCCCTTTCCTGCGTGAAGGCCGCGGGCAAGATTTCCGGCACATGGTCGCTACTGGAATGCAAGACGGGCAATATCGGCACGATTACGACCAAAGGCGGAACCGCAGCCGACTGGGTACTGAACGCACCGGGCAAGACGCTGGGTAAGCTAACGTCAAGGAAGTCCGATATCGGCGGCACGCTGATTCTCTGGTCCCACGACCGAATCCGCACAAGAGGCGAAATGTCAGCCACCTTCACAAAGACCGACTGCCCGCACGGCTGCAATGGTGCGTGTGGTGAAGGGCCTCAGGGCACTCCGAACAATTCTGGCAGTTCGAGCAGTTCGAGCACGGGGGGTGGCAGCATCACAACCTGGAACTGGAGCGCGGGCTTGGGGGTCGTGGATAATGAACAATCGAGCGGAACATACGATAGCATTGGTTTGATCCTACTCACCGACCCTACAGCCTACATTGCCCCTCAGTACTACACCCCGATCTTCAACTTCGGCAACGGAGACCCGGGCAACGCCTAGGCGGCATCAAGCAACAAGCAACAGGTAACCATAAGCCGCCGGCCGCACTGAACACACAATCCGGATCACACAAACAAGCGGCGTCGCTCGCCTGATCAACCGGCAGCGACGCCGTTTTGCAAATACCGGTCAGGCCGAGCAGCATATTCACTGAAATGCTGACTGACCGAAAATACTGGCTGCAATTGCCGCCGGAGATTGTAGAATGTGCGGGCCGGGCTTGATGAGCAGAATTGAGACTATCCTGTTCGCCCCGCCCCAGACGATGGAGTACAAACAGTGGCACGCAGCAGGATTGGCATAGATCGCAGGACATTTGAACACATCGCAGACGCGTATCGCAGGCGTTGGGGTATCGGCCTGTGCGCTACCGAACCCGATGGTGAAGCCGTTTTCGGCCAGCTCGACTGCCAAACCGCCGCCTGCGACGCCTGCACCGAAATCCGCCGCCTGGCGATTGCTGAATCCATGCGTTGGGGCGAGCCCGCCGTTGAACTATGCCTGCAACGCAGCATGGTCTGGGCCGTCCCGCTGATGTACAACGCCGAATTGCTCGGGGGACTCGTCGCAAGCGCCACCGAAAGCGATATGTTCCCGAACGACTCTTCCGCGCCGGCGATAGACGTGCGGGCTGCATGGACCGATCTGCTGGGCATGGTCCAGCAAGCCAACTGCACCAACTCCGCACTGCTGGCCGCCAACCAAACGCAATACCGCCACGAACAAGGCCGCGCCTACGCGCTGCACGAATTCAAACTGCACGAGCAAACAAATATCCGCGACCTGTACCTACGCGACGAACCCAACCTGATCGCCGCCATCCGCCGCGACGACATGGGCACCGCTCGCGAAATCCTTAACCTGCTGCTGGTGTCCATCCATCATCACGCAGGCGACAATATCGGACTGATCAAGAGTTTCTTCATGGAACTCGTCGCCACCATGTGTCGCACAGCCGTCGAAGTCGGCGGGCAGGCGGAAGAACTGCTGGGCACGAACTTCGCCAGCATATCCCAACTTGCACACATCCACGGGATGGAACAACTGGCCCCATGGCTGCACGATATCCTCGAACGGATCATGGCCTGCATTCGCCAGCACCGCGGAAAATCAAATTCGGTACTCATCAGCGGCGCACTCGAATACATGATGGCCCACTATGGCGAGAATATTTCGCGAGATCGCGTCGCAAAAGCCGCACACCTTTCGCCGTCGCACTTCTCCCGCCTGCTCCGCCAGCAAACGGGAAAGACCTTCACCGACCTGCTCACCCAGTTCCGCCTGAGCAGAGCAACAGAACTGCTCCGCCGCAGCGACCTGAGCGTAGCCGTGATAGCCATGGACGTGGGATTCCGCGACCAGAGCTATTTCACCAAGGTATTTCGCAAACATATCCGCAAAACCCCAAAAGCATACCGCCAGTCATATCTGCGCAAAGAATAGTTCTTGCCGAAAAGCTAGGCGAGCACAATGTCGAGCAAAATAGGGACTGTCCCGGCGTTGGGGACTGTCCCTATTTTGCGGTCGTCACCGATTGAATCCACAGCGTCTGGAGGCCTTCTCATTCCTCAATCCCGCTTCTCGATTGCTGTGGGGTATGCGATATGGGGAATGATCCATTGCACAATACGCTAAAACAGGGACAGTCCCCAACGCCGGGACAGTCCCCGTTTTAGCTCCATCTTCCCCCAATTCTCGCTCAACACACCCGCGCCGAACACGTTGATTGCGGGCCGTTCGGCCTTCATCTTGCAATCGACGCGCGGCTGTCCTACACTGCTGCCTGCTGGAGTGCCCTCATGGTGCCTTCAGCTCGAAAATACTGCAAAGGAAGGCGTTGTATGACGATTGCATATTTTGACTGTTTTGCAGGAGCCGCCGGTGACATGATCGTAGGTGCCCTGCTGGACGCCGGAGCCGACAAAGACCAGCTCCAGAGGGAACTGGACAAACTGCACCTTCACGGCTATTCCCTGGACGTTGCCCGAGCCAACCGCTGCGGCATCCAGGGCACAAAGTTCAATGTCCTGGTCGATGGCGACGAGCACCATGACCACGCCCATCACCATCCGCATCGCGGACTGAGCGATATTCTTAAACTGATAGACGATGCAGACCTCCCCGCCCGGGTCGCCGAGCGGGCGTCACGAGTTTTCAAACGTCTAGGCCAAGCTGAAGCCAAAGTCCACGGATGCGCACCAGACGAAGTGCATTTCCACGAAGTGGGCGCGGTTGACAGCATCGTGGATATCATCGGAGCTTGCGTAGCACTAGAACTGCTGGGCGTAGATTCGCTCTACTGCTCGCAAATCCCACTCGGTAGCGGAACGGTGAAGTGTGCACACGGAATCATACCCGTGCCCGCCCCGGCCACTGCCGAAATGCTCAAGGGATTCGCCACCTGCCCCGGCGCATGCGAAGGCGAGATGACCACTCCCACGGCTGCGGCTTTGCTGACCGCGCTGTGCGAGAGCATCGGCGAGATGCCCGAAATGCGGATCGGTGAGGTGGGATACGGTGCCGGCACGCGAGACAGCGACCACATGCCCAACATGCTGCGCGTGCTAATCGGCGACAGCGGCGCGGCCACTGCGGACTGCGTGGTGCAGCTTTCTGCCAATATCGATGATTGCAGCGGCGAGATTCTGGGAGCTACGATAGACGCCCTGCTTACTGGCGGATGCCTCGATGCGTGGGCAAGCCCCATCAGCATGAAAAAGTCGCGTCCGGCATGGCAACTGTGCGCGTTGTGCTCGCCAAGCGATGTCGACGCGGCCGAGAGAATAATCTTCAGCGAAACAACCACGTTCGGTATCCGTCGCCAGTTGTGCAGCCGAACTAAGCTTACCCGCTCACACGTAGTAGTTCCCACAGAGTATGGGGATATTCGGGTGAGTGAAGCTTCACTTGCCGGTGAGATAGTCACGGTATCACCGGAATTCGCAGACTGTCAGTCGGCCGCCACCACTCATCACGTGGCGATCCGCCGGACAATGGACGCAGCCAGAGACGCCTACCAGGGCGGACATCGACGCCCGGGATAACTTTATCCCTGACCAACCTGAAGACTGTTAATCCCGCACGGCAGGAGAGCCATAGACAATGTTCACACTTTGCATAATCCTCACAGCCCTGAGCTGTCTGACCTGCCTGATATGGTCCTCGCGTCATCGAATGATCACGCGTGAGGTCAAGAGCGGATTCGTTTTGACCCCCCAATACGCAGGCCCGCCCGCCGACGCGCCGATGATCTCCGTAATCGTAGCTGCCAAGGACGAGCAAGAGAACATAGAAGGATGCGTGCGTTCCCTGCTGGATCAGGATTACCCCAACTACGAGATAATCGCCGTTAATGATCGCAGTGACGATAAGACCGGCGAGATTCTCGATCGCCTCGACAGCGAATTCGAACACCTGAAGGTCCTGCACATAGCCGAACTTCCCGATGGGTGGACCGGCAAAGTGCATGCGATGTACCAAGCCGGAGTGCAGGCACGCGGCGACTACCTGTGCATGATAGACGCCGACTGCACGCAGACAACACGACGCACGCTGTCGGTGACCATGCAGTACGCGATTGATACCCACTCGGACATGATTAGCGCACTGCCGCAGTTTGACCTGCGCGGGTTCTGGGAAAACGCAATTCAACCGGTATGCAGCGGCGTGCTCATGATATGGTTCCACCCCGACAAGGTAAACAATCCGCGTAAAACCAATGCCTACGCCAACGGGGCATACATGATGCTCAGTCGCCAGGCCTACGAGACAATCGGAACATTCGAAGCTATGAAATCGATCATCCACGATGACATGCACCTGGCGTCCTTGGTTAAAGGCGCCGGGCTCAAGCTGGCTGTTATGAGGACCGATGGACTGTATTCGCTGCGGATGTACACCTCACTGGGGCAAATATGCAACGGCTGGACACGCATCTTCTTTGGAGCGTTCAAGACGTTCAGGCGTTTGATTGTCTCGTTCATGGTAATGCTGATTATGGGCTTGGTACCCTATATCGCAGCCGTTTTGGGGCTGACGCTGGCAGTTAGCGAACCGGGGATTTCGTGGCTCATCTGCGGAATCGCGGGCGTCGTGGGTTCGATAATGCAGCAAACGGTGATATTCCGCTATTTCCATCTGCTTGGCGGAAAACCGTGGCTTTGCTGGACATACCCGCTGGGTAGCGTGATATCGCTAAGTATAATAGCCCGTGCAATGAGCAAACACCGCCGCGGAGCCCAAATAACCTGGCGAAACACCAGCTATGTCAACAACGCTTCTAAGAGCTGACCACACAAACATATATGCTACACGCTGCATCCTTGCCTGCCGGCGCATAAATCCAGAATAACGCATCTTCTTTTTGCGTTGACAACGGCCTGGTGGGCACCTAGAATCATTTGAGAAATCGTTGTGGGAAGCAACCTAAGCTGCTTAGTCTACAAATACTTCTGAGGTTACTGATATGAAAATGATTTGCCTTCTAGTGGTTCTTGCCGCCTGCGTAGTCTCGGTTCTGCCTGGATGCACGACGCTGGACATGACCGGCGACGAACGTAGCGCCAGGATCAAGCTCGCCGATGAAATGGACAGACGCATGTTCTTAGAAGACTTGGACCGGGTACTGCTGAGAACCAATCCCAGCGCAATGACCGACAGACCGACCAGACTCGGACTCGGCGGATACTAGTTCTTTCTCCGGACGAAAACGCCTTTCCATGGTGGCTAGGCATGCAAACTCATTGCCATGCTTTGTCACTTAGAAGTCGCAGGATGAACGTCACAACGGCTTGTCTCGACGACTTGTGACAACGCAAGCCATAGGCGAAGACGCAAGCCGAAGGCGAAGACGGAAGACGCAAGCCATAGGCGAAGACGCAAGTTCGAAGAACGGAGACGGTTCTGACGATATAAAACGCAGGGCTCGGGAGTGAATCTCTCGGGCTCTTGTGCGTTCCTGACGCCCGTGGACAAACATTATCCAGACACCAATGAGGTGGTGCACAAATGTCCAACGAAACAAAACGACTCGCTATCTTCCCCGGAACGTTTGACCCGATCACCAACGGACATCTCGACGTTATTCAACGCGGTGCCAAACTCTTCGACAGCATCATCGTCGCCGTCGGTGATAACCCCCAGAAGTCCTCCATGCTCAGCCACTCCGAACGCCTGGATATAGTGCGGGAAATAATCTCCGACATACCCAACGTAAAGGCCGAGTTGTTCGCCGGACTCACAGTGGACTTCGCTCGCCAGGTGGGAGCAAGTGCCATTCTTCGCGGAATCCGCAACTCCGCCGACCTGCAGTTCGAATACCAGGTAGCACTCACGAATCGCGTAGTGGCCGGTGTGGAGACCGTATTCATCATAACCAGCACCGAACACGCCTTCACATCGTCCAGCCTAATAAAGCAAATTGCGGGAATGGGCGGCGACGTATCTGCAATGGTGCCCCCGGCAGTGCTGCCCCTTCTCGCAGAACACTGCAACAAACCAGACGAGGATTCCGCCCTCGAAGAATCGCACTGATCGCACTGATCGCACCAATCACATTTCGATCAGCCCTTATCAGCTCCGTAGAGTCCGTGGCTTCGTATGTACTCCGCTACGGGGGCGGGAACCATATGACTGATGTCTTGCCCGGCGACTACGCGAGCGCGAATGTCGCTGGAAGCCACTTCTATCAATGACGTCTCAACAACCGACGCCTTCAAGCGATCCACGATCTGCTCGGACAACTGCCCACGCAATTGCTCCCACATCGCATCCAACCGCTCGTGCCATGGCGGCCTGACCGCGATCACAAGCTCAACTTCCTCCAGTAAGTCGCCGAGGCGATACCACTTCGCAAGGTCCTCGAGCGTATCTGCTCCAAGCAACCAGTACAGCCGCCCCACCGCCGGATGCAGGCTCCGCAACTCCATCACCGTATCATAAGTGTAACTGCATCCCTGGCGTTGAAACTCGATATCACATATATCAAACAGTTCATCGCCCCCGACAGCAAGCCTGAGCATCGCAAGGCGATCTTTCGCAGACGCATGCGTGGTGTCCTTGTGCGGACTGCATGCGGCCGGTATCAGAGTAATCCGCTCAAACCCGCGGCTGGCTGCCACCTCGCGAGCAATAGACAAATGCGCATTATGCACCGGATCGAACGACCCGCCCATCAAAACCATGCCACTGCAATCATTCACGCTAAACTCCACAAACAACTCGCAAGGTGTTGTTGTGACCCGTCGCTCAGCGGCGCTTGGGCTTGGGGCTCTTGGCCGAACGCTTCGACTTTGGCCCTGTCGCCTTCGAAGGACGAGCGGTACCGCGTTTAGGCTTGCCTTTATCTTTCGTGGAGGCCTTCCGTACTCGCGGAGTAGTATTCGAGCCGCCTGGACTCTTGCTGCGTTTGGGCTTGCCTGACTTGCCTGCGGCCTTCTTCGCACTCTTGGGCTTGCCCGCTGATTTCTTCACACTCTTGGCACCAGCCCGCCCGGGTGTGACCTTCTTCCCAGGCCGGTAGACCTTGACTTCGCTATCCGACGTCGCCGACTCAGCCGATTTGGGCCTGCCTGCCGATTTCCTGACGGTCTTGGCACCTGGTCGTCCCGCGGCCGCACTTCTCACTAATCGGCGAGGGATATCGGCACTTTCGTCGCTGTCTGACGCCGGCTTGGGCCTGGGGGGCAGCTTGCCAGTCTTCATCTTTTTCGTGGCATTGGGCAGCTTCTCTCTGCCCTCCGGTTCGGTGCACCTCAGCAGACGTTTCACTTCAGTTGCAGTAAGCCTGCGAACGCTTCCGATCTTCAGCCCACGATCCGTTATCGGACCGATGGCAGTGCGTCTCAGGCTTGTAACCTTATGCCCGAGTCTGGCCAGAATCCTGCGGATCTCCCTGTTCCTGCCCTCGGCAAGCTTAATCTCAAGCAGGCTGCGATCACGTCCCTTGCGAATCACCTTCACCCACGCGCCCTGCGTTCGCTTGCCGTCCATATATATCGGCACCTTGAGACGCTCCACATCTTCAGTCGCAATTCGCCCTTCAACCTGCACAACGTACGTCTTGACCACACCATATCTCGGATGCGTCAGGCGTTCGGTGAACTCACCATCATTGGTGAGCACAACCAGGCCCGTGCTGTCCATATCAAGCCGCCCCACCGAGTACAGACGCTGCGGCTGCTTGGGCAGCAGATCTATCAGGCGGACACGCCCCTGCGGATCGTTCTGCGTACACACAACTCCGGTAGGTTTACTGACGAGGAAGTAGACCTTCTTATCCGCACCGATCTTGAAAACCGGACGCCCATCCACTTCCATCGCATCTTCGCCGGGATCAACGAAAAATGGCAGTTCCTTGACAGTCTTGCCATTAACGTCGATCCGCCCTTCCAGAACCATCTCTTCCACGGCTCGCCTGGAAGCAATGCCCAGTTCCGCCAATGCCTTCTGTATTCTTATCTTGCTCATTACTGCTGCTCGGATACGGGATTAATGCTGAATCACCGCCGACTCTCCAGTCAAAGAGAATCGGGCAGTGTTATTTCAAGAAAGCGGCCGCCGTCGGGAGCATGCAGCCTCACGCCGCTCAGGGCTGCGGGTATCAATACGGTATCACCGGCGTTAATTGCGGTTTCCAACTCCACCGGTCCATCATGAGTGATCGTTATATCGCTGCCATCCAGCAGCATCAGCATAACACACTTGCCCTCGCCATACGTCCACTGGCTGGCGGCCTCTACGCTATGTGCAGCCACCGTGAAAAACTCCGTAACCAGCAGCGTGTCGCCATCGGCACCGGGCGATTCGTCATTTCCGGGCTCGAAGTGAATGCACTTCATTGACATCTCAACGTGTATTTCGCGCCCCCTGCCCCAATCGGTCACGCGGTAAGTGGTATCGGACGGCGTCTGTACTTCCGCCACCACAAGCCCCGGACCAACCGCATGAACAGTGCCAGCCGGCAGATAGTGAAAATCGCCGGTCGCGCAGTCTATCCGCCTGGTAAGCTCTTGGGCCTTGTCGGATTCTATCGCATCGCGGAATCCTTCCGGCGTGGCACCCGCCTGCAGACCCTTGTAGATGTACCCATCGCGACTTTCTACCACATACCAGCATTCAGTCTTCAACGCTGCATCGCCACCGATCTGCTCAGCCGCTGCCGAATCCGGATGAACCTGCAACGAAAGGATATCGTTGGCGTCCAGAAGCTTCAGCAGCAGCGGAAATCTGCCATTTGGCAGCGCAGCGGCCTTGCCCAGCAGATCACTGCCGAGATTCTTCGTAAGTTCAGTCAGAGACTCGCCCGCCAGCGGACCATTGGACACCACCGACGTACCTTCGACCAAATCCGCTAATTCCCAGCTCTCACCGTACTTCGCAGCCGGATCGGGCAGATTCCTGGCAAAAAGCATCGCCAGACTTCGTCCGCCCCATATCTTCTCTTTGTATATCGGGCCAAATTTGTACGGGTACAATTCCATGCTTGTGCATCCTTATATCAGTCCTGTCGGCCGGGCAGTTACAAATTCCCACACCCGCCAATTCCGACAGACAGCCTAATAGTACCTTGCCGGGGAGGATTTGACCAGTAGGAGAATCTTGCCTCTTGGGCTCTGCGGGCATAAACTACTACCATAGAATCAGAATTAGTACCAAGATCACAGCGTGCCAGCACGCCGAAAGGATGCAAGATGTGCGAATCCAAACCTACAATCACATACGATGACTTCCTGAAGCTCGACCTGCGAATAGCCACCGTCGTAGAAGCAATCGAACACCCCAACGCCGACAAACTGCTCTGCCTGAAGGTTGATCTGGGCGGCGAGACCCGCCAGATAATCGCAGGCGTAAAGGCCTATTACAGCCCCGAAGCCCTCATGGGCAAGCAAATCGTGGTCGTCACCAATCTGGAACCACGCAAGATGCGCGGCATAGAATCACAAGGTATGATGCTGGCCGCCTCCATGGGCGACGATGAAAACCGCGACGTTGTTGTGCTCACCACCGATAAGGACGTAACTCCAGGCTCATCCGTATCATAAATTAGGGACGGTGCCTTATTAAAAATAGATGGAATTTAATAAGGCACCGTCCCTAATATTACTGGAAATCAGTCCACTATTTTGCCCATCTGGCTACTTTCGATGAGCTTGGCGGCTATGTCGGCGGCGTTTCCGCTGGCGCTTTGCGGAGGATGAATCTGCAGTGAGTGGGATACATCGATTAGAGATTGCCGCGTTTCCCACAGGCATCCGTAGTCTTGCATGACATCCATCACCATATCGCTGACATCACCAACCCGCCCGAACCATGGCATGAGTTCCGGCACTACTCTGCGACCGGCCAGTAAGTTCACCAGTGAAAAATGCGGTGCCTGCATGCCCACAAATGGCTTGACGACTGAACATAGGAATCTGCTCACGCGATAGAACACCACCATTGGCACGCCGTAGTAGGCTACTTCCAGCGTAACGGTGCCGCTGGCGGCCACCGCGAAATGAACCTGCTGGAGTATCTGTCGCGTCTTTCCAACGACGATCTCCACGTATGGTGGAAGTTGTCCGCGGCAGGCATCCATTATGTGCTGTGCGCCGGTATCGTCGTAGGCAGTTATGGTGCACACCGCGCGGGACCACCTGCGCCGGATGGTTTTGGCACATTGCAGCAGAGCGGGAATGTGACCCTTGATCTCGCTGGGGCGACTGCCTGGAAGCAACGCCACATGAAACGTGCCTTCCGACCAGGCCTCCGCCAGATCCGGCAGCGGACCTTCAATCGGGGGAATCTCGTCAAAAAGCGGATGCCCCACATAAGTGGCCTTCACACCACGATCGCGGAAATATCTCTGCTCAAACGGGAGAATGCAGGCCACGTGATCGGTAAGGCGAGCGAGCTTCTTCACCCGCCACGGTGCCCACGCCCACACCTGCGGAGCTATGTAGTACATCACCGGTACGCCTGCCGATTTGCTGGCACCCGCCAGGTGCCAATTCAACGCCGGGCTGTCTATCGGAATGTGCAGATCCGGCTTGAGGGCCTTTATCGCACGCTTCAGGCGGCGAAGCAGGCGGATATAGTATCCCGCCCGAAGGAGCGGTCCACCAAGCATGCTTGCCTTCTTCGTTAGGTCGGCAAGCAACTCGCAACCGGCTTCCGCCATCCGCGAACCGCCGACCCCCACGAACCGAGCATTGGGATAACGCTCGCGCAGGGCACCCATAAGCTTCGCGCCGTGCTCGTCGCCGCTGGCCTCTGCCGCCGACAAAAATATCGTTACGGGTCTATCGTTCATCACCGAAAGAATATACCCCAGACCCCACCACAATTGGAAGCACACGCACCAGAAAGCCGAACCATGTCTACCTGCATCTTTCCGATCTGATAACCATCACTCACACTTGAACCGTCAATCCCGCCGGCAGCCAGCTCAGCAGGTCACCGGACCACATTCGAGATATCCCCTGGCCAGCTTGAGATTCGCATTCACAACCTTTTCCATGAATTCACGCTGGGCGGCATTGGGCGACTCAAGCCCGCTGCCCACCTCTCCGTAAATGACCGCACCAGGCGGAATGAACACATCTGCCGGAACGTCAGCCCCTTCTACAACGGCTCGTGCGGAGATCAGCACGCCTGAACCGATGTTTGCCCTGAAAACCACCGCCCCAAAGCCCACGAAGCACCCTTCCGCCAATTTGCACGGGCCATGAACGATCGCACCGTGCGACACCGACGTTCGCCGCCCGATAGTTATCTGCGTGCCAGAAAGAGAGTGAATTATCACACCGTCCTGAACATTGCACTCCGACTCTATAATGATCGGCAGAACATTGCCCTCAGAGTCCACCTCATCAGCCCTGATAACCGCATTCGGGCCGACAAACACGTTCGCACCTATCGTGACTCGCCCGATTATCCGGGCAGTCGGGTCCACGTAGGCAGTAGGATCAACTACCGGCCGATCGCCACTGGGGTTGGCCCGTATGCACATTCGCTGGTCATTTGTCATAAAGTCGCCTTAGAATTCGCCCTGAAAATAACCACAATAGCCGTACCCACACCACACACACCAACTCAAGATGCAGACCAGACGACACATCAAGAAACACATGTGCCGACCATTATAATACGCAAAACCGCCACCGAACACAACCGCCACACCCGTCTTCAACACTCTGTCGCCCAGCCGAAAAGGCAAGCCTAAATGCTCAATTTGACAAGAGGAAACTCTTCATCCATCTGCATCGTTTGGGGCAGGCAGCAGGAGGAGTTAATGCTGATTCGACAAAAGCGTCGGCCCTTTGTTGGGAAAATGGAAGAAATATGACAGCGCGCCGGCCGCGGGGCCGCCGCATGTAGGGGCGGACCTATGTGTCCGCCCGGTCGTTATCGCGCTGCCGCACACCACGTGCCACCGCCAACCGGCGACTGGCATAACGAATGATCTGGACAGGCGTCTGCGCGAGCACAATCGCGGATACAACAAATCCACAAAAGGCCGCGGACCATTCCGTGTTGTTCACACAGAGACGTTCGAAACCCGGACATCGGCAAGGGAACGTGAGGTCTATTTAAAGAGTGGCGGCGGCCGAGAGTTTCTGAAGAACATGCTCTCATAGCATGAGAGAAAGCTTGACCGCGCCGGCTGCCTGCGTACAATAGCCGATCTACATATTGCCGACATCACTCAGCCGGAGTGGCGGAATTGGCAGACGCGCGGGATTCAAAATCCCGTTATGGCAACATAGTGTGGGTTCAAGTCCCACCTCCGGCAGTTTTCTTCAGAGATGGTTTTTAGCAGATTCGCGCCAATATTTCACATCATGCACTGTCATTGCGAACCGTGTTCGTGCGGTCACGACGATTGCTACATCAGACCTTTTCGATTACGCTAGTTTCCTTACGATGACCAGCGACCCGGCAATCACTTGGGTGGCGATTAAGGAATCATGAACATGTGGGACTATATATTGAGCGAAGACTTCTTGAAAACGATTACCTCCCCCTATAGTCTGAGCACAGCGGCTTCTGCCGTCCGGGCCGAAGGTCCGTCGGGTGGTTAGCCGGGCGGTAAGCCGCGGGCCTTACCGCGGCGCAGCCCCCGGGCCCCGGCCATTAAACTTCCCCGCCGCGAAGGGGCGGGAGGTGAAGCCGCCTCCGTCTTGATCTCGATAAGACTGGACTTCCATTCTGCATTGCGAGTATCCTCAGCCCAACGCCTGACGCAGGCACAAGGGACATCTACCATGTCATACACGAACCTGCAGTATCACATCGTCTTTGCCACCAAGAATCGCCATCCATGGATTGCAGCGGAAATGCTTCCCCGAACCGCCAGCTACATTGGCGGCATCGCCCGCGATCTTGGCGGGAACCTGCTCGAATGTAATGGTCAGCCGGACCACTTGCATCTTGCAGCCACCATCCCGGCCGCCATGGCTGTGGCTGACTTCGTGAGAGACATCAAGGGAGCATTCTCTAGATGGATTCATCAGATAGAACCGGCATTGTCGGAGTTCACATGGCAAGATGGGTACTCGGCGTTCAGCGTATCGCAATCCCAACTGAATAACGTAAGCGAGTACATTCGGCGACAGCAGGAACATCACAGGAAGATGACGTTCATTGAGGAACTCATCGAGTTGTTCAAGCGGCACG
>CBDUQP010000069.1:0-18103 GCA_965369385.1 uncultured Phycisphaerales bacterium
TCGGCCTGTTCGGTCTTGGCGGCGGCGTTTGCATGTTCAATACTCCTGCTGGTAGAAAGAATGGTAGAAAACGCCCTGCCAGCCTTTTCTTTGTGCCCGCCGTAACCCTCGCTTATTCCCTTGCTTACGTAACACGCGCGACAGGATTCGAACCTGTAACCTCCGGTTCCGTAGACCGGTGCTCTATCCAATTGAGCTACGCACGCTCGTGTAAAGCAGAGCGATGAATATACAGGCTGGAGCGCAATTTGCAAGACTTTTCCCCCGTCTGGCTTTGTCCTTTCAAGCAAAAGCTTTACGACACGTGCAATAGTCAAACAAGTACCTCGGTTTTGCGGTAATCGGTCTCGCCGATCCCTATAATTAGTATGGAGGGGTTGGAACCGAGAGCTTTGTTTTCATTGCTCTTATGAAATGGAGGAGGCCGGAAATGACTAATAGAATTCTCACAGCAGTGGACTTCTCGGACACCTCTGGGGTGTTGATCGAAGAGTCCTGTCGTTTGGCACGGCAAATGGATGCCCAGGTTTGGCTTGTGCACGTGGCTGCCAATCAGCCGGCATTCGCGGGATATGATTTCGGTACGATCTACATCCGTGGCGATCAGCTTCGCACCCAGCGACACAGCCTCATGCAAATGCAGGACACACTCAGGTCTAGAGGAGTAGATACCACCACGGTTCTGCTGGAAGGCAACCCCGTCGAGACGATTCTCGATCAGGCAAGAGAACTGAAGCCCGAGCTGATCGTGATGGGCTCACACGGACACGGTATGCTCTATCATCTTGTGATGGGAAGCACATGCGCAGGTGTGATGCGACATGCACCGTGCCCTGTAACCGTGGTTCCGTGCAACACGGTGTTCGACATGCCTGTAGAAGAACGCCACCAAGTCACTCCCTAGTATTTTGTCCCGGCGACAAGTCAGGATCTCCGTTACAAAGAACTAGAATCCTGATGACCCGCATTGCGGACCAAAAGTTACGATATATCGACAAGCCGCTGGATTTCTCGCAATTTGAGGGATTGGGGTGTACAAAATGTACCTAATATTCCGGGGGCTTGGTTGACATCAATCCAATGCAATGCGACACTCCCAACAACATCGCCGCGTGTCCTAAGATCAAGGAGATTACAGATGAAACCGGCACCGATCAGTGTACAAATGTACTCACTTCGCGATGAGTGCGAAAAAGACTTCCTCGGAACCATCAAAAAGGTAGCCGACATGGGCTACAAAGGTATCGAGCCCGCTGGCCTGTGGGACGTTGACCCAGCCGAACTCCGCAAGTTTGTCGAAGACCTTGGCATGGTCGTTTCGTCCAATCACGGCCCCTGGCCGAACCTGGAAAACCTGAACGAGGTAATCGACACCGCCAAGACCTTGGGCACCACCATGGCAGTCGGTGGATGCAGCAGGGATGATTTCAAGGACCTCGATAAGATCAAGCAGGCTATTGAAACCGTAAACAAGATGTGCGAAGTCATAAACGCCGCCGGCTTGGATTTGTGCATCCACAACCACTTCTGGGAGTTTGATACGTTTGACGGCAAGCTCGGATATGACATCTTCATGGATGCATGCCCCAACGTGAAGTGCGAACTCGACGCATACTGGTCCGCAAACTTCGGCGCGTGTGACCCGGTCGAAATAACCGCCAGGTACAAGAATCGCACGCCGCTGCTGCACGTCAAGGACGGCCCGATGGAGCAATTTGACCAAGACATGCTGGCCCTTGGCACCGGCAAGCTCGATATCCCCGCCATCATCGGCGCAGCCGACGAGAATGTCCTGAAGTGGGTAATCGTTGAACTCGACAGGTGCGGCACGGACATGACCCAGGCCATCGCCGAAAGCTACACATACATGATAACTGCCGGCCTGGCCGTCGGGAATAGGTAATGATTCGCCCCGGTCTGGTCTCGATTACTTTTCGCAAGCTGACACCCCAAGACGTTGTTCAGCTTGCCGCGCGAGCCGGGCTTGAGGGCATTGAATGGGGTGGCGACATCCACGTACCGCACGGGGATGTCGCCATCGCCAGACAAACCGGCAAAATCACTCGAGATGCCGGATTGGAAGTGGCTGCGTACGGATCGTACTATCGCCTGGGGACAGATGATGGCCCCCTATTCCCGGCAGTTCTCGACTCCGCCGTCGCATTGGGGGCAGACAAGATTCGCGTATGGGCAGGCAATGCCTCCGCAGATGCCGACGAAGCCTTCCACAAACTGAAGGCTATCTACAAAGCCGCCGGCGCAGAAAACAACTGCAAACTTGTGGTCGGAAATGGCGGGCACCGCTTCTACGCCGATGACGCCTGGCCGAAAATGCAGAAATACATGGCTGCTGGCCGACGCAAATGATTTCCCCGGCAACACGATAATTCACCGCGCAGCGTCAGAATCAGATACGGCACACGTCATCGGCTGTGACGATTCTGTCGCCGTGCTTGTCGCTCCAGTCCAGCATTACCGTCACCAGTTGCGGATCAAACTGCGATCCCGAACAGCGAATGAACTCCGCGAAGACCTTCTCCAGAGGGTATGCCTCCTTGTAGACTCGCCGCATGAGCATGGCGTCCATACAGTCTGCCACGCAGATGATTCTCGCACCAAGGGGTGTCTCTTCGCCCATCAATCCGCTGGGATACCCATACCCGTCCCATCGTTCGTGATGGTACTTCACGAACATGGCTTCAGTGGCGAATACTGAGATGTTCTCGAGTATTTCGCTGCCCAACACGGGATGCTGGCGGATTTCGTCAAACTCCTCGGCGGTCAACTTCCCGCACTTGGTGAGAATACTGTCGGGTGTGCCGATCTTGCCGATATCGTGCAGCAAAGCCGCCACACGAACCGACTCTATCATTTTCTCATCCAAGCCCATATAGCTGGCAAGGTTCAAGGCATAGTGTGTTACGTGCTGGCTGTGCTGGCGGGTGTAAGGGTCTTTCACCTCGACCGCCCTGGCCAGCGCCAAAATGCTCTCAATCGATGTCTGACGCAATACTTTTTGGCTCTGCAGCGCCGAGGCCGCCTTTAACGATAGCGGGGATCGATTGCTTTTATCGTGAATGGCTTGGGTTACAATATCTACCATTCCCTGGAGATTGAGTGGCTTTTCAAGAAGATCATAAGCCCCCTGCCTGACCGCACTGGCGATATCCTCGGTGTTGTGCTTTCCAGTCATCAGGACCACTTTGCAACCGTCCGCCATAGCGGAAACCTGCTCCAGCAGATCAAGCCCGGACTTGTACGGCATTGCGATGTCGGTAAGTAAAACCGCTATGCCGCCGGCATTTAACAGCTCAGAAGCAGCCTGCGAATCTGAAGTGGCCATGCACTTCAGGCCATTCTGGACCAGCACTTGCTGTATCAGCGAACATATCTGCGGGTCATCGTCTACTACGAGAATGCATGGGGTTATGCTCTGCATTGGTCTCCCTCGTTTGTAAATCCAACTTTGTCTGATCGGCTGCGGTCTCCAGTCGAGTTGATGTAACCGCAGCCAACCTAGTACTTTGTAACGGCGAAACTGATGGGTATTAAGTCTTCATAAGTTCTTGCCTGCCAGTTACTACTGGCAGGTTGCCATCTATCATTTTTCGTGGAACAGAGCACTAGTGCTTTGTAACGGCGCATTTGTCTTGTCGCGACGACTTGTGACGACGAAGCCGCAAGCTCGCAGAGCGAAGACCAGTCGGGTTGTTGGATTCTTAGGTCCTTATCCGGCGCCGATGTACATCGGGATTGCGGCCGGCGTGCCACCTGACATTATTCCTATTACAGACTACTAATTGGATATCGACAAAGAAAACACACCCCTTTATTAGCAGTCCGTTGAAAAATGGATTCCGTCGCGAGTGCGCAGGATTTCAACGAGCATCAAGGAACGAAAGCGCAGGCAATCCCTTAGGATTGCCAAGTTTTCGTAACGTAGACGCGCAATTGAAAGACCTGCCCGCCGAAGGAGGGCCCGCACGCAGCAGGAATAGCTTTTTCAACGGGCTGTTAGGGAAACAGAATTACACGCAGAGCACAAGATAAGTACACTAAATGGCCACACATACAATCAGACATTGCCCAGCACGACCCCTCCGCTAGATCCATGGATGTATGGGCCTCCCGAAAAGAGTCCCCGTCAGCCTTCCGGCTGTTCGCCCAGACCCGCAAATAGCCTGCTGTCCAGGTCAGTCAGTGGGTCACATTCGCCGATGGCCGCCGCACGGGCGAAGACTATGCCGGGGTGGCTCGCCCGCATTGCTCGAGCAACAACCGTGAACCCACCGCTTGGCCCGGTTCGGCGAAGCCCATATCCCGTATCCGCGCAGCCGAGGGCTACCATCGCCATGCCCACTCGGGCGGGAATCGCCGCTGCCAGCAACTCCTCCGACGTCAGACCGTCAACAAACCCTCGTCTGACAATTTGCGACAAATTCCCAAATCCATCATGAGTGCCTTCCTGACCAAAGGACACATCCAGCACTCGCGGTCCGATCAAATTCGCCAGATGCGACAGCGATCCTCTGGCCCCTGACTTGACCGCTAACAATTGTGGACCAACGTCAGGTCTGTCGTAGTCGCAGATTGTTGCTAGTATTTCTTGGGTAGCCTGACAACGTTTTCGCCAATGCTCCAGATCATCACTCTCAGGTAGCGGCGGATGGTCCAACCCCTCACCGAAGAACGGACCGATCGATGCGCCGGACCGCTTCGCCTCAGCGAAACCCCGCTGCGCCAATCTTTCCAGGACATCGATCATGTGTTCCGGGCCGTTGGCTGCCAATACGGTTCGCAGGGCACTCACCAGTGTTTTATGAGTCACAAAACCTTCCGGCCGCTCCATCGCAACACCAGCGATATCGCAGAGCTCGGCGTATCCGTCTTCCTTAAGGCTAAGTCTGGCGAACCCATACATTGGCGCGTGTCCATGCACAAGCCATTGCACCAATTCCGGATCGCGCCGCAAATGCCCCGCTACGCTCAGCAGTCGCCCAGCTTCTTCCTGCCCCGCCGGAGTAACTGGCACAAACACAGCGGCCATGTCGCCGTCAAAATCAGCATTCATCAGCCTTGTCGCCAGCGGGTGCAGCCGGATTACTCTGTCCGAAACTCTCACAGGGTGAAACGCAAGTAGTGACGTAGGCATAATGGCTGGTGCGCGGTTCACGATGACCCATGACTCGGCCATCGTCGCATCAAGTGCTTTCTCCGCACCGTCTGACCGCCAGTCAACAGGCAGGTCGCTACCAAGCCTGTTTGCCACCATCGGGCCAAATAGCGTCCGCGCCATCTCGTCGGGCAGGCCAACGGTATCCAATAACATCCCGTTTGCAGGCGCTATCACCGACCGGCCGGAGAATATCACGCGATTACCAAAAGATGGCACGCGGTTGTTGCAGAAAGAATCAGACGTACCTTCCAAAAGCTCGTCGAAGTACTTTTCGGTGGCTCGGCCCAAAGCAGTTGCCGCCGCATCGCGGAGCCCCTGAGGCGCTCGTGAATCGATGAGTGATCGCAGGCGATTGTTCAAGGCCTCCACCTCTGCGAATGCAGGCGTCTCGATTATTCCTATTTCGCTTATGGTCTGTTGGTTCTGCCACGGGTGCGGCATGTCGCAGGCAAGTGCAAGTCGGCCTTCCTGGGGAGCATCAAATGCAAATTGCAACGTCTCGCCCTCGACGTCAACGCGGATGCAAGCAGCTTGCAGGGCGCGAATCAATTGTGCCAATCTCGGCGAGGGCACGCTCGCCTGTGGAATCTCTCCGTCGGCCACACGCTGAGCAAGCGTCTCAGCCTCAGGATGATCGACTGACTTCATGTTGTACGTCTCGGCGATGGTCTCGAACGCGCCGATATGGCGAAGCTGATAGTACTCCAGCAACCCCTGATAGTTGCAATGCTCGGATGTTGTGGAGAAATTAATCTTGTCGCTCACCATGTGATGCAGTTTGAACCAGTAAACCCATCCAACCGTGCTTTCCAAATCCAGCCAGTCGCCATTCTGCCCAAGAGTTAACCTCTCCATGCCTGATTCAGGCAGGCCCGCTGCCGCCAGGCGCGAGTGGATTTCATCCGCATCGGGCGCGCAAAATGGCGGCACAATTGCAGGACTCCCCTCCGCGCGGGCTATGCGACTCATCACGGCCTCCCGCAACTGGCCGAGATTCATGCGAGTGAAGATACCATTGGGACTGAAGACGAGTTCCACGGGCGTGCCATCTTCCAGATGAGGCATTTCACTGTCTGGCAGAATTCTGCTCACCGTGCCCTTTGTGCCGTGACGGTTGGACAGCTTATCGCCCGGTTCGAGCCTGTTGTGCGGTATGAACGTTCCGCCGTATGTCATACGGTCAGCCGCCGATTCGCTGACGACAATGCCATCTTCAAAGGTATCTGCCCCCATGGAGACGAACGCCGTCAGGAAATCCCGGCCGCACCAGAAGCCCGGCTCACTCGGCTCATTGCCTGTCTGGACCGATGCAGGCTGGCAGTCTGGCGGGACGATTGCCTGACGCATCATGTTCACGCCCATCAGCTGGCGGTTCGCATCGTTATGCTCGATGAAGGGCACCATTGATGCTGTCACGCCAAGTGCGCCTTGGGCAGACTTATTTTCCCGCACCAGCTTGCCATCGCAAATCGTCGCACCGGCTGCAACACTGAGTATCCGCCCGATATTCTGGCCCTCGGGAGACTCCAGCGGGCACAGGTAACCGAACTGCGTATGCGAGATGATCAGCTTCCTGTCGGAAATCATGATTCTTCTGATGTGCGTGCGCACTGCTAACCAGTTCTGCTCATCGAGTGGCTGGGATGTAACAACGCACCTGCCGCTTAGTTCGGTATTCTTCACCCGTTGGTCATCTATCTCTCCGGCAAGGAATCTGGTTATCCAGACATCCAGCGGAGCAAATCCCCGGACCAGACTTTCGTCCCACGGCAGCGCGTCGCCCGCGCTACCAAGATTAGATTCTATGTGATCATACAACTGCTCCCCCACGCAGCGTATTTGCGATTCGGCGGGGTCTTCGCATGAAGCGGTCGGGACCACCACCCGGCGAACGCCGTCTATCACGAACGTTCCCATCTCATCAATCGCCGGAACGGTGAACGCGGCGTTCACTACCTTGCCGCGAGCCGATATGCTGATCGCGATAGTGCATTCATGCTCACCGGCCGGCCTTACCTCGTACCCAGCCAGTGGCATCCGTTCGGCAAGCAAACCGGCAAGACGCTCGCTGAGGAATGCATCATAGGATTCCTTGTGCCATGGTGCAGTTGTCCGGATCGTCATGGGTCTCACTCCTTCTCTTCATACAGTTGTTGCCACATCCGCCCAAGCTGCTTGCACGTGTGGTGCAGGCGGGACTTGACGGTGCCCAAAGGGATGCCCAGTGTGTCGGCTACGTCCGCCAGCTTCATCTGCTGCTCGTGAACCAGTCTCACCAGTTCCTGGCGATGCGCGGGCAGCGTGTCCAGCATCTCCCGCACGAGCTCCTGTTGCTCGGCTTGTATCGCCAGCGCCTCTGGAGAAGGCATGGACTCATCCGCCAGCCACGAACCTGTCTGATCGCCATCGTCTGCCCCTGGCCGAGACACATCCAGCGAGCGATGCTTGCGCCGCTTGCTGGACCGCAAGTAATTCAGGGCCAGATTCGTCGCGATCCGCATCAACCACGACTTGAACGCCCCGCGTCCGTCCCATTGCCATGCTCGCTGCCAGACCCGTAGGAACACATCCTGCGCCAAGTCATCCACAGCCGCCGAGTCAGGCACGATCCGCATCAGATGCAAACTGACCAGCCGTCGGTATCGCTCCATCAACTGGCTGAAGGCCTCACTGTCACGATCGACGATTCGTCCGACCAACTCGCTATCCGTTATCAACTGGTCTCCCTTTCTCCCTGTATGACACAAAATCGCGACATTCGGTTCAATGGAAGTGAATTCGATGCATTTGTAGCGCCTGAAACGAGAGAAAACAAGGGGCCTCAGGCCCCCCTAAGCTGCTATTAAAACAACGCTTGCAGCATCGACAGAAGTGCGATACAATATATGTGCTGGAGGATGAATCCCGAAAACTCGCGGCCGCGCGCAATGCCCATCCGCACCAGAACTTCCCCAAATCCCCCACAGCTATTTCCTCGTTTTGCGAGCCTTGCGCAGTCAAGAAGACCGGCACGATTTTTTTATTTCCCCCGCCAACAAAACACGTCATGCGCGCCGAATGACAGAAGGTCAGTGATTCAGTACCCGGTGAAATTGCTTCTGAAGATATGAACAGAGTCCTGCAAATTGAACTTTGAATGTTCATTCTGCAGGACTCTTGGATGTCACGTCAATAATGTTGGGCTGCGGCTGCGGCCGCCATATTCGAACTCGCTTACAAAATCCCCAAGCCCGTCAATGCGCCTTTGGAAGATTCTCGTAGTCTTCTTCCTCGCCATCTACCCGGTCGAGGAAGCCTTCAAGCTTGCGGGCTCGCACGGGGTGCTGCAGCTTGCGGATGGCCTTGGCTTCTACCTGGCGAACGCGTTCGCGAGTTACCTTGAAGATCCTGCCGACCTCTTCAAGCGTGTAGGTGTAGCCGTCGCCAATGCCGTAACGCAGCTTGATGATTTCTCGCTCACGATACGTGAGTGTCTTGAGGACCTCTTCGATCCGATCCTTCAGCATCTCAGTACCGGCCGACTCCATCGGGCTTTCCGCCGAGGAATCCTCGATAAAATCACCGAAGTAGCTGTCTTCGGACTCGCCTACGGGGCGATCCAAACTGATGGGATGACGCGAAATCTTCAGCACGCGGCGGGCTTCGGAAACGGTCATGCCGGCCTGCTCTGCGATCTCCTCAATCGTGGGCTCTCTACCGAGATCCTGCACGAGACGCTTGGAGATATTACGAAGCTTGCTCATCGTCTCGATCATGTGCACCGGAATACGGATCGTGCGAGCATGATCGGCGATGGCGCGGGTAATGGCCTGCCTGATCCACCAGGTGGCATATGTTGAGAACTTGTATCCGCGACGATACTCGTATTTGTCGACCGCACGCATCAGGCCGGTGTTGCCTTCCTGGATGATGTCCAGGAAACTCAGGCCACGATTGCGATACTTCTTGGCGATGGAGACAACCAGGCGAAGGTTTCCGCCTGACAGATCACGTTTGGCTTTTTCGTAATCATTGAAGACCTTCTGGATAGCCTTTACGCGGCTTCGCAGCGTTATGGGGTCTTCCTGCACGAGGTTAATAAGCCCCTCGCGTTCTTCCTGCATCACTTCGAGGTCTTCAGCGGGTGTTCCATCGGTCTTGCCGGATATCATCTCCCGTTCAAGTTCCCGCATCTTCTCCGAAACGTGCTGGAGCCTTGTCATCAGCGGCTGAATTCTGCTCGTGCGTAGTGAAAGCTCTTCGACAAGCGTTGCGGCCCGACGGCGGCGCTGCCACAAACGCTGAGTCCTCTTCTTGTGCTCTTCGCTGTCGAATTCCAGCTCGACCACTTCATCCCACTCGTCACGATTGCGAATGGCGATTTCGTCGACGGTATCAAGATTGGCCTGCATCCGCTCGGTGATGGTCTCCTTGGACAGATTCTCCGCAGTGGAGATCTTCATCGTCCTGTCGAACGGAAGATCACCGGCGAAAACCTGCTTCAGGATATCCACAGCATACTTGACGCAGTAGTCACTCTCCAATACGCGACGGCGGAAGTGCTTGCGGCTTGTTTCGATCTTCTTGGCCAGCGAAATCTCTTCAGAACGCTTCAGCAGAGGAATCTCGCCCATCTGCGTGAGATACATGCGCACCGGATCGTCTATGCGCGTGGAGACCTCGAAGTCATCTTTCTTCTTGGCCTTGACTACGGGAGCCTCGGCGCCGAACTCGGCTTCGTCCTTGGCTACATCGGACTCGTCAACGATCTCGATTCCGATTTCATCCAAAGCCATCAGCAGAGAATCGAGCTTTTCCGGAGACACCGCCTCATCCGGAAGCTCATCGTTCATCTCTTCGTAAGTGAGGTAGCCTCTGGCCTTACCTCGTGCGATTAACTTTTGTACGCTTATATCAAGATTGTCAGCCATCAACTGGACTCCCGGTGACATATCGAGGAATGCAATATTTAGAACCCACTAGTTTATCCCTGCGCCTTTGGTGCAGTCAACCTAATAAACGGAGACAAACCAATGATGTTCTGGTTCTATCAGAATTGGACTGCACCCTTCATGCCGCCACCATAATGATTTTCTCTCCATTACCATTTTCACATACATATGCTTGACATACAAACATAGCACATATAAAGTTATCCATTCACCGCCCGGGTGGCGAAATTGGCAGACGCGCTAGGTTGAGGGCCTAGTGGGATTTATATCCCTTGCTGGTTCAAATCCAGTCCCGGGCATATTCATCAGCGACCTGGAGACTTTCCGTCTCCGGGTCGTTTTTTTATGGGCAATCACACAAATCCGCCGAAAAACCTTAAAACCGCACGACTTGACGGTCTGCACGGCCGCGAGCGGACAACATCACAGATAATGTCAAAAAGCTCGCAAAACAAGCCGTAAATAGTCCTTTTTACTTGAAAATTTCGTAATTTTGTGTGATAATTATCTTGGCGTTCATAAGCACTTCTGCATTTCGTAGCACTCTGATGTTACACCCTTTGCGCAACATGGGTGGAAGGGATAGGTGTGCACAGTTCAGTGTGGATTTCGCCGGGAAAGAACGCTGCTGTTACGTCTCAAGGAAGACTTGGGGCTATTGTTTAGCTGTAATACTGCGTAAGACAGAAATTACGCATTTTTAAGGCCTGACGGTTTCACCGTTCAGGACTTTTAGGAGCCGTAATGACCAACGCCCAAGCCGAAACGTTGGCTTGCTACCAGGAATTGGCGCAGGCGGAAACCAAACTGGCACGTACAGTGTCCGCTACGGCTCGTGAAGTCGCACATAGCGAGTGCCTGGACGAAGAAGAACGGGCCGAAGTGTACGCCATCCTGCACGTGATCCAGAGCGATAGCGCCGCACACCTGGAAATCCTCTCGGAACTGCCAGGTACTTACGTATCAGAGACAGGCAATGTTTGAACAAACCCAATTAAGTGAGCAGTTCCAAGCCCTGCTGAATGCTCAAGAAAAGACCGCCAGGCAGTGCCTCCAGGCCGCCGGACAAACTTCCGATCCGCATCTTAAAGAAGAGATCCAGCAACTCCATCGCGAAAAACAACGCCATATGGAGCTCACCGAACGCTTACTGGAGATTGTGGAATAGCACCCATGGGCGGCCAAAAGGGCCAAAAGGGCCAAAATCAATCGTAACGCTCTTTCGTAGAACAACCAGAGCGAATCTTTAGTTTCCTCTCGCCGCCAGGCAGTTGATGTGTTGCTCTTGCAGGATTCTTCCTGTTTTCGACAAGCCCTGGCAGGAAGCCGGATCGTAAGCATGAACGATGAGACTGTCGGAGACTTTTGGGACCAGAACGCACCTGACTGGATAGAAGGCGTACGCGCGGGATGGGACGTTTACAGAGACCGCGTGAACAACCCGGCCTTCCTCAAGCTACTCGGCGACATTTCCGGAAAACGAGTACTCGATCTCGGATGCGGCGAGGGATACAACACTCGTATCTTCGCCGACTTGGGCGCCACCGTTGTCGGGGTCGATATCAGCAGCCTCCTGATCGCGGCCGCCCGTGACGAGGAATTCGAGAATCCAAAAGGCATTGTCTACCACGTGGCATCGGGGAGCGAACTGGACGCTTGCCCCGATGTATTCGAGCCCGAATCGTTCGATATCGTTCTCAGCACAATGGTAATGATGGACTTGCCCGACTATGCCGGCTGCGTTAAACAGGTCGCCAGGGTGCTCAAACCGGGAGGCCTCTTCCAATTCTCCGTCTGCCACCCATGCATGATGACCAAACAATGGGAATGGGTCTTCGACGATGAAGACCAGCGTCAAGGCGTTGTGGTTGGAGACTACTTCCCAACATCCGGCAGGAACAGACGTGAAGATGTCGACGAATGGCGTTTCGGAGGCGCCCCCGCAAACGTCCGACGCGAAGTCAGACCGTTCCAGATTCCACGATTCTTCCGCACGCTTTCAGACTACTTCAACACGCTGACTGATGGCGGATTCGTCGTCGACAGACTCGAAGAACCCTACGCTTGCGATAACGCAGTAGCAGAGTGTCCCAACGTCGCCGACACACAATTGGTCCCCTATTTCCTCATATTCAGATGCAAACTGAATCACAAATCGCCCGCGACAATGGGCTAATCCAATCAGTCCAGAGATAGATTGATTCTCCGCAATTACCTTGTGCAAAACGCCCGAGTACCTACCTAGAATTCTGTCCCGCCAAGAATGTCAGGTGGCAACCTGCCAGCAATAGCTGGCAGGCAAGTACTTACGAATATTCACACCCGATAGTTTCGCCGGTACAAAAGACTAGAATGTGGTGACTGGCAGTTCTCCCTCCAACTGCCGGGCCACCCAGACAGGCTCGGGACACCCCACTCCGGGCCTGTCGCTATTCCCTGCCCGCCACATGCCAGCAATTCCAATTTCTGACTAAAAATACTTGTGCGGACTCCCACGAAACCCGGCCGACCTCACAAGCATAGCCTCCCGAATATTGCGTAATGCGCAGTGATGCAAAAAGGTGCAAAAAGGTGCACGAATACGCTCTTGTGCACTTTTTTTCAGCGTTGAAAATAGGCCGTTAATGGCCGATTCCACCAGCCGTTAGCCATAATTCACAATTAGAGTGGACGTCATATGTGCACCAATTGCAAAAAACGCGATCTTCGCAACGTTTTGGCGCTCTACCCCACAAAACCCCACAATCCCCCGCATCAGAATCCGCGCCGCTGGTCAGTATATTAATATATGACTGCGCGCCGTCGTCGTCGTCTTTAGTCGCGATCCCGAAGTACATCGGGACCGTGTCCCCTCTGGCGACCAAAGACGCACAGCCGCACGCGCGTGCCATCGCGAACAGACCAACCACCAATCACTACTCCCAAATACCGCGCGAGCTTTCAGAAAATGGTGACCTGGGCCTGTGGTATTCGACAGGCCAGATGCTTGTCGCGGGGGTTTTGTGCAGGTACGATGACGCACAGAGAAAGGGACGCCAGAAATCACCAAGGCGTTCGGCGATAGCCCCAGATAGTCCCCGACGATCCGCTGCTTCCGCCTTTCGGGCCGAAGGTCCGACCTGTCCGCCGTAGCTCGCAGAGCGTAGGAGGATGGGTGGTTAGCCGGGCGGTAAGGCTCGATTCTGCGCAGCCCGGTTCATCCGGGCGAAGCAGGGACGAGGCGCAACCCCCGGAACCATGCCCCCTCAAACACCCGCCGCGAAGGGGCGGGAGGCCTGCCCGCCGGAGGCGGGTGAAGCTTATGCGTGTACATATCGCTCATCATAGGGAATATCGTGCCGCTTGAACAACTCGATGAGTTCCTCGATGAACGTCATCTTCCTATGATGCTCCTGCTGTCGCCGAATGTACTCGCTTACGCTATTCAGTTGGGATTGCGATACGCTGAACGCTGAATACCCATCCTGCCATGCAAACTCCGACAATGCCGGTTCTATCTGATGAATCCATCGAGAGAATGCTCCCTTGATGTCTCTCACGAAGTCGGCCACGGCTATGGCGGCCGGGATGGTGACTGCAAGATGCAAGTGGTCCGGCTGACCATTGCATTCGAGCAGGTTCCCGCCAAGATCGCGGGCGATGCCACCGATGTAGCTGGCGGCCCGGGGAAGCATTTCCGTTACAAGCCATGGATGGCGATTCTTGGTGGCAAAGACGATGTGATACTGCAGGTTCGTGTATGACATGACAAAGCTCCCTTGTGCCCGACGTAAGGCAGTGGCTTGAGGATACTCGCAATGCAGAAGTTTGCACACAGAATTCCTGGCCCTGGCGGCTTTGCCTCCCGCCCCTTCGCGGCGGGGTTTCGGGGGGGCATTTGTCCGGGGGTTGCGTCCCGAAGTACATCGGGACTTACCGCCCGGCTAACCACCCGACGGACCTTCGGCCCGGACGGCAGAAGCCGCTGCGATCAGGCTATCAGGGGGACGTTTTGCTCATCAAATGAGCGGGCCGTGGGGTATTCGGCACGCTGGATGCTTGTCGCGCGGGTGTCGGACAGGTACGATGGCGCACAGAGAAAGGGACGCCAGAAATCACCAAGGCGTTCGGCGATAATAAGTGGATTGTCGAAATGGAGATGCACATGAAGGAGTTGGTTCTGGTGCGGCACGGTCAAAGCGAGCATCTAGTTTCTGACCTCACCGGGGGCTGGACAGATACGCCGCTAACGGCTACGGGTTGCGAGCAGGCCGAAAGAACGGGCAAGATGTTGCGTGAAACATTGGATCAAACGCCTTCCTTGGTGAGTAGTGACCTATCTCGTGCTGCCATGACGGCACAAATAATCGGTCGTTGCATTGGGGGCGAACTTGTTATGTCAAGAGAACTGAGGGAGTTGAATAATGGGATGGCGGCGGGACTGACGAAATTACAAGCTGAGAAGATTGGGCATCCGGTTACTACTCCCGCGGTCGACTGGGTTCCGTATCCTGGAGCCGAAAGCTGGCGCATGATGACTTCTCGAGTATTCAAACAATTGGACGCTCTGGCGGCGACGATTGATGGGACAGCAGTCATTGTGACACACGCTAATTCGGGTATTGCTGTCATTCAATGGTGGCTGCGATTGAATGAAGCGGAACGTGCTGGCACATCTTTTGAACTGGATCCTTGTAGTATCACGTGGCTTACGACGAATGTCTGGCAGGAACGTACAATTGTCAAGCTGAATGACACTTCCCACCTCCGAAGTTGCCCACTGTGTGGACGCTTGTGACACAGTATCTGGCCTATCGCCGAACGCCTTACTCCTTGAGTGACCGGGCCGGAGTATTCGACATGCCAGACGTATGCAGATGAATTGGGGACGCTCTGGGCGTATACCCCTTACAAAAAACTATTCCAGATTCGCGTGCCGGCCGCGATATGTATCCAGATCTACCTTCAAGCGGTCGGACAGAACGTTGAATACCGCGTCGAGGCACAAGCTTGTCGCGTGCTCAAAAACTGCCGCACGTATTACAATATCTTCCGCCTCGACAGGCACGAGCACAACCTTGTCCGCCATTGAACCTAGCTCAGAATCCGCCTCGGCGGTCAGAACTACCACCTTTGCGCCAAGCTCACGAGCGCGGCCGACAAGATAGCCCGTCATGCCGGTGCTGCCCGTGCAACTTATCGCCACGAGAAGGTCTCCCTCGCCCGCTGCCGGCGTAACCGTCTCGCCCGGTACGAACGCCGGCAAACCCGCATGCATCAGGCGCATGCCAAAACTGCGAGCCACCAGCCCACTTCTGCCAGCGCCGGTCACAAACGTTCTGCGCGCGCGGGGAAGCATGTCGGCTAGTTCCATAAAGCCTGCCCAGTCCGACTTGGCCATGACCTTGCCAATCCTCGCCAGCAAATCATCACCAGCCGACTTTACCTTATCCTTATCCCACTGCGACATCGCCAGACCCCTTCTTTTCCCACTTCGACAAATTCACCACCTGTGCCAACGTGCTGCCATCGCGAATCTCCTGGCGAATCCTGTTCTCCGCTTCCAGCACATCCGCAGCCCGGTTTGCCATCTCCACTGCCTTGGCTGCCGGCAGCACCATCACGCCGTCATCGTCGGCAACAATCCAGTCGCCGGGGCAAATGCGCTGGCCGCCAATCTCGATCGGAACATTGATCTCGCCCTTTCCGCGCGGCAGTCCTGCGTGACTGGTTATGTGCGTGGACCAGGCCGCGAAACCAAGCTTGCGAATCGCAGCGGTATCCCGAATAGCACCATGCACAACCAGGCCTGCCACCTTTTTGTTCAGCGCACTTTCCGTTGCCAGTTCGCCCCAGATTGCCGGCGGCTGACCACATGCGTCAATCACTATCACATCGCCTTCGCCCGCAACGTCTATCGCCTGGACAGGCTTTGCCCAGTCACCGGGCAGGGTTCGCACCGTAACCGCGCGGCCGCATATGAACTGCCCATCGGTCAACGGACGAATACCGGGCAAACACGCCTGATAGTGCAGACCATTGGAGATGTCGGCTGTTCCCACCATCTGGAGGGCCTCGCGTATGCTATCGGCAGTTACCCGCTTGAAGTGCTCGCTGGCGACGGCCTTGCCGGTGTCGAGTGCCTTGCGGATATCAGCAGTTGCCTTTTCCGGATCGATAGCCTTGGTAATAGCCCCGCCAACGATAACTACATCCGCGCCAGCGGCCACCGCCAGTGGCGCAGTTTCACTGTTCACGCCACCTGCGACGGCAATCGTGAGGTCCGTCATGCCGCGAATCTCTCGCAGCAGCTTCAGCGGATCGCCGCCGGTCATCTGTTCATCTATCGCGCAGTGCACGTCCAGCCAGGCAACTCCGAGGTCGGCTGCGGTCTTGACGAACGCCAGCGGATCTTCCAGGCCCATCAGGTCTACCGCTACGTCTATACCGTAATCCTTGCCGGCCTGCACACACTCGCGGATTGTGCTTTCGGAGGCAGGCCCGCAGACAGTCATCACGTTGGCGCCTGCTTTGGCGGCGGCTTCGGTTTCTATCTTGCCGGCGTCCATCGTCTTCATGTCGGCGATGATCACCTTGTCAGGGAACATCTCGCGCACTTTGCGCACTGCATCTAGACCTTCGGACTTTATCAGCGGCGTGCCGACCTCTATCAGATCTGCCCCGCCGGCGACAGCGGCCTTCGCCACGTCCAGCGCCCTTGGCAGATTCAGGAAGTCGAGCGCCACCTGAAGTTTCACGTTACTCATCGGTTCACCAATCTCCTGCTGCTTATGCAGCCACTTCGTAAGCACACGCCCCTCTAAAAACACCCTCTATTCGCTATCCCTTTACCGCCGCCGGGGTCAGGCGTCAAGCGCCCTGTCGTTGCGGAGTTGCTCAATTCTATCGAGCTGACGCTCCAACTGGCGGGTTCTGGTGGTAGTCACTACGTCAAACTGGCGGGCAACCTGGTCCAGATATTTGCCCAGCTTGTCCACCTCGCCACCGTATTTGGTCCACTGCTTGCCAAACTCCCGCAGAATGTCCAACACTTCGTGAGCGGTTCGCATCAGATTCGCACTCTCAGCAGCCTGGCGAATCACCGCCAGCATCGCATACAGGGTGAACGGGCTGGCGAGCACTACCTTCTTCTGCATAGCTTCGTCTACCATGTCGGGCGCGGCCGCCAGCACCAATGACAATATCTGCTCGCTGGGCAGGAACACTATCACGTAATCCACAGTGCCTAGCGTCGGGTCGATGTATCCTCGCGACGCCACCGCTCGAATATGCCCACGCACCGCAGTCACCAGCGACTTCAGGTGCGCGTCGCGAACAGTATTCTCCTTGGCATCCAGCCAGGCCTTGTAGCTCTCCAGCGGGAATTTCACGTCCATGTTTGCCTTTAAATCGTTTGGCATGAAGAACGTAAAGTCGGGACGCCCAGATTCCGCCTGCTCGGAAGACTGCTTGGTGTAGTTGATTGTCTCCTGCATTCCCACCAGGCGCAGGATGTCCTCCGCCATCCGCTCGCCCCATGCGCCGCGCCGCTGGGTACTGCTCAGCATTTCACGCAATTGTCCCGTCGTGCCCGCCAGCATCGCCACCGATCCGCTAAGCTCGCCAAATTCTTTTTTCCGGTCGGCCTCCAGGCGCTGAAAGTATTCGCCCATCTTGCTCATGCGATCATTGATCACCTTCACCGACTGATCGATCAGCTCCTTCTTACCCTCAAGCAGCGTGCCCGCCTGCTCTCCGAGTCTCCGTGAATTAGCGTCAAGAGCGTCCGACGCCAAACTCGCAAACACCTCGCGAAACTGGTCGTTACTGGCCCGAGCGCGGATGTGCGTTGCAATCAGAGCGATGCAGGCACCTGCGAGCACACCGGATATAAACATGATGGCATAGAGCATTCTTTTGTGATTCCCTGTGGTTCCTTAAGACGCCATTCTATGCACTTCGAGCCCATTTGTGAACATCGTGGAGCATTTGTAGACGCCACCTGCTGCCAATTGGA
>CBDUQP010000070.1:0-18085 GCA_965369385.1 uncultured Phycisphaerales bacterium
CATCTCGCGGGTGATCGCTCGGCCTTGTTGTTTCACCTGCCCGCCTCCGGCGTCGAAGATCCCGGTGCACATCGGGACTCACCTGCTCTGTGTGCGGGATTTCTTTCTCGACAGAAAGAAAACTCGCACACAGCTGCCGGGGGGCGCAGAATTCGCTTGCAAGCCCCCCTTCTACACCTATAATTTTGGACAGTACAGACTTCCAGACGTGTGTGGATACCATGCCCCATAATTCTCACAATACAGGTGCCGGAATATTCGAAAGATCCGGTAACGCGGCGAAGTGGAGTGTCGTCGCGATTCTTGCGATCATTGCCAGTTGTCTGGTGATGGAGTTGGGCTTTGCGCCGTCGCCCGCAGATGCGGGGTCCGTGGGAACAGGCCAGGGCAGAGGGGTCTTCGCCGTTGCCGGCCGCGTGACCAAGGACACTTACGGTATCTACCTGGTAGACCTGAACAATAAGACAATCTGCATGTACCAGTTGGTGCCCGGTGCGAGAGTCAAGGGCAGGCGGGCGGGGAAGATCGAGTTTATGGCTTCGCGTACATTCAGATATGACGTTCAGTTAGATGATTGGAATAACGAGTACCCATCACCCGCAGAGGTGAAGAAGCTGGTGCAGCAAAGCAGACGGCTTGGTGACAATGTGTCCCCGCCGAGCAGGTAACCTGCTGACGAACCGTCTCAATTGCCGACAGCAGACCTTGCCCCGCTGGTGGTTTTCTCCGTCCTGACAGGAGTTGTTATATGGCTGACAAGATGTACTACAACGAACAGGAAGCTGCCGATCGTTTGGGAATTACCCCGGGTGATCTCCAGGAATATGTGCGGGATCAGCGCCTCAGACAATTCAAGGATGGCGACAAGTCGATGTACAAGGCCGACGAAGTCGATGCTCTCGCCGGTCCGGTGCAGGCGGACGATGATATAGTCGAGTTGTCTCCGGCAGACTCTACCATGGATATCATTTCCCTCAGCGATACCGACATATCCCAGCCGGCAGGCGGGAAGGAAGATACGGTAATCACCGCCGAGGGCATCAGTATATTCGACGAGGAAGACCTGGATTACGATGATCGCGCCGATCCAATGGCCAAGACGCAGATCTCGCCCAGTCTGGAAGACCAGATTTCGCTTGAAGGCGTCGGTAGCGGTTCGGGCCTGCTCGATCTCACGCAGGAGAGCGACGATACGTCATTGGGTGCTGAGCTTCTGGACCACATAGATCTGGAAAGTGATTCGGTCATTGGTCAGGCACTTAGTGAGCCCGATGCAACGTCTGCTTTCAGTGCGGTTCCACCCGTTATTGGTGCTTCAACGGTAACACCTGAGCCGACCGTCGTTCTTATGGATAGTTCTGCAGGTATGTTCGCAGGGCTCCTGGTAGGAGGCTTGGTGCTGGCTTTGTTGATTGGTGCTGTCACTCTGGCGGTCATGACCGGAGGCAGCATGCCCACGTATCTGAAGGCACTCGATGACAACCTGTGGATGATCGTATTTGGCGGAGTGGTCATGGCGATTGTCTGTGCGTTAGTCGGAATGCTGCTGGGAAAAGCTGCGGCGAGCAAAACTGCGGTATAGTTCATACAGAATAGGCAAGATACCAAACCTGGCCCGTGAGGATACGGGCGCATCAGGGGAAGGAAGGATTCCAATGAAGAGATTCACGATGATTTCTCTGGCAGCCGCGGCGGTATCGTGCCTGCTGATCACCGGCGGTTGTGTACCCAAGGCCGAACTTGACAAGGCCCTCGAACTCAACAGGAAGGCTCAACGCCAGTTGCGTCTGGAGCAAGCCAAGGTTCGCCAGTTGGAAGGACGTCGATCCCAAGACGGCAGCGCCGCGGAAATGCAGAAGAATGCAGCTATGTCTGCAAGGCGAGATACCGCCCGCATCCAGAGCATGTATGACAAGCTCAAGATCGATTATGCCACGCTGGCGGAAATGTACAAGCAGCGCACACAGGCTCCCGCGCCGCCAAAGCCCCTCATTGCACTCCTGCCCGCTCCTGTAGACAAGGCGCTCAAGAGCTTCGCGGCTGCAAACCCCGACCTTGTCGAGTATAACTCCGCATATGGTATGGTGAAGATCAAGTCCGATCTTACATTCGCATCCGGATCGACGCGGGTTAAGTCCGAGGCGATTGTCGCACTTAAGAAGCTTGTGCAGATCGCCAATGATCCCGCTATCTCCACCTTCCACTTGTATATCGCCGGGCACACAGATAACGTGCCTGTCAGCCGAGCTGCCACGAGGAAACGGCATCCGAATAACTGGTACCTGTCGGTTCACAGGGCAATTGCCGTAGAGAAGAAGATGGTCGAAGCAGGCCTGGCTGCCGAGCGCGTCGGCGTTATGGGATTTGGTGAGTACCACCCCGTCGACCCCAACAAGAGCAGCAGCGCAGGCAAGCCCCTTGGCAACAAGGCTAACCGCCGCGTCGAGATATGGATTGTGCCGCAAAATCGCTTCCTGACCCGCTGATAGCGGCAGAAGACGTGGAAATATAACGCACTAGAAAACGTCAAGATCGGCCTCGCTATCAGCATGGTAGCGAGGCCGGTTTCGTAAGGGAGATCGCACTGGAAAAGCCCATTGTCACAAGCCTCCCAATGAAAATCTTCCGGATCGCGTCCAGCGTCTGGCTGGGGATCGCGATGATGGGCGTAATCCTGCTCTATCTGGCGGCAGCGTCGATATGGCAGGCGGCGGGTCCTTCCGATTCGCCGGGGCTCTACGGGCACTGGTTGCTCTGGGCGCTCGGCGTAGCAATGCTTGTGAACCTGGCGATGGTAACGCTCTACCGCATTCCACTTCGCACGGAACGTCTTGGCGCGTGGATCAGCCATGCGGGCCTGGTGGTGCTGGTCTTTAGCGGAGCGTGGTACGCGGCGTTTCATATAAGCCAAAGGTGCATGACTTTTCGCAGCCCGGAAGGGGATTGGTCCCCGATTACTCATAGCTTTGCCAAGACCTTCCCGCTCGTGTTCGAAGCTGTATGGGCAGACGGCGGGGACTGCGTGATCGGTCTTGACCCAGCCGGCGAGCCTCGGGGATTGCCCGTGGACAAGCGTAAGGGAACAGTCAGCGTGACGGTTTTGGGCTTGAGAATCATAAGTGCCGAACAGATGAGCCTGCGTGCGGTTGTTCACGATGGTCAGTGGCGCAAGTGCGTTGATTTGCCCATCGTACCCGGCGACCCGTCAAACGATTATGTACTCGCAAAGGACCAGGCCACTCATTTGCCGGTGAAGCTGTCCGATGGGCGGACAGTGCATCTCGGTTTCACCGGGCCGGTGAGACTGCCGGAGGTAACAAAGCTTCCCCAAACAATTCGTGTGCGCCGCGTGCAGTACAAAACCTGGCCCGCATCCGAAGTTCCTCGCGACCTGATATGCGATCTGGAAATAGGCGAAGGGGCTGCAGGCAGGAAAGAAACGCTCGCGCTGAACTCGCCGGTGACGATTGGTGAGTTCAGATTGTCCCAGGGCCGTTGGCTGCCCACGCCGGCGACACCCATGCAGATGAGCTTCGGAATCTCAACGAGGCCGGGCTTGTGGGGCATATGGGTGGGTTGTGCGATGATATGCCTGGGTGTTCCCTACGGATTCTATGTCAAGCCGTTGATTATGCGATTCCGGAGGTCAAGATGAACATCCGCATCGGCATAATCATGTGTTGTTTGCTGGCATTTGCCACCTGTTCGGTGCAGGCAGCATCCCAGACGCCGGATGATGGGCAGCTCTTCGACCAAGCCGCCCGTGATTTTCTCGCAAAGATACCCGCCGACTTGCTTGATACGCAGGTTGTGCAGCATGCCGGGCGATTTGCCCCGCTGGGCATTGTCGCTCGCGGGCAGATCGGGCGGCTATGCGGAATCGCCTCGCCGGACGGTGTATCGCCGGCGGCTGCGTGTTTGGAGTTGTACTTCAACGCGGGCAAGTATGCTGATCGCCCGGTGATTTATGTTCGCTCGAAGGCGATGCGAGCAGCCATTGCGAAAGTGGAGCCTGTCGGCGGCAAGGGGCTGTTTTCGGAGACACACAGGTTCCCCCCCGCAGCGATCATGGATTCAAAGGCATGGCAGCGGATGATAGCTTCCGGCAGGGCGACTTCCGCTGATCGCAAACGCTGTGAAGACGTGCAATCGCTACGACCGTTGATGACGAAGCTGATCGATAGTCGCGAAATGCTGCTTCCGATGGAGCGAATCGTCGTCAGGTACAATGCTTTCGATGCGGACGGGCTGTTGCGAATGGTGCCCGGCCGGGAAGATACCTGGGCCGATGCGAATTGGATATTGAGCGGTGAGTCTCGGGCCGATGATACAAGTGGTTCCGCATTGCGGCTGCTCGCATCCGCTTGGCGCGATCGTGATACTCTCGGTGTGATGAAATGTCTGAACTCGCTGCGTGAGACAGCATATGACCGTTTGGATGGCAGCTACTCTGCCGCGTTTCGATGCGAGGTGGCGTTGGATAGGTACCAGCGATATGTTCCCCCGCTGATACCGGCTTCGGCGGCAGTGCTTGTTCTGTTGGTTGCGGTGGCGTCGGGCGGTCGGCGATGGCGGATTGGGGGACTTGTACTGGTGTGGTTGTGCGTAGCGGACATGCTGGTGCTGTTTGCGGCCCGTTGGGTGTTCAGCCAGCGAGCGTGGTATCTTCCGCCGATGATGACGCAGTACGAAGCGATGTTCTCGTCGGCGCTGCTGGTATTGGTGTTTGCGGCCGTGATAGAGTGCTTCTGGCGGAAGACATATCTTGTGCTGGCGGCGTCGGTGTATGCGATGGTGGTATTGTTGAGCATTCAGATGGCGCAGGTCCTGCTGCCGGGAGCGATGAGTACTGAGCTATCCGCATTGCCGGGCATATTGTCATCGCGGATAATGGCGGCCCACGTGGCGACGATTATCATCGGGCACGGTTTTGTGGGCATGACTTTCGTTTTATCCCTGGCGTATATGACGGCGTGTTTTGTATCGGGATTTGTGCGCGAGAACCCCAAGAGCAGCAGCGCAGACTTGTGCGCACCTGTCGGTGACAGCACACTTGCGGTGATTGACAGATGCAATCTGATAGCGGCGCAACTTGCATGCTGGCTGGTGCTGGTGGGCACGGTGTTGGGTGCGGTGTGGGCCGACTTTGCGTGGTCTCGCTGGTGGGGGTGGGATCCGAAAGAAACCTGGGCACTGATAACGTTTGGGATTTACGCCTTGCTGCTGCACGTGCGATATGTGACACCGGTTCGCAGCCGCGGGTTCGTAACCGCTTTGGGCTGCATCGGGGGGTGTGGCGCGATGCTGTTCAACTGGATTGTGGTCAATTACATCTTGCCGGGTTTGCACAGCTATAGCTGAATCGGCAGGTGGCGGGATGTGATCCGCATGGGGGAAATCGTTATGTGGCAGTGCGTGCCTGCCGAGCAGCTATGTGACGGTAACGATCCCTCTGCCGACTGCGAATTTCACCAAGGCGGTTTGATCATGAATGTTCAATTTCCGCATGAGTCTCATTCTGTGGGTGTCTACCGTCTTGATGGAGAGCTTGAGTTCTTCGGCTATCAGGCGATTGGTCATTCCTTCTGCTATCAACTGAAGAACCTGGCGCTCGCGGGTTGACAGGCGTTCGTACGGATCGGACATATCTCCCTTTGCCATGTCCAGAACCGACCGTGAGATTCCCGGCCCGAGGAACACATCGCCCTTGGCGACAGCATTTACCGCTTGCACAAGCTGATCACCGGCGGATTCCTTGAGGAGATACCCAGACGCGCCGTATTCAAGGGCTCTTGCTACGAACTGGTCGTTGTCATGCATGCTGACGATGAGTACTGCTATGTTCTTGAACTTGCGGTTCAGCTCGCGACAGATATCCAGCCCGTTGAGTCCGGGCATGGTAATATCCAGCATTATGACATCCGGCATGAGTTCCTGGATCGCCGGAATAACTTGCAATCCATCGCCGCATTGACCAACGATGGTGATGTTCCCATCCTTGGCAAGCAGGGCAGCCATGCCTTCTCTGACCATCACATGATCATCTGCAAGGAATAGCGTTATTCTTTCTTTCTTGGCCATTTACGGGTCCTGCTTCGCGTTTTGAAAGTCAATTAGCCAGCTTCATTGTTTGAAGTGATCACGAAGACAGGCTCAACTTGCTGGATATGATTCTACCGTCATGGCAGGGATTCTACAAGTCAAAACCGGTAAGGTGATTACCTTAACTCTTTTAACTTAATAGATTTAGCTTTGTGTGTCCTTTGGATTGCTTGCTGCGATCCGGCGTAAATCATTCTTTCGATAAGGGCAGGCCATGGTACACTATTGTCTGACCACTGGCTTGGTGTTCGCAGGAGGTGTGGTTCGGTGCGAGATTGGTTGGGCGTGCTTTGTGTGTTCGAGGTGCTTCGATGGCAAGTGATCCGAAAACGATTTTGGGAAAGAAGTCAATTCGTCTCGACCCGCATGGCAACGAGACCGAGGAACTTCGCGCGCGTCTGGCGGCGGTGGAAGGCGAGTTGCAGGAACTTCGTGCGTTCAGAGATACCTATAACTCGTTCATTGACAACCTTCCGGTGGGCCTTGTCCGAACGGAGCTGAATCCGAATGGCAGTATAGTGATGGCAAATCCTGCACTGGCGGAGATGTTCGGATATGACTCGGTTGAGGAGTTCATTAATAATCCTTCAAGGGCATTCTACTACGACATGGCCACCAGGTCGCGATTCGTTCTTGAATCGCTGGTTGCCTCGGGAGAGGGCAGCTACGAAGAGAAGCTGCGACGCAAAGATGGCTCGCCGATATGGGGATCCATCAAGATCAGACTGATTCGCGGCGAAAGCGGCGAGTATGAATACGCCGACGGTATGGTGGAGGACATCACCGAGCGCAAGCTTGCCGAGGAGGCCACCAACACGATTCTTGAATCGATACCGGTGGGTATGGTAATCGTCGGCAAGGACAAGATCGTACGTCGTGTCAATCACGTAGCGTTGGAGATGATGGGGCTCAAGTCAGCAGACGATATAGTTGGCAAGATCTGCCATGGAAAGATGTGCCCGAATCGCGGAGGGCGGTGTCCGATTCTCGATCTCGGCAAGAATGTTGATGATTCCGAGACGGTGCTTGTATGCGCCGACGGCTCGAAGATGCCTATTCTGAAGACGGCTGTCCCGATCCGAATTAATGATGAAGACGTTCTGCTCGAAGCGTTTGTGGATATCTCAGCCAACAAACGCTTCGAAAAAGCGCTGCAGGAAGCTCACATGAAGCTCGTGAACGCGCGAGAGGCCGAGCGCAGGCGACTTGCCCGTGAGCTGCACGACTCGTTCGGACAGAACCTCATCGCCCTTGCGCTGAAGCTGAAGGCAACGGCCAGATCCGCTGAGAATTCCGGCGCGGATGACGCCAAGATCAACGAAGCCGCCGAGCATTGCCGCGGGCTTGTTGGTGAGGTCAGGCGGATATGCCATGGTCTGTTCCCTCCAACGCTTGAATCACTCGGCCTGATCGCGGCGCTTGAACAGTTGACAGCACAGTTCGATAGCAGCGGTGTTGAAGTGGCCTTGCGGCGTGAGCCTGAGATTACACAGGCCCGATTCCGCGATGAAGTCGAGATAGCACTGTTCAGAATTGCACAGGAAGCCGTCAGTAACGCCTTGCGACACGGCGGGGCAGAGCACGTAGATGTGGAATTGGCGCATGAAGATGGTTTACTGATACTTACTGTTACCGACGATGGAAAAGGTTTTGACGTTGATGCCGTCGAGGGCGTAGGATTGGGGCTGAACGCGATGGCCGAGCGAACTCGCGCCGTTGGCGGTAAGCTTTCGATAGCTTCCGAACCGGGCGAGACCCGCGTGGAAGTGGCAGTGCCTGCGAGTATCGAATAGCACAAGCTGACGGCCGAGTAACGTGGGGGCTCACCGGTTTGCGACTTTGCCCTATTGTGTAGTGAGTTATGACCTGAAGGAACCTATCTTTGGATGCGATGATTTTTGATTTTGACGGCGTGATAATGGACAGCGAACCCATCCACCTGCTGGGTTTCCAGACTGTTTTGCGAACGGTCGGCGTGGAGCTGTCCAGCGAAGACTACTACAGCAAATACCTCGGTTTCGCGGACTACGAATGCCTGGTAGCGGTCGGGCACGATTTTGATCGCGATGACTTCACCGAGTCTTTGATTGCCGATCTGACCCAAGCCAAAACGCGAATCGTGCAGGATGCCCTAGAGGAAATGGGTACTGCACTCGCCGGCGCTGTGGAACTGGTTACCTCGGCGCACCAGGCCGGTGTTCCGCTTGCCATTTGCTCGGGCGCGCTTCGCGACGAAATAACCCTGCCCTGCGAGGCGCTGGGCATTCGCGATTGCTTTGCGGTGATCGTAGCCGCCGAAGATGTGAAACGCGGCAAACCCGATCCAGAAGGCTACGCAATGGCCCTCGATCTGCTGGCGAAGGCCACCGGTAAGCAGTTGGCGGCTTCACGCACTGTTGTTGTCGAAGATTCTCCCGTGGGTATCCAAGCCGCCAAAGCCATCTCCATGAACGTGCTTGGCGTCACTTCCTCCTATGACCGGGAAGACATCAAAGATGCCGACAGAATTGTCGACTCGCTTGCTGAAGTGGGCGTTGACGATTTGCGTGCACTGATCAACTGAAGAGCTTCGATTATTCCACAGAGCGAGCATTCATTATGACTGAAATTGCGAGAATAGCAGCCGGCGCTACCGCCGGTGCGGTGGTTGGTTACTTTATCGGCCACTTGCAGATGTGCAGCGGTGAACGGTGCGCAGCCAAGGCCAACTTGGTTTATTTTGCTGTCGCGGGCGCGGTCTTCGGGGCTGCGGTGGCCAAGTATTTTTCACCCGTCACCAATTAGCAGCCCGTTGAAAAAGCTGTTCCTGCTACATACGGGCCTTTCACCTGCGCGTCTGTGTCATGAAAACTCGACAATTCACCCGCCACACGCTATAGCTCGCTCTTGAGTTTGCGAAGCAGGTCGAGTGCCTGTATTGGCGTCATGTTGTCGAGGTCGGCATCTTTGAGCTGGTGTGCGGCGCGGGTGGCGGGGTCGGCGAACAGGTCCATCTGGGCCGCTGCAAGTTGGGCACGTTTTGCCAGTTCCGGCATGTCCAGACCGCGAGCGACGTTGGCCTGCAACTGAGGCAGCAAGGTTTTGGCGCGGTCGATAGCTTCCTTGGGCACCCCAGCCAGACGGGCAACGTGAACACCGTAGCTCTGGTCCGTTCCCCCCTTGACTATCCTGTGCAGGAATACAACTTCGTCTGCCCATTCGCGAACGGCTACGTTGAGATTTGTCGTTCCATCCAACAGGTTTTGCAGTTCCGTCAGTTCATGGTAATGCGTGGCGAACAGCGTGCGACAGCGTATGCGAAGTGCGATGTGTTCGCATATTGCCCATGCGAGTGCCAGCCCGTCGCACGTGCTGGTTCCCCTCCCGACTTCATCGAGAATGACCAGTGAACGCGACGTCGCATTGTTCAGTATGTTGGCGGTCTCCACCATCTCCAGCATGAACGTGCTCAGCCCGCGAGTCAACTCGTCGGCGGCTCCCACGCGAGTGAATATCCTGTCGACCAGGCCGATAGTAGCTTCCTCTGCCGGTATGAAGCTGCCCGTCTGCGCCAGGAGTGTTAGCAGGGCTACTTGCCTGATGTACGTGCTCTTGCCGGCCATGTTCGGGCCCGTTATAAGCAGAAGGCGATCATTCTTCGCTGACATCTGCACATCGTTGGCCACGAACTCCTCTCGCAACTGCTCAGCCAGCACCGGATGCTTTCCGCCGACAATATTCAGCACGTTATCCTGAGTCACCGTCGGCCGGGTGTATCCTCGCTCGACTGCCACATCGGCCAGACCGCAAAGTACGTCTAACGTGGCAAGTGCCTCCGCCGCCAACTGGAACGTAGCGGTATGCTCGGCGAGCTGGCATCGCACTTCCTCAAACAGTTGCTGTTCGATGTTCTTGGCACGGTCGCCCGCGCCCAGCACTTCCGCCTCGTACTTCTTCAGCTCGTCGGTTATGTAGCGTTCAGCGTTCTTGAGTGTTTGCTTGCGATGGTATTCGGGCGGGGCGATGTCGGCTTGGCTGCGAGGCAGCTCGATGTAGTAACCGAACACCCGGTTATAACCCACTTTCAAGCCGGGATAGCCCAGCCGCTCGGCCTGCTGGGCCTGGTAATCGGCCAGCCAGCTCTTGCCGTCCTGCCCGATTCGTCGCAGATGATCCAGCTCCTCGTGGAAACCGTCGCGAATTACGCCGCCATCCCGCAAAACATTCGGGCACTCGGTGGAGATCGCCTCATTTATAAGGTCTGCGGGCTCCTCGAATCCGGTGAAATGCTCTACGAGTTCAGTGAGCATCTCACTGCGGCATTCGCTGATTGCTTCGACAACCTGCGGCATGATTGCAAGCGTCTGTCCCAGCGCTACCAGCTCTCGCGGGCGCACTCGCGACAAGGCGATGTTGGTGGCAATTCGGTCTATCTGTGAGATATTGCCCAGGAGGTCCCGGACCGCAGCCAGCCTTCGGCGTTCGAGCGTGAATTCCTCTATCGCGTCCTGACGGGCAACGATTCCGCTGTAGCTTGTCAGCGGAAATGTAAGCCACCTTTCCAGCAGGCGGGCACCCATGCCGGTGCAGGTGGCGTCTATGCAGTCCAGCAGTGTGCCGGCTCGTTTGTTTGATCGAAGCGTTCGGTGCACTTCCAGACATCGCAGCGTATTGCCATCGATCATCATGTGATCGGTTCGGTCAAATCTGCGAAGAGATATAATGTGTCCCAGAGCAGTCTTTTGGGTCTCCTGCAAGTATTCGATGATCGCGCCCGCGGCCGACACCGACTCATCCCACCCGTCGAAACCGAAACCCTCAAGCGTGCTGGCCTTGAACTGGTCCTGCAATGTCTGTGTGGCGGCGTGGCTGTCGAATGCCCACGGCGGGCGACTTGCGACAACGCCGTCAGTGAACTGCTTGACCGATGCGCGGAAGTCGGGAGTGTCCAGCGGAGAATCTTCCGACACGATTACCTCTGCCGGTGATATTCGAACCAACTCATCCAGCACTTGGCTTGCAGGGGCAGTCATCGTCCAGAATGCCCCGCTCGACAGTTCCACCCACGCAATGCCGGCTTGGGGGCTGTTATTCTTGTCTGCTTTTGCGCCACTGGGCACAAAGACCGCAGCCAGGTAGTTTCCTTCTCGCTGTTCGAGAAGTGTCTCGTCGGTAAGCGTCCCGGGCGTGATCAATCGAACGACATCCCGCTTCACCACGCCTGTAGCCAGCTTTGGGTCTTCCACCTGCTCGCAGATCGCAACGCGATAGCCAGCCTTGATCAGCCGCGCAAGATAGTTGTCTACAGCATGATAGGGCAAGCCGGCCAGCGGTATGGCATTGGCACCCTTGGATCTCGTCGTCAGCGCCAGCCCCAGCTCGCGAGAGGCGGTCTTGGCGTCTTCATTGAACAATTCGTAGAAGTCGCCCATCCGGAAGAATAGGATGTAGTCGGGGTACTGCTTCTTGAACGAGCTGTACTGCCGCATCGCCGGCGTGTCCATCGGGTTTTTTGGTTGGTCTTCACTTGCCACGGTAGGCAAAATCATAGGGATACTGACGCCGATGGGCAAGAACGAGCCATTTTGAGCGCCAAAACCACGATTCGTTCCGCCGCCTGTCAAAAACTGCCAGCGCGGGTTTTCTGGGTGCAACTGTGGCAGGTTAGACTAGGCGATGGGCGGGGGCACCGAAGTGGGCTATTGGCGCAAGATCTTCATAGAGTTGATTTTATGAATTGCGGCACAGCCATTGCTACTAGTTGGGTGTAGACGTGCATTGTGGCCGGTCGGCTGTCTGGTGATGGCTGTCGGCTATTGGTGTTTGTAAGTTGCCAAATTAACGACATTTACAGATGTTGAAAGTTCATAGACGCATAGCAAGGAGAAAACGCTGATGGCGGCAAAGGAACTGACTTTTAATAGCGATGCCAGAGAGAAGCTCTTGGCCGGTGTCGAGAAACTCGCCCGGGCAGTCAAGAGTACACTGGGACCCCGCGGACGTAGTGCCATCCTCGACAAGGGGTGGGGCGCCCCGACGATCACCAAAGATGGTGTAACGGTGGCCGAGGAAATCGAACTGAATGACAAGGTGGAAAACATGGGCGCCCAGCTCGTGAAGGAAGCCGCTTCGAAGACATCCGACGCTGCCGGCGATGGTACCACTACCGCCACCGTGCTGGCTGAGGCTATCTTCAAGGAAGGTTACCGCAACCTGGCCGCTGGCGCAGACGCCATGAGCCTGGCACGCGGTGTCCGCAAAGCAGTCGACGCGATCGTGGAAGAAATCCATGCCATGTCGACGCCCGTGAAGGACGATGCCGATATCCGCAATATCGCGGCCATCAGCGCCAATAACGATCCCACCATCGGCAAGATGCTCGCCGATGCGATGAACAAGGTTGGGCGTGACGGCGTGATTACGGTTGAAGAAGGCAAGAGCCTCGATACCAATATTGATATTGTTGAAGGCATGCAGTTTGACCGCGGTTTCCTTTCGCCGCACTTCGTGACCGATCCTGACGATATGGAATGCGTCATGGAAAAGCCGCTTGTGCTGATCAACGAAGAGAAGATCTCGAACATCGCCAAGCTCGTCCCGTTGCTCGAGAAGGTCTCCCAGGCCAAGAAGACGCTGCTGATTATCTCCGAAGACATTGAAGGCGAAGCCCTCTCAACGCTCGTAGTCAATAAGCTCCGCGGCATCTTGAACGTTTGTGCGGTCAAGGCTCCCGGCTACGGCGATCGCCGCAAGGCAATGCTGCAGGATATCGGTGTTCTTACCGGTGCGAAGATCATCACCAAGGATCTTGGTATCGATCTGGAAACCGTAGAACTGGCCGACTTGGGTTCCGCCAAGAAGATTATCATCGATGGCGACACCACCACGATTCTGGAAGGTATCGGCAGCACTGCCGACATCCAGGCTCGTATCGAACAGATTCGTCGCGAGATTGCATCAACCACCAGCGATTACGATCGTGAAAAGCTCCAGGAACGCTTGGCCAAGCTGGCCGGCGGCGTTGCACAGATTAACGTCGGTGGCGCTACCGAGAGCGAAGTTAAGGAAAAGAAGGCCCGTATCGAAGATGCGCTGCACGCCACGCGAGCAGCCATCGAAGAAGGCGTTCTTCCCGGCGGTGGTGTTGCCCTGCTTCGCAGCCGCAAGGTTCTCGACGCTATCAAGGCCAAGGGCGACGAAGCCGTTGGTGTGGATATCGTCAGACGCGCACTGGCTGAGCCGGTTCGCATGATCGCCGCCAACGCCGGTGAAGCACCGGCCGTCGTGGTGAACAAGATTGAAAAGGGCGAAGGCAACTTCGGTTTCAACGCCCAGAAGCTCGAATACGAAGACATGGTAGCCGCCGGCGTGATCGATCCTGCCAAGGTTACCCGCACCGCATTGCAGAACGCCTCTTCGGTGGCTTGCATGCTGCTTACCTGTGACGCAGCCATTAGCGAAATCCCCGGTGCGGATGCCGGTGGTGGAATGCCTGGCGGAATGGGCGGCGGAATGCCTGGTGGTATGGGCGGCGGAATGCCCGGTGGCATGGGCGGCATGGGCGGCATGGGCGGCATGGGCGGAATGCCCGGCATGATGTAGCCCAGAGCTCTCGCACGATTCAATAACAAGAACAAAGAAATAAAACTTCAGGAGTATGGAAATGGCTGTGAAACCTTTAGATGACAGGATTCTCGTCAAGCAGTGTGAAGCCGAAGTCAAGACCGCCGGTGGAATCGTCCTGCCGGATTCCGCACAGGAAAAACCCCAACGCGGTACTGTGAAGGCACTCGGACCGGGCAAAATGCTTGATAGCGGCGAGCGTGCGTCAATGAGCGTCAAAGCCGGTGACGAAATCTTCTACGGCAAGTACACCGGTACGGAAGTCAAGATCGATAGCGAAGAGTATGTAATCCTTCGCGAATCGGACATCCTGGCAATCGTCGATTAAGACCTGACTTCCGCACTGCGGATAAAGATATACAGGAGCTAATTATGGCTGCAAAGCAAATGCTGTACGATACCGATGCCCAGGCCGCAATGCTTGCCGGCATCTCGAAGCTGGCCGCCGCTGTGAAGGTCACGCTCGGACCCACCGGCCGCAATGTACTGCTTCAGAAGTCCTTCGGTTCGCCGAAGGTTACCAAAGACGGCGTGACCGTCTCGAAGGATGTCGATCTTGAAAACCCCTTCGAGAATATGGGTGCCAAAATGGCAAACGAGGCCGCCAGCAAGACCAACGATGTCGCCGGTGACGGTACGACTACCGCGGTCGTGATGGCAGAAGCTATCGTCAAAGAGGGCCTCAAGGTAATCGCCACTGGCGCTCACCCGATGGTTGTCAAGGCCGGCATTGATATGGCTATCGAAGCCGCTGTCGGATCCATCCAGGATCAGTCCCGCAAGGTTAAGGGCACCGACGACCTCCGCAAGGTGGCGACGGTCTCTGCCAACTGGAATGCTGATATCGGTGGCCTGATCGCCGAAGCTTTCGACAAGGTAGGCACCGAAGGTGTCATCACCGTCGAAGAAGGCAAGAGCATCGAAAACGAGTTGAGCGTTGTGGAGGGCATGCAGTTCGACAAGGGCTACATCTCCCCTTACTTCGTGAACAATCCCAGCAGCATGGAAGCCGTTCTCGAAGACGCCTATGTGCTTATCTTCGAAAAGAAGATTTCCTCGCTGCGTGACCTCGTGCCCGTGCTCGAGAAGGTAGCCACCGGTGGCAAGCCGCTGATGATTATCGCCGAAGACATCGAAGGCGAAGCACTTGCTGCCCTCGTGGTCAACAGGCTTCGTGGCGTTCTGAACGTCTGTGCCGTCAAGGCACCGGCATTCGGTGATCGCCGCAAGGCTATCTTGGGCGACATCGCCGTGCTTACCGGCGGACAGCTCATCAGTGAAGACCTCGGCGTTAAGCTCGAGTCGATAGAGCTGGACATGCTCGGACAGGCCAAGCGGATTGTCGTTACCAAGGATGCGACCACAATCATTGAAGGTGCAGCCACCGCCAAGCAGATCAAGGCCCGCGCCGAAGCGATTCGCACGCAGATGGAAAAGACCACCAGCGACTATGACCGCGAAAAGCTCCAGGAACGCCTGGCAAAGCTGACCGGTGGAGTAGCTGTCATCAAGGCCGGCGCAGCCACCGAAACCGAGATGAAGGAACGCAAGGACCTGATGGACGATGCAGTGCATGCTACCCGCGCAGCGGCCGAGGAAGGCGTTGTCTCGGGCGGCGGAGTTGTGTTCCTGCACGCTATCAGTGCAGTCGAAGCAATCCGCTCCAAGGCGAAGGGCGATCAGAAGATCGGCGTGGATATCGTCGCTCGGGCACTTACAGCTCCGACAAGCCAGATCGTTGCCAACGCCGGACAGGATGGTTCTGTCATCGTGGCAGAGATTCTGGAAAGAGGCGCTGAGATCGGATACGATGCCGCTAAGGATGAGTATGTCGACATGGTTAAGGCCGGCATTATCGATCCTGCCAAGGTCTCTCGCTGTGCACTGCAGAATGCCGCTTCGGTGGCTGGTCTGCTGCTGACGACTGATCTGATGGTTACGGATTACGATGACAAGGATGAAGCACCCGCCGGCGTTAACGCGGTGATCTAGTACTTTTGTCACGGCGAAACTGTCGGGTGTGAATATTCGTAAGTTCTTGCCTGCCAGCAATAGCTGTTACAGAGAACGGGTTTCATCAAGAGAAATACGGTGAAGATAGCGCGGTGGTCCCCATGGGCCGCCGCGCTTCATGCCGGTTGAGATGTCGGCGAGCCAAACGTCAATGAGTTCAAAACGCGACTATTATGAAGTACTTGGCGTCAAGCGCGATGCCAACAAGGACGAAGTGAAACGCGCCTACAGAAAAGGCGCGCTCAAATATCATCCTGATAATTACGATGGCGACAAAGCCGAAGGCGAGACGATTTTCAAGGCGCTTGCCGAAGCCTATGAAGTGTTGTCTGATCCGGTGAAGCGCAAAAACTATGACCAATTCGGTCACGAAGGCTTGCGCGGTTCCGGTATGCATGATTTCAACTCGATGGGCTTCGGGGATATCTTCTCGATGTTCGAGGACATCTTCGGTGCGTCCGGTTCTCGTGCTGGCGGACAGGCAAGCAGGTCTGATCGCGGGTACGATCTGGAAACCGAAGTCGAAATGACGCTCGAGAAGGTGGCCTCCGGTGCGGAGCAGACTCTCGAATTTGATCGTATGGACCTCTGCGAAATCTGCCACGGAAGCGGAGCACGCAAGGGCACCGATCCGCAGAAATGTATCACGTGTGGCGGGTATGGACAGGTGCAGCAGCAGGTGTCCGGCTTTTTCGGTATGAGCGTCCGCGTTACGCCGTGTCCGAAGTGCAAGGGCAAAGGGATTATAATTACTGACCCCTGCGAAACCTGCCACGGGTCAGGCCGCCAGAAGAAGAAGCGTGTACTCACGGTTCGCATACCTGCCGGCATTAGCGATGGACAGGTTGTGCGAGTAGCGGGCGAGGGCGAACCGGGCGAATCGGGCACGCAGCGCGGCGATTTGCACGTTTATGTGCGGGTAACGCCACACCCGTTCCTGGTAAGACGAGGCGACGACCTGATCTGTCAGGTTCCCATAACATTTTCGCAGGCGGCGCTGGGCGGATTGGTGGACGTGCCCACACTGTCGGGCTCGGAAGAGCTTCATGTGCCATCGGGAACGCAGAATGGAACCATCATAAAGATGAAAACCCGAGGGCTTCCATCGCTGCGGACCAATCGCAAAGGTGATCAGCACGTCCAGTTGTTCATCGAAGTGCCCAAGAAACTCACCGACGAGCAATGTGAACTGTTGGAAAAATACGCCGAAACCGAGGATGTAACCGTTACGCCACAACGAAAAAGTTTTCTCGATAAACTGAAGGACTACTTCTCGTAAATGTAGTATTGCCAGCCATTTGGAAAGGCTGAAGAGTTTGAGCAATGACCAAGGGTAAGAACAAACAAGATGCTGAAGACGCTCCGCAGGTCGCTGGCGAGCAGGCAGACGCCGCTGAAGCCAAGCCGGCAGAGCCAGTGATGAGCCCCCAGCAGGCCCTGCAGGCCGATCGCGATGACCTTTTCAACCGTCTTCAGAGAACGGCCGCTGACTATCAGAACTACAAACGTCGCGTTCAGAAGGATATGTCTGAGGCTCGGGATTTTGCGATCACCGAGCTTATCAGAGAGCAATTGCCCATTATTGATGATATGGAACGTGCGATAGACGCCGCCAAGGAAAACTGCGGCGAGGACGATCAGTTGCTTATCGGGATGCAAATGGTTCACGATAAGGCACTTGCAGCATTCGAAAAGTTCGATTTGACCATGATAGACGCCGCAGGCAAGCCCTTTGACCCGGAACTGCACTCTGCATTGATTCAGCAACCGACGAGCGATCTGCCTCCACATACGGTAATGCAGGTAGTGCAAAAGGGTTACACATTGCATGGGCGAACGATCAGGCCCGCTGCGGTGATTGTCTCAAAGGATCCGGAACAAGATGTATTGGAGGACGTCGCTGACGGAGAAACCGAAGGCGATAGCGGAGAAGAGTAAGATGCCAACTTATGATTATGAATGCGAGGCATGCGGACACGCTTTCGAGGTGTTCCATTCGATAACTGCCAAGGCCATCCGTAAATGTCCGGAATGCAAGAAGTTAAAGGTCAAACGGCTCATCGGCACTGGTGGCGGTATCATCTTTAAGGGAAGTGGTTTCTACCAGACCGACTATCGCAGCGATTCTTACAAGAAAGCGGCCGCCAGCGATAAGCCCGACTCCGGCGACTCGACCAGTTCCAGCAGTTCTGACAGCTCGAAGAGTTCGGACAAGAGTACATCAAAGGTTCCTGATAAAAAGAGTTAGTTATTATTGTTGAAGGATGCTGGGATAGGTATTTGTTTTGGCGAGTGGTTTTGGCTGTGGGCAGGGTGTGCGAGATTTTTCTCTGGCACGAGACAAAACTGGCTGTGAGCGGCTATTTCG
>CBDUQP010000071.1:0-18071 GCA_965369385.1 uncultured Phycisphaerales bacterium
GATGCGAGCAGGAATATCGCTTGCATCGCCAATGCTTTGCGGGTGCGTAGCGAAGTCAGTAGTTCTTTTCTTATGATCGGATTATTGATCATCTGTATCCGTCCTGGTGAATTGTCCGGTTGGTTCAGTCTTTATCGCCGTCGTCGTCGGCAGCCACCTCAGAGGCGGCCTCCAGGGCTTCGGCTGCTTCAGTTACTTCCGCTTCGTCAGCTTCGCCGGTTGCTTCGGCGTTTTCTGCGTCGATGTCATCATCGTTTTCGCGGCCGATTCCGCTGATGGACATGTAAGCGTCTTCCAGGCTGATCGGGACTTCGCGGAATGTGACCACTTTGCTTCCACGTTCGTAGGTTGCCGCCAGCATTGCCGCCAGATCATCATCATCACCACTGAAGCGGAACCTCAGCAGGCCTTCGGCATCGTCCTGATCGATTTTGCTGCAGAGCTCATTGGCCTGGGCGATTTCAACGGCGGTGTCCAAACCTTCCAGAACCTTCATCTCCATGAGCGAGTCGTGGCTTAGGGTCGCAAGCACTTCGTCGATCGGTCCGGCGATTTTCATGTCACCTTGGTGGATGATGCCTACCGAATCGCATATGGCGGCGAGTTCGGGCAGGATGTGCGACGACACAATCAGCGTCTTGCCTTCATCGGCGAGATGGCGGATAAGCTGGCGCATTCTGATACGGGCCTGGGGGTCCAGGCCGCTGGCGGGCTCGTCAAGCAGCAGCACCTGCGGATCGTGTATGAGCGTTCGTGCGATGCCGACCGTCTGTTTCATGCCCTTCGAAAGGGTGTCAACGAATCTGTCACGCAGATATTCGCCGTCTGTGAGGTCCAGCACTTCTTCGATTCGCTTCTTGCGTTGTTTTCGCGGAATCTTGAACGCCGCGCCGAAGAAATCGAGGTATTCCCACACTCGCATCTGATCGTACACGCCGAACTTGTCGGGCATGTATCCGATCAGCGTCCGGATCTTACCGCGATTGGTGTTCACATCCGCACCGGCAACAGTTGCCGATCCGCTGGTAGCTTTCAGCATGCCTGCAAGAATGCGGATCGTCGTGGTTTTACCGGCACCATTGTGGCCGATGTATCCGAAGACCTCACCGCGGGCCACTTCAAGGTCAAGATTCTTGAGCGCCTGAAGCTCGCCACCGTAGGTCTTGGTGAGCCCCGCGCATTTTACAATGATATCCTTGTCTTGCGTCACCGGGATATTCCTTCCAAAGAGACTTCTATTCTTCTGATATTCCAATTAATTGAAGTGGCCGTTTCCGGTTTCTTCAGGCCGACAGCGCGATCTCTCTCAACCAGCACATCAAAGCAGTAACCGCCGCCTATGCGAGAGAAGAACCGATCGGCATTGGGGATTTCGATATTCAACACGCCATCGGGAGACTTGACTGTTTCCACTTTCGCGGTCTTGCCCGCCTCGGTAACGCCATAGACCGTGACTTTTCGCCCGGGGGCGCGAATATTGAGCATGACATTGAGCTTAACCTGCTGGAGCTTGCCCAGCGGTGCCGGTGAAATCGCGATCATCCTGAGGCGGCGTTTCTGGATGCCCTTGAGCTGCATCGCAAACGACATCGTGCTCATTTTCCCCCGCGTATTCCGCGAGGCGAGACGAGTCCACCCGGCGGGCACCAGCATCTTGCCCGGAGTTTCCGGTGAAACCACATTCAGCGGCCAGACTACCTGTGTCCAACCGTTTGACGCTGCATTCGCACCGGGAACCGTGTCGACGGGAATTGTTTCCATGTAGGCTATGAGCACTGGGGCCGATACCAACCGGCGTCTGCCTGTCTGCGTTGCGAGCCCAACTAAAGTGTCATTTCGCAGCCGCGCTCGCTCGCTCTTAAAAGCCGATTGTGCGGTGAAGTCGCCTTCCTTGTTAACGCGATTGGCGTGGCCTGCAAGATCGAAAGTCGCTCCGGACCTGATCGTGCCTATGGGGAACACCCGCTCGTTGGCGTATATCGCGACATCCAAAAGGTCGCCATCGAGGTGATTGGTGAGCCTGCCTACCACGCCGGTGTTATCGAAGCTCACTGACCCGCTGATGCCCTTGCTGGGAATTACATCATCGATAACGAAAGCGTGTGACGAACCTGCAAGCATCTCGCCCTTGGGCAGCAGAACCTGCGATGCGGTTTCCAGCTTTCCGGATTCCATCTTCGCGCTGCCCGGTTGGCTGATCTCCCTGACCAGGCCCCTGCCGGAACCGGCGGCGAGTTGGCGGCTGCGTGCGATCTTCCCGGGGCGATAGACACAAGCGGCCTGCAAGCGTGCGTTTTCGCCATCCAGGCCGTACAGCAGCCCGACATAGCTGAGCTTCTCGGGTTCGGTATGTGTCCGTCCGTAAATGCCCAGGCCGACAGTTGCGGCTATCGAGGCGGGTATAAGCAGCAGCCATGCGAGTTCGCTGCGTTTCTTCCTTGCAAGAGCCAGCCACAATACGCCAAACGTACCGGCCAGTATCACTACAATTCCGACAGGGACAATGCTGCGAGGAGCTTGCTTGCCGGCTATCTCTTGAAGTGCAACCATCGCCAGGCTGTTTCGTTCGGTGAGTTTTGGTTGTTTCTTGGGTTTAGCGGCGGTTCGGTTCGCCTTGTTGCGGACGACCCGTGTCTTGCCTGTCTGGGCGAATCTGATGGTCTTTTTCGTGGGTATTTTCAGGAACACGTCGGCGTTCAGGGGCCTTTGCCATTTGCGTGCATCGGCGATGGTCTTCCAGAGGCTACGGAACACGAGTACCGGTTTGTCACCCTTCTTCTTGACTGGAAGCTTCGCATCCAGAGCACCCAGCGATACCGAAAGCGTGAGGACCTGCCCCAGTCCGAATGCTTTGCGGGTGAGTAGCGGAAGGGCGTTTGCGGTGTAGAGGACTTCGGCCGAGTCCACGCAAAGTTCTGCCATCGTCAGTGGGTGGGGCAGATTTGCGCTGCCGGCAGATTTGCCAGAGGCGTCTTTTACTTTGATGTGTTTGATGCGATGGGTTTCGACCGCACAGACGCCGGCGGCCTGGGCGATGGGCCCGGTGAGTATTTCCGGCATGTTAACACTGCCTGCGATGATCATGAATCCGCCACGGCGTACCCAGTCGAGCATGGCCTGTATTTGGCTGGGGGAATAATCGGAGACATTCATCCCTTTCAGGATCAGCACGTGTGTTATGTCATGCCCGTACCATCTGGTCGGGGCTGCCTCAGACCTTATCGCCGCGGCGCGAGCCTTACCGAAGGGGCTTGTATCGGCGTTGATCAGGTACTTGTCCGTCTCGTTCTTTTCCGTGATGTCATAGACGCGGCAGATAACGCTGGCGTCATCATCAATCATGCTCGCTCGGAAGGGGGTCTTCTTGAGTTGTTGGCCAGTATTGGCATCCCACAGAACCATGGTCTGCTCGCCGGACTTTCTGGTGGATTTCTTTTTGCCAGCGTCCTTGCTTGCCAGCACCTTGATGATATCCCGGGAAACGAGAAAACTGATTTTGCGTACCGTTCCCGCCTGGACCATCGCCGAACCGTAGCAGATCAGATCCCTCTTCTGTGAATCCGTTGTCAACACGCCCGCGCGGAGTCGCCTTGCCTTGTCGCCGGCGTTCTGCACGGACACGACTGCCTGCGACACGGTGCGGTTTCGCATGATGTCTCTATGCGGGCCGCCGAACCGTGTACTATAAGTATCTGCCTGCAAATCACTTGAAGCTGTGGCTGCAACTGCCGCGGCAGCGAGAACGACGATAAATCTGTGGATTTGTAAGGAAAGACGCATGTGTTCTGCTCGCATGGTAACAAGAGTAAGAAACGCAGCGAGGCAGAATACAGCCTGAACCTGCGATAAGCAAGGATCGATCCTCAGGGCCAAGTGTTTGCCAAGGGGAGGGTTTGGCGATTGTGAGTTTAACAGTAAATCGCCTATCTGTCAGACAAAGAAGGTCTTATGGAGCTTGGGGGAGTTGAGTAGTAGGCACTGAACTCACGCGAGAACTCATGTATGCGACCGTAGCCCAGGTATTGTGCTGATGCCGAGCGCGTCGCCTTACGGCCGCCGCTTACCGGAGCTGGCACTTCGAAACTACGAAGAGATGATCCGCCAGACAAACGCCTTCGGTGGGTGATAAGGGGCAGAGGCACCATTCAATCAAAAACGCAGCATGCATGTGACGACATGCGTGCTGCGTTTTCAGTTATTGCAGTCCACTCGTATGCTGCGTCAGGCCGAGCGTATTGGCTGGCAGATACTCATGGCAGAGTCTTTGGAACGAGTTTCAATATTCCGTTATGCCGCCTCCGACCCAGTCGCCGACGCGGATTGATGCGAGGTCACCGTACAACGCGAGCGTTGAACCGTCGACCAGGCCCTTCACCGACAGCTTTCCGATGCTCGTATCTGTTCTCCGCCGCGAGTACTTCCACGATGCGGAGATATCAACGTTCAGATTGCCCGGGATAACCGGGGTGCCGGTTCGCCTGTTGGCCCGGGCACCGGTAATGCGGAAGTTGCGGACCCACCACACATCAATCGTTTCGCCACTGCCATTGGTGTCCAGCCATTCGATTGCGGATATCTTATCGACCCCGCCGCTGATCTGCAGGGATGCGTCCCGGGCTCGTCCCACTCTGAGGCTTCTGAGCGCACTGCTCCGTCGTGGTTCGTCCTGTATGGCAGGAGTTGAGGGGCGGGCGATAATGCTGGCGGAGAAGTCTGTCTTGCAGGATATCGTTCCGTAGCTTGCAGCCGTGAACTGTCCGGCGATGGATGTTTTCGATCTTACGCTCTTCACCGATCCTTGCGAGATCAGTTGCCATGAGCTATCGATGCTGTTGGCCGATATTCTGCCCACGTTGAGGGCAATGGTGGACGAACCTCCGAGTGCTCCCTTGGCTGTGATTGACGCAAGGGAGTTGCCCCTTCTGTCGGCATCTGTCAGTGTTATGTCGGCTTCGAAGTCACCGGCATATCCCCCGACGCCACGGCGAGCCCTCAGGCCCCTGATGAAGAGATTGCCTATATACGGAGCGATGATAGCTTCGTTAGCGGTCGCGTCGGTGTCCACCCACTGGCCGCAAGTTAGCGATCTGATCGGCATCTGGAGGGTCTCGAGTGTGGCGTCCGTAACTTGGCCGAGGGTTGCCCTCAGGGAGTCCCTGGGACCTACCGCAGCGTCACTCGTATTAATGCGAACCACGCTTCCCGTCTGCAGACCGTCCATCCGGAGGGTCTTGAGCGGGCCAGCTACGTCCAGAAGGCCAGTTAAGGATGTAGTCTTGGCGTTGAGAGTTTTCAGCGAGCCATTCACATCAATGTTGCCGATTGTAGTGGCTGAACCGCGGCCGTAGGTTTTGATAGTCAGTGACGATCTCGTGCCGGTCCCGGTAAGGCTGAGCATAGCCGCGTCGGCATTACCCGCATCGGTGAAGTACAACGAACCTGTGCCTCCGCCTCTCAGCGATACGCTCACCTTCTCATCGTTTGCATCAAAGAACGTAGCCTTGCCTTTGGCGTCCAGAACAATCGTTCTCGCCGGCACGACGATGGTTACCGTCGCGGTGTCAGTGAGGACGTCTTCATCGGTGATGGTGTACGTGAAGGTTTCTGTGCCTACGAAGTCAACATCTGGTTCGTATGTCAGTGTGTTGGCGGTGAAGACCACGGTTCCATTGTCCGGCTGGGTCGCGGCTGTGATGGTGATGGCCTGCACCCCGTCCGGCCCGGTGGAGTCATTGTCCAGCACATCGATGGCTGTGGCACCGGCGTTAATCGCGATGAGCGCGAGGTCATCTTGTGCGGTTGGATCATTGGCCAGTACGGTTACCGTCACGGTGGCAGTGGCGGGCAGATCGCCAGACGCAAGGCATGTGTAGGTGAACGTATCCTCACCGGCGAAGCCGGGATCAGGCGTGTATGTTATGTATTGCTGCGTGTGCTGAACGAAGGCGTCGATGTCTACATCATTGGCAGGGGCTGTGTAGGCAATGGTTCCGTTAGCAGGTTGGTTCACCACATTGATGTAGAGCAAGTGGGAACTCGTGTTCAGGGGATCAGCAATATCGTTATCGATTACGTAGATATTTGTGCCACTATCATTTCGATAGATCGTTATGGCATCGTCATTGGCATCGGGTGTGGTACGGAGGGTTAGGGTTACGGTGGCGGTATCCTGCTGGCCGATGGCGTTTTCGACGGTGTATGTGAAAGTGTCCGTCCCGGCGACATCGGCATCGGGGGTATAGGTTATGGTGTCATCGCCATTGAGCACTGCGGTGCCCTTCGTAGGCTGTTGGGTGATGCTGACGATTCCCAGCACATTCATGTCGTTATCAAGCACATCAATTGTCACGGTAGCGGGCTGTATCGCTTCTACGCTGTCATCCACGGCATCGGGGAGCGGCGAAGTTATGGTGACATCTATCGTTGCCGTGGCGGTGATTCCGTCGGCGTCGGTGGCTGTGTATGTGAATGTCTCTGAGCCATCAGTTCCGTGGGCCCAATCATAGGTGATACCAGTGCCACCGTTGACGATGGTGGCCGTGCCGTTGGCCGGCTGAGTAACCTCCGTGATCAGCAGGGGCGCGCCTGATGCAGGATTGCCGAGCCATCTGTCGTTCGCCAAAGGACTAATAGTTACGCTGCCGTCGGCGGCCGCCATGGCGACAGCGTCGTCATAGGCTTCCATACCGTATTGGTCCACAGTTACCGTCACGGTCGCGGTGTCTGTCAGTCCATCTTCATCTGTGATCGTATAGTCGAACGTGTCCTGGCCGAAGTAGTCTGCATCGGGCTCATACGTGAAACCGGTGTGGTCGCCGATGACAACTTGGGCCACTGTGCCATTTGCCGGCTGAACGAAGCTGGTGATTGTGAATACTTCGCCCGGATCAGGTGCCGTTGTATCGTTGGCGACCACGTCGATCGTAACCGGAGAGGCATCCCGGAGAGTCGTTGCCGAATCATCATTGGCAACAGGTACAGTCAACAGCGTCAAGGTTACCGTGGCGGTATCCTGCTGGCCGATGGCGTTTTCGACCGTGTATGTGAACGTGGTGGTTCCTGTTTCACCGGGATCGGGAGTATAGGTTACTGTGTCATCGCCATTGAGCACTGCGGTGCCCTTTGTGGGCTGGGTGATGCTGACGACTCCCAGAACATCCACATCGTTATCAAGAATATCAATTATCGTGTCGCCGACTCGCGGTGTGTCCTGGCTGTCATCCACGGCGTCTGGGACTGGCGAAGTGATGGTGACATATACTGTCGCGGTGGCGGTGAGTCCATCGCTGTCGGTAGCAGTATATTCAAACGTCTCGGATCCATCAGTTCCAAGGTCCCAATCGTAGGTGATGTCCGTGCCGCCGCCGATGATGGTGGCAGTGCCGTTGTCAGGTTGAGTAACACTCGTGATCAGCAGGGGCACGCCTGTGTTAGGATCGCCGAAGTACGTGTCGTTTGCAAGCGCGTCGATAGTGACGCTGCCATCGGCGGCCGCCATGGTTACCGAGTCGTCATAGGATTCCATACCGTATTGGTCCACAGTTACGGTCACGGTCGCGGTTGCTGTCAGTCCATCTTCATGTGTGATTGTGTAGTCGAATGTGTCCTGTCCGAAGTAGTCTGCATCGGGCTCGTAGGTGAATCCGGTGTGGTCGCCGATGGTCACCACGGTGCCATTTGCCGGCTGATCAAAGCTGGTGATTGTGAATACGCCGCCCGGATCAGGAGCTGTTGTATCGTTTGCAAGCACGTCGATTGTGATCGGAGATGCATCACGGAGAGTCGTTGCCGAATCATCATTGGCAACAGGTACAGTCAACAGCGTCAAGGTTACCGTGGCGGTATCCTGCTGGCCGATGGCGTTTTCGACCGTGTATGTGAACGTGGTGGTTCCTGTTTCACCGGGATCGGGAGTATAGGTTACTGTGTCATCGCCATTGAGCACTGCGGTGCCCTTTGTGGGCTGGGTGATGCTGACGACTCCCAGAACATCCACATCGTTATCAAGAATATCAATTATCGTGTCGCCGACTCGCGGTGTGTCCTGGCTGTCATCCACGGCGTCTGGGACTGGCGAAGTGATGGTGACATATACTGTCGCGGTGGCGGTGAGTCCATCGCTGTCGGTAGCAGTATATTCAAACGTCTCGGATCCATCAGTTCCAAGGTCCCAATCGTAGGTGATGTCCGTGCCGCCGCCGATGATGGTGGCAGTGCCGTTGTCAGGTTGAGTAACACTCGTGATCAGCAGGGGCACGCCTGTGTTAGGATCGCCGAAGTACGTGTCGTTTGCAAGCGCGTCGATAGTGACGCTGCCATCGGCGGCCGCCATGGTTACCGAGTCGTCATAGGATTCCATACCGTATTGGTCCACAGTTACGGTCACGGTCGCGGTGTCTGTCAGTCCATCTTCATCTGTGATCGTATAGTCGAACGTGTCCTGGCCGAAGTAGTCTGCATCGGGCTCATACGTGAAACCGGTGTGGTCGCCGATGACAACTTGGGCCACTGTGCCATTTGTCGGCTGATCAAAGCTGGTGATTGTGAATTCGTCGTCCACGTCGGGAGCTGTCGTATCGTTGTCGACCACGTCGAGCGTAACCGCAGATGCATCCCTGAGAGTCGTTGCCGAATCGTCGTTGGCAATTGGCGGGTTCTTCAGTTCTACTGTTACCGTGGCGGTGGTGGTTTGTCCGCTGCCGGATTCAATCGTGTAGTCGAACGTGACAGTGCCGGGGAAACCGACAGTCGGCGTGTAGGTGACGTCGCCAGCGGTGAACGTGGCGGTACCATCGGCAGGCTGCGTGACGCCCGTGATAGTCAGCGGGCCAAAATCATTCGCAGCGAGAGCATCATTTGCCAGCACGTCTATCGTAATAGGTGTTGTCTTGTCGGTGATGATATCGCTATCGTCCGCTGCGGTCGGATCATCAGCCAGAACGTGAACGGTCACTGTGGCGATGGTAGTGTGATATGTTTCACTGCCAACAAAGACTCGCATGTCGTCAAATCTTTCGTATGCAAACACAACATCGCCAACGAACCCTTCAGGATCGAACTCGATTTGCAGGGCATTTGGTTCCTCGATGCCAGTATCTATCACGCCGTCGGCCTGGTGCTGTTCAGCTCCTGCACCTTGAATGATTTGCACCGATCCGTTGAGCGGTGTGAAGAGCGTGGCAATTGCTCGCGAACCACTGGCATGATAATAGTCGGTATCATTTGCGAAGATGTCCAGCAACACAGCCCCGTCGCTTTCAGCTATGGTGAACTCGTCGTTTTGGACGTCGGTTATTTTCGGGAAGAAGGTAACTGTTGCCGTGTCGGTGTTGCCGTTTCCGTCCTCGACCGTGTAGGTGCACTGTTTCTCTTCGGTCAGGATTCCACCAGGTTTGAAGGTCAGGAATGTTCCGTCATTCCCAATCGCCAGCCCGCCGCCGTCGGGTTGAGTTATGGAGGTGATGGTGAGGGCTCCCTGCCCCGATACATCGTTATCCAGCACTGCTACATCGTGTTGGACCCAAGTTGGGTATGGTATTCCGACGACATCGTCATTGGCAGTAGCAGCAACAGATCCCACGTAAGCGGTGACCGTTGCGGTGTCCGTCCGGCCCTCGTCGTCGGTGACAGTATACGTGAAGGTGTCTGTGCCATTGAATCCGCCATCAGGCTCATAGGTGAGGCCGGATGCTGTGAACTCCACCAAACCATTTGCCGGCTGGGTTGTGCTCGTGATGTTGAGGATATCCGAGAAATCCGGCAGGTTTGTATCATTAGCCAGAACGTCGATGGCAACTGCGCCGGAGTCGGCGGCGAGTGTGATGCTGTCGTCAATGGCAGTGGGGTCGTGTTCTACGCCAGGCGCTACAATGACCATTTCCGGGGCGGTTACCGACAGCAGCAGTCGCGGTTCCATTTGCTCGAACTGGACTGGTTGGCGATGTCCTGCGTTTCCTTGTGTGGTCAATCCGTTGCCGCGAGTGTGAATACTCATGTGTATCCTCGTTGGTTTTTGTTATGTTCGAGCAGCCCCAAGACGCATATCTGTCCCGTCTTCAGGTCATGTCTTTTGTCACCGTTTACTTGCTCAAGTCAGGCAAGGTCAAGGTATCCTACCATTTGCGGCGACAGACAACTGTCAGACCACCCAGTCCCAGAAGCAGCATCGTGGTCGGTTCGGGGACGACTCTCACCGAAGCGCCGATGGCTACATTGTCGCCGTTATCATACATGTTGCCAGCAAAGGCCAGACTCGTGGGTTTGTCGTTCAGATTGTAAGTGACCACAGCTAGCAGGGTCGGGCCGGACTGAGCCACGTTCGCATAGGCATTCGGCGCCTGCAACTGCGCGGCACTCAATTCAACGAAACCAGAATTCAGACCGTTGATTGCTCTGACGTCAAAACCTTTGGCGGTTAGTCCATCGGCGTTGGCTTGGCACGGAGCCAGAATCTGTGCGTCAGTGACCATGCCATTGATGCCGGCATTGAATGCCGAAAGACCATCGCCGAGGGAAGGATCTATCGTAACTTCCACATAACCTATGCCTGTGGTCGGGCTGCTCATGGGGTCATCATCCACCAGCGTCAATGTTGCGTTTACCATTAGGGCGGCTTCGGGGATAATAGTCGCCGAAATGTCGCCAGCGGGGATGAGGATCGTGCTGCCGCCATCATACGTGTTGGCAGCAAAGTCAAACTGCGTCGGGGCATCGGCCAAGTCGTACCAGAAGTAACCCAGCTCGACTGCGCCGGATTGGCCAACGCCCATGATCGGGGTGGCATCCTGCGCGGCCACCATTTCCACAAAACCCGTACCAGCGCCGTTAACGGCCGTGACTACAAAGCCGTGCTCGACGTTGAACGGTGGCGGGCCTACGGTTGTCGGGGCAGTCACGGTGCCTACGACAACATTGCCGTTGACACCAGCGACGAACGCCGCAATGCCGTCGCCAAATGCCGGATTGACCGAAACAGCCACGGTGGCCATGCCGAAACCGGGAGGGAGGCCATCTGCAGTGCTGTCCAACGTCAATGTGGCCTCAACCAATGCGGCTTGAGCAGACACTGCCACCAGGCCCATAACCATTACTGCACTGAGAATCTTGATTGTTTTCATCACTTCAACGCCTCTTTCGTAAGAGAGTCTTAAGATTGTCTTCTTTTTCTCATCACATAACCTCTTGGGCTATGTGGTACGGTATATTGAAGGCAGCAATCGCGGTTCCATTTACTCGAATTGGATTGCTTCGCGAATTCCCGTGCGGCCTGGCGTGGTCAATTCATCTACGCTATTGTGAATAATCATGTGTATCCTCGCTAAGTCTTGTTATGTCCGAATAGCCCCGGCCTGTATCGAATTCTCGCGGCTGGTCTTCCCTCGATTCACTTCTGCGGGGAACGGTTGCCTCACGTGAGTACAAAGGCTAATGCCTTACGTATTCTCGTTGTATGCGAAAGCCTGCCAGAGCAGGCGGCAGGTGCCCGTCCTCGCTTTTATCGGTAGGATATGGGCAAGGCTTTAGTTGCAAGAGTGTGCCATGCAGAGTGGGCGTTGAATGCGGGCGGGGTTTTGGTTTGCTTGCGCTTTCAGAGGTTCCAGGCACCCTACAAGAAACCCGCCGGAAGTACCCTGGCTACCGCTGCAGTGAAACAGCTCAAGAAGATGAGCAAGTAATGCCTGGTGGCTGGGGCTCGTGGTAGAACCGTATGTCAGGTCGGTAAGTTGCTGGGCTTTCACGTGATCGGTTGCGATCCGCTGGGGCCTCGTCAAATTCTTGCCAACCAGTGTTCCTCTGCGGACACTTGCGGGCCGGATGACCTCGCAGCACTCGTCGAAGACAGAACGTCCGGCAGGGGCACACAGCCGCATGGTTGACACCGTAGCCCGTGAGAGTACCGCCGCCCTTGCGGCCGAATTGCTTGGCGATGGTGGCGACTATTGCATGGTTGGTGCACCCAAGACACAATCGCTGCCGGATATCCCCACAATCTGGTCGAAGGATATCCAGGTAAACTCCGGTTGGGAGATGCCCCTTCCCAGGTACGGACGATTTGCTTACGGCCGGAGCACTGAGGCAAATCTCCAACGCGCGTTTGCCTGGTTGGCTTCAGGTTCGCTGCAGAGTGAACCTCTGATTACCAGCCGCATAGCTCCGCAACAATTCGCTGAAGCTTTCAAGGCAATGAAGGCCAAACCTGAAGAAACCATGGGCATAATGGTCAAGTGGAAGTAGAGTCCCATTTCATACGTTTGCGGGACGATAGTCGCATGGATCCTCCCCCCTGCGGGCCAGCGGAATATGTTCGAAATTGCCCATTGCCTATGCGCAATTGATCTATATGTATAGAAAAGCCGGAATCGAGAACATGTTGAATGAAATGTGTATTCTCTGAGCGAGAAAGTGCTGGGGCGTCTACTTGCGATAGAGCTTCTTGAGTTGTTTTTCGAAGACGTCTACGTTTTCGGCGGTGATTGTTTTGGTGGCGATGTAGATGGTGCGGTTAGTGGGGATGTCGTCGCGGTTGCCTTTGGCCAGCTCGGCCAGCAGTTTTACGCAGAAGCGTCCCACTTCATACGGCTGCTGGACGATAGTGGCGTGGATTTTTCCCCGGCGGACCCCATCCAGCGTCTTGGGGTTTTCGTCGAAGCAGACTACCTTCACCTGTCCGGTCTTGTTTGCCTGCGACAGACCTGCCAAGATGGCCGGCCCGTTGTACTCGCAGAGCCCCACCATGCAGTCAATCTGATTTGGTTCTTTGGCGATTGCTTCCACGACATTGCTCACGGCCTTGGCGGCTGCGGCGTTGTCGGTGTAGATGTGCGAGATGGTGATATCGGTGTTTGCCAGAACCGTGCGCAGGCCTCGAATGCGGTCGATGCTGTCCTGGCTGGTGTGGTTGGCGGCAAACACTACGATTTGCCCGCGATTGTGGAGCAATTCGGCAACGATTCGCCCGATGCGTCTTCCGGCGGAGAAGTGATCCGTGCCGATGTAGCATAGCCTGCGGCTGTCGGGAGCGTCGCTGTTTTGGGTTATGAGCAGCGTGTTTTTCGCGATGGCGTTGAGCATGGCCTGCTGCCTGCCGGGATCTATAGGACTGATCGCGATGCCCTTTACGCGTTTTTGCAGGAGTTGCTGCAACTGGATGCGTTGGCTTTCGGCGGTTGCGGGGTCGGGGCGTTTGATGATCAGGTCGACATACCCGAGTTCACTCGCGCCTTGCCTGCATCCGGCTTCCATGAGATCCCAAGATGCACCGGAATTGCTGGCGATTATCGCGACGGTGATTCTTTCGGCGGGTGGCGGGGTCTTCCTGTCACATCCGGTTCCACCGGCCCACGCCAGAACTATCGCCACCAGCCAAAGTCCGTTCACAATTGGTTTCATGATCGCTCTCACGGTGGATTATGCTTGTACGAACACTCCGAAAACAGCCAGTGCCTTGGCTTCGTTATCGGCGAAGTTCAGGACCTTGTCGAGCCTGCTTACCGTGAATACCTTCATGATGTCTTTCTTGAGCCCTGCAATGATTACCTTGCCCTTGATCTTGGTGATGTTCTTGTGCATTGCGATCAGAGCGCCGATCATCGCCGACGATAGGAACTGGACGTCGCCCATGTCCAGAATGATTTTTGTCAGTGCCTGCTTGTCGACGAGATCGAGAAGTTGTTTGCCGATTCGGTCGATGGTCAGTGCATTGAGGATCGCTCCTCTGCGGAAGCTGACTACCGTCACGTTCTTGAGTGTCGAAATAACCAATTCATCCATGATGTCGGCCCGCTTTCTCTTGTGTTGTTGGCTTGTTTGAGCAGCCAGTGTTCCGAAGAGGCCACCGCCGGGCCTTCCTCTGCACGTATTGTATCGGCAATATTGTCTACGGGATTAGTGTGTATTAACAACGCCGCCCCCCTCCAGCTGTGTATCTTCCCCGCAGATACCCGAAGAACTCCTCGCCGGGCAGTTCGTAGGTGTCTTCGGTGTAGAGCATGGCGACGTTGTAACCCATCAGCGCCAACTGTCTCAGCCACTTCTTGCAGTGCTCCACCGTCATTACAGCGTTGCGGGAGCAGTCGAGCATAATGCCGAACCTGTCGAATGCGGTCTGCTCGCGATAGGGCTCGCCATCGGCGACCAGCCCCGCCATCAGCGCCGCTACGCCGCGCAGGGCATGGTTGGGCTTGTCGTATGTGATTCGGGCAGATCGTCCTTCGCGCAGCACCTGCAACACACCGGACGGTCCGTTGGGAACGAATTCGCAGGAGATGGCGTCATCATTATCGCCGGCCGAGATTTCGTAGTGGTCCCCCAGCACGCCAAGGGCACTGTTGATGTTTTGTGGTGTTTGTGATTCGTTCCAGACAATGGGCATACACTTGGGCATATGAAGACTCTCTTTTGACGGTTCAGGGTCCAGTTTCGTGGCATCGGGCGGCCGGAAGGCCGGAGATGATTCTCGCCACGCAGTGGCGGTTTACTCGTCGGCTTCCACGGTTGAAAGCTCAGGCGGCGAGGCGGCCTCGACGCCTTGCGACCCCGCACCAAGCACAACCCATGTTCCATCGGGTCCGCAGGAGTTTCGGTCTATAATGACGCGGATGGCATCATAAATGTCCAGTTCGCCTTCTTCATCGGGGAACGATTCCACTCTGATCATGACATCGACAAGCTTCTGGGCATTGATCTCGTTGTCGTCTCCCTGGTGCGGTAGACGACTCGATACTATACAGACGCAGTTGGCATCTGCAACAGCATTCTTGAAGTCGCCGAAGTCTTTCAGGGACTCCGCCGCCTCCAGCTCCTGGCCTTTCGCGGCCGGGAGTATAAGGTTCAGGCAGTCCACCACTACCACCGCGGGTTTCTTCTGGAGAACGAGTGTGATCGCATCCTTGAACCCGCTCCACTCCTTCAGCCGATACCTTTTGCCAACCGACGCGCTGTGGGCCGGCCACGGTGTTACGTGTTGCGGCGAGTTGTCGGCTATCACGATGATTTTGCGTTCGCCGAGCACGAGCGTTTCGGTCAGGTATATCGCGGCCGCCGTTCTTGTGCCTTCCTGCCCGGCCAGCCAGTATATTTTACCTCGGGCAAGCCCGCTGCCGTCACCCTTTCCGTCGAGCTTGGGCGAAGAGCCCAGGGCGGTGTCGAGCAGTTCCAGGCGTGTGGCAATTCGTTCGACGGGCCTCTTCCTTACGGTGAAGGAGACCGATGGTTCACTGGTGAACCATGGCGTCGCCGACGGGTGGCGGGTGAGGAATTCGTCCGCCGACTCGCTGATCGCCTGGAGCAGCAGCTTGTGGTATTCGACAAGTTCGCCGTGTTGCTTATTGAGATCCTTGTTGAACTTGTCTGCGGATATGTTGGTTTCTTCCACGCGAGCCTTCCGCTTGGCCACCAGATCATCATATTCCTGCCAGAATACCTCAAGACGACTCTGATACCTTTCCCATTGTTGCAGGAGGCTGGCTATGTCTTTGGCTGTCAGCTTGGCAAACCTGCTCGTTTGCTGGCTAAGGCGTTCCTGATACTCCAGCCAGAGTGACGTGCCTACGCTGTCAGCGACTTTGGCGAGAATTGTACCTATCACCAATCCGGCTATCACTCCCACGAAAATCTTGTTAGTTACCAGTGTTACGCCCATTCCCGCCAGGAATCCCGCTATGACCGCCAGGATATATCCGATGGCGAATGAGGCATATACCTTGGCTTTGTCGGCCTCGGTGGCCTCGGGCAGGGGCTCCATCTGGCTCAGTTCTATTATGTCAGCTTCATTAAGCGGACTATTGTTCAGCATGGGCGGTGTGGGCGCGCTCTTCTTGATATCCTCTTCGTCGAAGGTCTGGTGCTGCTTGGGCTTTGCCAGAACCTGGGTTACATCAGTGAGCGCCACTTCCTTCTGCCATGCCAGGGATGTGATGAACGTGTCAAGTTCTTGCCTCTCGGCGGGGGTGAGTGCCGAAAGAATGTCGTTCAATGTGTGCAGGAGTGAGTCAAGCCGTGCCTTGTCATCCCGGCTTGGCATGTCCTTGAGTCCCACATGTCTTAGGTTTACAGTCTGCTTGATCTGCCATGCGGCGCAGGCGATGGTGATCCTGTCGGTCTCGGCCATCAGCTTGTCGAGCTGGGCGGCGGAGTCGTCCAGGAACTTGCTCACGATCATCTCGCGTTCGACGGTTTCGAGTGCTTCGTCTACGCCTGCCAGTTCCCTGAGCAGATCGCTCTGCTGCGACATTGCCAGCGAGTCGATGGCCGGGATCGGAAGGCCAAGGCGGCTGAATGCCATGTGTGCGTCTTTGAGGAATGTATTGTCGCGAATGGCTGCGATGTTGTTGATGGGCGCCAGTCTATCGTGATCAACCTGCTTGGCCAGACGTGGGGCTACACGCTCCAACGCAGCACAACGCGAATCCGTCGTACCGCCATCGTCGCCGGCGAACCGGCCAAACTCCTTGATCGTGTCAGCTATCTGCCGAATGTTCATGCACAATCTCCACTTGCGCGTTCAGTCAGGAGTGATGTCACCGTGAGAATGGCGCACCTATCCCAACCCAGAATGGGTATCGGCTGTTAATATAGGCAACGATAGCTATTTGGTCGGAAATGACCGGTTTCCAGCCGCTTAGTCGCAACTTCCCAACCGAGCGTCCTGGAGTTACGCCCAATTTGCCCGAAAACGTCCGCCCCACGCCTTGGGTTTGCCCTCGCAGGCCAATACAATGGTGAAACTCAGGCATACCCTCCGCGGGCGCCTGACGAAACGGGATATATAAGAGGATACACATGTATAGACGCATCGATTCTGCCATCTTCGACGAGATGTACCATCGCTACACACGCCGCCGGTTCGTGAGCCCCGATCCGCTGCAATTTCTGTACAATTATGACCAACCAGCAGATCGCGAAGTAGTTGCCCTTCTTGCCGCCAGCTTGGCCTATGGCCGCGTGGCACAAATACTTAAGAGCGTTACCTGGATGCTGGAAAAGCTCGGGCCAGCCCCGGCGGCCATATGCGACTGCTCCCGCCAGGTGATTACGAAAATGTGCGATGGCTTCAGGCACAGGTTCTGCGATCACAAACAGATGGCTGCGTTTTTGTGGGGAATTCGGGGTGTATTGCGCGAATATGGGACGCTGGAGGCGTGTTTTGCCCGCCACGTTTGCAGCGCAGGCTCGCAGGGGCAGAGGGGGGCAAAGGCATGTATTGAGGAAATTGAGAAAATTCAGGAAACTTCGCATGTCGCGCTGGCAGGTTTCGTGGGCGATATTCGCAAACTCGGGGCCGCCGACTGCGGACATATGCTCGCCGACCCCGCCAAGGGCAGTGCATGCAAACGCCTGCACCTGTTTCTCCGGTGGCAGGTTCGCAAGGACAGGGTAGACCCAGGCGGCTGGCAATGTATTGGCAGAGAACGACTTATGATTCCCCTGGACACTCATATGCACCGGATAGGCACAGCATTGGGCATGACATCCAGGAAGCAGGCCGACATCCGCGCAGCAGCCGAGATCACCGACGCCTTGCGACACTTCTGCCCGGCCGACCCGGTGAAATATGATTTCTGCCTGACAAGGATGGGCATCCGCGAAGATTGCGATATGGACACGTTCCTGGCCAAATGCCAGAAATCCGCCGCCAAGGCGTGACATCATAAATTAGGGACGGTGCCTTATTTAAATAGGAATAATCGGAAACAAACAAAGGACCGTCCCAATCCTGTCCGGTATGACAATTGCGTTTGCGTCCGCTCCTTCCAGTGTCTCTCAGAGGCCGAAGGCCTCGCCAGATCTTAGGCCGGGGCGTAAGCCTCGGATCCGATCCACCATCACAACCGAGCCCTGAAAGGGCGATACGTATTCGGCTGGTAATCCACGACGCGCAGGCATTGGTGCCTGGATGGACGGCAATTCACGGTCTCGAAAGAACATCACCATTTCGGATTACCCCTTGTGTCGCCCCGTTGGGGCTTGTCTATTCTCGTACGTCTTGTCCGGAGGCTCATGCCTCCGTCTAAGTTCTTGGTCCGAACCGGTAACATAGGTAACACATTATACCGGGCACATGGGTAACACAT
>CBDUQP010000072.1:0-18027 GCA_965369385.1 uncultured Phycisphaerales bacterium
ACGAATGCAGGAGATATACTTCAACTATATCAAGAAGACCCTGAACCATCGCAACAAGCACAATGGCCTGCGATATGCCGATGATCCGGCCTTCTATGCCTGGGAGCTTTCCAATGAAGAATGGTGGTACCAGAGGATCCTCTGGGGCAAATTTCTCAAGCTGCCCGAGTATTTCCAGAAGAGCTTCTATGCCAAATGGAACCAGTGGTTGAAGAAGGAATATGGTTCCACCAGGGCATTGCAGCGAGCATGGACCAGACTACTCCCGGGGGAAGACCTTGAGAAGCAAACGATCATGTTCCTGACGGCCAAGGCAAATCAGGATATGGTGCAGATGGCCAAGGTGCTCGGACTCGATGTGAAGCTCACCTATTCCAAGGCGGGTCTGTCCGACTTCTCTCCCCAGCGAGGCCGGGATGTGATGCGTTTTCTTGCGGACATGCACATCGCATTCAAACGCAAAGCGGAGAAGGTATTCCGTAGCCAGGGTGTGCGAAACAAGGGTTGCAGTGTCGTGCCACTGGTATGGGATACGAATTTCTCGGGCAGGGCGTTTTCTCAGTACCTGCAGTCATATGCCGACGTGACCGCGGTAGGTATGTATCTGGATATGAGCACGCATAATTCCAAGGCTTCGACATTCCCATTCGCCAGCGCCTTGAACAGTCCACCGCTGATAAACGATTGGTTCGACAACAGACGTGTCCTGGGCAAGCCGACTTTTTTGTATGAAAATATGTTCTTTGCCCCACAGAAGTATCGTGCCGAATACGCCTACCGATTGCTGGCGCTGGCAGCTACTCAGGATTTCGACGTTGTGGATTTCCACTATTATGGTCATCCCCGTGTCTTCCCGACCATGAAGAATCCCTACACGACGGCTCGTATGCAGTATATGCATGGAGCCAAGGACACTTACGGGCTGGGCATGCGTGACGATGAAGTTCTCATGGCGACGGTGAAGGTCGCGGGAGAGATATTCAAGAAAGGATACCTGAAACCTGCGGCCAATCCGGTGGTGGCGGTGCTCGGGAAGAACACCATTTTCAATATCCACGATCTTAACTATGGAGCATACTCGCTGGCAGCGCGGTATACGGCGTTCCAGAAGGGATTCTGCTGGGACTTCCGGCCACATGAGAAGAAGGACAAGGTTCGCGGAAAGCTGATTGACCTGAAGACCTTGCCTGCAAACAAGGTGGTCAAGCCCACCCGGGAGATTCAATATCGCTGGAAAGAAGGCATCCTTGTGCTGGATTCACGCCAATGCAAGGCGATTGTCGGGTTCGTACCGTCCAAGTACAGATTCAAAGGCGGTACGCTCCTGTCAGGTATTACGGTTCACACGCCCAAGGGGATGCCGTTCAAGATTGATGGAGAACGCTACGCAGCGATCGGTATTGTCAGTGAAGATGGCAAGCCGCTGCGATTCTCAAAGAAGATCACGATCTCTGCCGTCAATACCAGTTTCAATTCCGGATTCAGCGTAGACCTGAAGAAGATGGCCAAAGATACGGCCTACGCACACGGCTTGGGAAGATCGATCACGAATATTGGAAGTCGGCCTATTGTCGCCGGCAGGGTCGGGCTGACGATAACTGCCTCCTGGCTGAAAGGCAAACACTACAGGATGCTCGACTACGACAATAATTGCCTGCAAGAAGGTACGTGCGACAGAACCCTGACGATACCTTCCGACCAGAAGGTCTACCTGGTTGAGTTATCTCAGTGATCAGGATCGCCGCAGTCTTGATGTGAATTGGCCTTCGCCAGGACAGTAGACTATTTGGCTGGCCTGGCGGAGGTATTTGCCGGTTTGGCGGTGGCGGATTTTTTCGTATCTTTCGCTGCCGCCTTGACCGGAGCTACCTCAATCAGCGGGGTTTGCAGCTTCTTGTTGCCCAGCAGTTTCTTGCTCGCCAGTTGTGTCTCGCTCGTGAGATACAGTGTTGCGCCGTCCATGCCATAGCAGATCGACTCGCCCTGCGCACGCAGGGGCATCGACAGAATCCTCGGCTGCCGCGAAAACCCCTGGGCCCATGTCTCGTCCTTCTTGCGAACATACTCAAACGCATGGCTATAAGTGAGAACCACCGCACGCAGGCCGTCCGGCGAAATATCCATTGCGGTAGTCGTGGGGACATCCAGAGTCGCAATCACCTTGGCGACCGCAGGCTTGCCGGCCGTGCTTGCCGCCCATGGCAGTTCATATACCTTGCAACGATTGCCGGAAGTCTTGCTGACGAGGAATATCTTGCCGCTTGTGGGATCTGCCGCCATTGATTCGCAATTCTGCGGGCCATTGGCGAACCTGAAAGTAATCGTCTTGCACGGGTTGAGCTTGTACTTGGCGTTTCGCTTGGCCGCTTTCAGCTTGGGCTCGTATACGCCGAATATCCTCGACACCTTGTACTTGCGAGCATTATCACCGAAATCACCGACAAGCAGAATATGCCTGCCCTTGTAGGTGAATGATGCACAGTCTTCCCAGTCCCGACAGGTCACGCCCCTCAGCTTCAGCGTAGCCATCTGCTCGCCTTTGAGGTTGAACGCGTACAACTGCGGCCGCCCGCCGGAATCGTTGTGCGTTCAGAACACACCCTTCAAACGCTTCGAAGCCGCAATTCCGCTGCTCTCGTTGAGGCTCTTGTTAGACAGGACCGCGATGGTCTTGCCTGGCTCGTATTCGATCCTTCCCGGCCGGGCCGCTTGGGGCCTTTTTGCTGGGGATTGCTTTGCAGAGACTTCTTGCTTGCCTGCCAGTGCTCCGCCGGCCCAGACCGCAGCAATCATCACCGCCAACAATAGATAACTTGCTCTTCTTCGCATCGCACATTGCCTCACAAGGTATCTTGGGATTATACTCACCGCCATGGACACGCAGTTACAACCTTTTTCGATTGGCAACGTGGAAGTTAAGTTCCGTGTGGTGCTTGCGGCACTGGCTGGCTATAGCGACCTGCCCTACAGGACTATCTGCCGCAGACTGGGTGCCCCATTTTGCGCTACTGAAATGATGCTCGACAGGAGCGTTCTGCAAGGCGGAAAGCTCACCAACCGCCTCGTAGCATCCGACAGTGGCGATCACCCCGTGGCTGGGCAGCTCATCGGAAACGATCCCGAGACCATGTCGGCGGCTGCGATTGAGCTGGACAAACGCGGTTTCGACGTAATAGACCTGAATTTCGCCTGCCCGGTTCACAAGGCGATCCGCCGTAAACGTGGCGGATTCATGATGAAAGCGCCCGAAGACGTCATAAAAGTTACCCAGGCGGTCGTAAATGCTGTCAACCGACCCGTCACGCTGAAGCTCCGCAAGTCGTTTTTCGATGAAGATGTCGAATGTGAAGACTTCTGGCGGATGGCAGAGGGCGCGTTTGACGCCGGGGCCGCCGGTATTTGCGTTCATGGGCGAACCGTGCAAGCCAAATATGCCGGCTCGGCAGATTGGCAATTCATCGCCGAAGTTAAGCGGCGCTTCGCAGACAAGCTGGTGATGGGCTCGGGAGATGCATTCAACCCTTCGTGCGCTTTGGAGATGCTACGAGAAACCGGCGTAGATGCAGCCACCGCCGCACGCGGAAGCCTGGGCAATCCGTGGTTCTTCCGCCAGTTTCAGGATATTGTGGCCGGACGTGAGCCCTACGATCCGTCACTTTCCGAGCAGCGAGAGGTTATCGCAGAGCACTTCACGCTGTCATCGGAGTTCTACGGCGTGGAGCGCGGCTGCATGCATATGCGAAAGTTCGGCATCAAATACGCCCGGATGCACCCATCGCCCAAAAAACTCCGCATGGCATTCGTAGCAGTCAAGAACACGCAAGACTGGAAGAACGTGCTGGAGACGTACTACCGCGATTAGCCCCGCGGCATTGGCTGCATCGCCCGAATTCATCGCCGCTGGATATGAGTCAGATTAACACATGGGGGGGCATATGGTCTGACTACTTATGGGAAAAGGTCTGAGGCAGGCTGCTATCCGAGTTTTTTCAGGACGCGATCTATTGCGTCGTATTCGGCTTGCATTTCTTGTAACTCGTGGACATGTTGGGCTACTACGTCGTTAGGGACGTTGTCGACGAAGTTTTCATCGTTTACGAGGGTTTCGAATTCGGCTATTCGTTCTTCGAGCATTTGCATTCTCTGGCGGAGAAGCTCGATCCTTTCACTCTTGCTCTGGGGCGGGGTGAGCACCGCATTGAACACTTCGGAGGTTACGTAAAGAGGCGTGCCCAAACCTGCTGACAGCGAAATGGCGTCGGAAGGTCGCGAATCCACGGGCACTTCGCCTTTGGCGGTATCGAGGTAGATCGTGGCAATGAACGTGGCGAACTGCCCGCCGGCATATCCGCGAAGATCGTCTATGACTATGCGATCAACCGATGCGCCAAGTTGAGCAATCACGTTGCCGAGCAATTCGTGCGTCATGGGGCGAGGCGTTTCGATCCCCTTGATTCGCCGGTCAATCGCGATGGCCTCGTTAGTCCCGATCATTATTGGGAAGGTGCGCTCACCACCTACCTCCTTGAGGTAAATGATCTGCTCCTGGCCTAGTTCGCTTATCACAACTTTGGACAGCTCAACTGGAACGTCCATCGTGTTGTCTCCGTTCAAGCAGCATTTTGGTGCTCGGGTATCCGACCACCCGCGCGGCCACCGTTTCGTGTGAGTCTACTTATTATATAGTCGTCAACTGCGTCCTTGCGGGGCAGGATATTAGCGGCGGCGGGGCGGTGGGGCTTCAGCCCAGAGCCTCAAGAGCTTTCTGGATGGATGAAAGCTCCGCCTTGAGTTCTCCAAGACGCTCCCGCTCCCGGGCGACCACGTCGGCGGGGGCATTGGCGACGAATTTCTCGTTGCCCAGTTTGCCTTCGATTCCGCCAATGCCTTTTTCGAGCGTGGTTGCCTGTTTGGTAAGTCTGGCAAGCTCGGCCTCTTTGTCTACCACGTCGAGCAGGAACATCTTCACGCCGCCTGCGATCACGGCCGCTGAGTCCTTGGGCTGATCGACGGGATCGCTGCTGATCGAGATTTCACCCAGGTTCGCCAGTGTTTGCATCAGGTCACAGTTCTCTGCGACGGTGGCTGCGTTGTCATTGGTGTTTTCGAGGATCGCATTAACCTTCTGTCCGGGCGCAACGTTGTGCTCTTTGCGGATGTTGCGGCATTGGTGGATCACGCTGGTGACAAGAGCGAACTGCTGCTCGGCGGGCTCGTTTATTGCGCCGGCGTTGGCCTGGGGCCATTGTGCCTTGACGAGCATAGGCTCGGGGGGCGAATTCAGTGGGCCGCGTAAGGGGCAGATCTGGTTGAGATTGTCCCAGATAGCCTCGGTGATGAAGGGGCAGATCGGGTGGAGCATTCTCAGCACGTTATCCAGGCAGTGAGCGACGATGGCCTTGGGCGTGTCCTGTCCGGCGGCGATGCGTCCCTTGGCGATTTCGAGATACCAGTCGCACAGATCGTCCCACATGAAGTGGTAGATGGTATCGGCCAGTTCGTTGAAACTGAAATTCTCCACGGCCTGTGTGACGCTCTGGATGGTCTTGTTCAGGCGGCTGAGGATCCACGCGTCGGACACGCTGGCGTTGGGGTCGATCTTGTCCCATGCGGGCGTGTCTTCGAGGTTCATCATCGCGAATCGCGAGGCGTTCCAGAGCTTGTTGCAGAAGTTTCTGCCGATGTCGAGCTTGGGCGACGTATTAACTTCTTCGCCGCCTGGCAGCTTCACCTTCTCAAGCGGCATGCGGACGTCCTGCGTGTTAGTCGTCATCGACGCCAGCGTGAATCGCATGGCGTCAGAACCGTGCGTGTCGATAATGTCCAGCGGGTTGATACCGTTGCCGAGGCTCTTGGACATCTTGCGGCCCTGGCCGTCCTGGATCATCGCGTGTATGAACACGTCGGTGAATGGAATGTCGCCAACGCAATACTGGCCCATCATCACCATGCGGGAAACCCACAGCGTGATAATCTCGCGGGCGGTGCACAGAACGTTGCCCGGATAGAACGTGTCGAGCTCGGGCGTTTTGTCCGGCCAGCCCAGCGTGGAGAACGGCCAGAGTGCCGACGAGAACCATGTGTCGAGCACGTCGGGATCTCGCTGCCATCCGGCATTGTCGAGTCTTGTTTCCAGATCGTCGTTGCCTGGGCCTGTGCTGATGAATGTGCAGAGCAGGGTGGGGTCTTCGGGATGTTCTGCCACCTGAATGGAATATTCGCCAACGCCCGACATATATTCACTAAATGATTCTGCATCGACGGCCGCGTCGAGTGCGGCGATCGTGCGGGCATCGAGATTACTTCCTTTAACGGGTGTGGCTTCGACGTCGTCAGGCAGTTTGATATCGCGGGACCAGATGGGGATCTGGTGTCCCCACCACAGTTGCCGACTGATCGGCCAATCGCGGAGATTTTCCAGCCATGTCTGGTATGTCTTTGCATATCGCGGCGGGGTGAATTTCAGGCGTCCGTCAAGTATCGGTCGCAGCGCAAGGCCCGCCAGCGAGTTCACCGGCACGTCGGTTCCGTCAATCATGCCTTCGTCGGGCAGATGCTTGATCTGCTTTTTGACCGCTACGTACCATTGGTCCGACAGATAAGGCTCAATCGGCACGTGGCTGCGGTAGCTGTGTCCGACGGAGTGCGTGTAGGGCCTGACGCTTTCGAGCAGCTTCTCGATGCGGAACCACTCGACGATCGCCTGCCTCGCCTCGAAGCGGTCCATGCCCAGGAACTGCTCGGCATCGGAGCCGGTTGCGTCTTCCCAGCCGTAGCGGTCGGAGATTGTTCCGTCGGGTGCCATCACGTTGATCAGCGGCAGATCGTGGCGTTGGCCTATAGCGTAATCGTCGGGATCGTGAGCAGGGGTCACCTTTAGGAAGCCGGTGGAGAACCGCGCCTTTTCGTCTTCGCTTTCCGGATCGGGCAGCACAACGTGTTCGTCGGCGATGATGGGGATCAGGCGGCCGACGAGCGGCAGGCGGACGTTCTTGCCGACCAGTGCCTTCGCTCGCGGGTCGGACGGGTTCATGGCCACGGCGGTATCGCCGAGCATGGTTTCCGGCCTGGTGGTTGCGACTGTCACATGGTCGATCCGCTCACCGTTGACATCGACTGGTTGTTCGAGCGGGTACTGCATGTACCAGAAGCTGCCTTCTATGTCTTCGTGTTCAACTTCGTCATCGGCGAGTACGGTTTGGGTGGCCGGGTCCCAGTTCACCAGGCGTTTTCCGCGGTAAATGAGTTCGTCGGAGAAGAGTTTAAAGAAAGTTTCGCGAACTGCCTTTGCGCACATCTCGTCCATGGTGAACCGCGTGCGTCGCCAGTCGCACGAGCAGCCCATGCTCTTGAGCTGGGTGAGAATGGTCTTTTCGTACTCATCTTTCCAGGCCTGGATGAGCGATACGAATTCGGCGCGCTCGAACTCGGTGCGTTTTTTGCCCTGTTCTGCCAGCACGCGTTTTTCGACGACGGTTTGTGTGGCGATGCCCGCGTGGTCCGTGCCGGGCATCCAGAGGGTGTTACGCTGCTGCATTCTCATGAAGCGGACGAGAATGTCCTGTAGCGTATTATTGAGGGCATGTCCCAGATGCAGGGCGGCAGTCACGTTCGGCGGGGGGATAACGATGCAGTACGATTCCCCGGCGTTATCGGCTTCGGCGTTAAATGCGCCCGTCTCCAACCATTTGGCGGACACGGCGCCTTCGACAGTCTTCGGATCGTAGTTTTTGGGTAGTTCAGCTTCCATTGTGTAAATAGCCTTCGGATTGTTATCCGGATAGTTGTTCGTGTGTGCTTGGGCCAGACACGGTGCGATCAGTCGAGCACTTCCTTGAGCAGTTTGTATTCCACCGCGTCTACCATCGCCAGCCATGATGCATCAATGATATTCTCGCTGACACCCACGCTGCCGAAATACTGCGAGCGTGCGTTGTCGTGCCAGCCGATTACGACCCGTACCTTGGCGGCGGTCCCGGCGGTGGTGTTCACTATGCTTACTTTGTAATCAACCAGATGCAGATCATCCACGTGGGGATAATCTTCGCTGACAGCGGCCCTGAATGCGGTGTAGAGGCTGTCAACCGGTCCGTCTCCTTCGGCCACGGTATGTCGGACCTTGTCTCCGATGGTAAGCTTGACGATTGCCTCGGTGTCTGGCGTTGCGCCGTTATTGCGGAAGATTACGCAGCGGTAGTGGTCCAGCTTCCACAGCTCGCTATACCATTTGCCGCCGAGAGTCTTGGCGATGAGCAGGTCGAAACTGGCTTCGGCCGCCTCAAACTGGTAGCCCTCGTTCTCTCGCTCCATAAGCGTCTGGAGGATCTTCCGCTGGGCTTCCTTGTCGTCGGCGATATTGTACTTTGCGGGCACGGTGGCTGCGATATTGCTCACGCCCGACAGTTCGCTGACAAGAATGCGGCGGGCATTGCCCACCACTTGGGGTTCTATGTGTTCGTAGCTGACTGGGTTACGCTGCACGGCGTGTACGTGCATTCCACCCTTGTGCGCGAACGCCGAGGCGCCCACGAACGGCTGATTGTCTCGCAGGTTCAGGTTGGCGATTTCATAGACGTAGCGGCTGGCTTCGCTGAGCTTGCTGAGGGGCTGGCCGTTGAGCACATCCTTACCGCACTTGGTCGCGAGGATGGCGATTGACGAGACCAGATCCGCATTTCCGCATCGTTCGCCGATCCCGTTGATCGTGCCCTGTATCTGGATTGCGCCATGTTTAACGCTTTCTATAGTGTTGGCGACTGCCAGGTCGGAATCATTGTGACAGTGGATGCCCAGCTTGGCATCAGGCAGTTCCGCCAGCACCGCATCCATGGTTTGTCCGATTTGCTCCGGTAGCGAGCCGCCGTTGGTATCGCACAGCACCAGCCGCTGGGCACCGGCCTCCCATGCGGCGCGGAGAGTCTTCATCGCGCATGCGGGATTGGCACGCCATCCGTCAAAAAAATGCTCGGCGTCGTATATGGTTATTCTGTCGTGTTTCTCCATCAGTGCAACCGAGTCGGCGATCATTGCCAGGTTTTCGTCCTCGTCTATCCTGAGAATGTCTCGAAGGTGCAGATCCCAGCTTTTGCCCACGATGGTTACCACGGGGGCTTCGCTGGCGAGAAGGGCTCTCATTCCCGTGTCATCGGCGGCTGAGATTCCTTTGCGGCGGGTCATTCCGAACGCGGCGAGCTTTGCGTGCTTGAAGTTGATTTTCCGCACTTCGGCGAAGAAAGCTTCGTCCTTGGGGTTGCTGAGCGGGTATCCGCCTTCGATGTAGTCAACGCCCAGTTCGTCCAGAGCGCTTGCGATCAGGAGTTTATCTTGCCCGGATAGGCTCACGCCCTGCGATTGTGTACCGTCGCGAAGTGTGCTGTCGTATATTTCAACTTTGTTGTTTTTGCTGTTGTCAGTCATAATATTCACCACCGAACCCTAATGTGAGGGTTTTCTCTATAAGGAGTATTGCGGGTATCAAGAGTCCCGGAAGCACAAAAAAAGCCCCGAAGACGTTTCTCGCCTCAGGGCCGGAGATTGTCGTTCTCGTCACCCTATGGCGTACAGATTGCTATATCGGTGATAATACCTACGCGGACACACGCACCAGCCTTGGCGGCATCTAAAGCCCTGCTCAGGTTGTGTGCGATTGTCCGCATTTTGTCCTCACCTCTGTATGGCATCCGTATGCCGGGATACTTTTTAAAGGTCAATCTTCCGTCAGTTCCAAACTGAACCGGCCTCGTCATAGCCACGCGAGCCAGTCCGGGGTTTCATCAATAATTATGTCTGCTACGGAGTACTAATTGTTTCGTGCAATTATATCGGCCCGGAACTGCAAGTCAATCAAGTGGCAGTTACTGTTTTGGGGCGATCACTCGTATTCTTCTTCGTCAACGGCTTCGTCATCGGCGGTGCTCTCTGAGTCATCATCGTCGGGGTCTGCCAGTGGCAGGCCTTCAGGAGCGTCGATTTCGTCATCATCGGCGGAAACTTCAACGTCTTCTTCATCGTCAACTGTCAGTGTGATCTCTTCGCCTGAGTCTTCTTTGGCTTCGGCAGCGTCTTTGGCGTCCTTTATGACCTTAGCGTCATCGTCAGGTGCGGGCTTTGCCGGTTCTTCAGCTGTCGGCTTGAGGGCTGGTTGTGATGCTGCAGTGTTTGATGCGATCGGCTTGGCTACAGCAGAGGGCAGTGGTTTTGCCTTCGGGGCGGTTTTTGCTTTGGCGGGCGTTTTTGCCAGGGGGACAGCGGGGGGCGCCGGCTTTTTTGTGACTTTCGGTTTGACTGTTATGGGTATGCTCTTGGTGATGACGATTGGTTTCGGTTTGACAATTGGCGCGGGGATAACTACAGGCCTGACCGCCTGGGGGGTGACGGGTTTGGGCTTGACCAGCGTGGGCTTCGCCATTGTCGCAACGGGTGCGGGCTGCACGCGGTAAGTGGATGAGGAATCGGCCGAGATATTGGCGGCCTTTGGACGTGGGGGTTCTGCCGACACGCGTCTTGCGGCGGGCAATTTTACGGGATTAGCGAAGTGTTCTTCATCACCCGAGACTCTTTTGACGGGCTTGGGTTTGGATGCACGAGGTCTCTTTGGAATGGGTGTTGGGTTCGGCGTAGCCAAGGCGGCGGCAGTGGGTTTGATCGGCTGGGGTGCCTTGGGTTTGATTACGGGTGCAGCGGTCGGGGCGAGGGCAGCGGCAGGAAGGCGAATGCTCGGGCCTACGCTCGGGGTCGGTGTGATTTTTGTTTTGGGCTCGACAACCGTTACCGGCTGGCGGGTGCTGTGTGGTATGGCGGCGATAGGCCTGGCGGAAACCGGGGTAGCCTTGGGCAATGTCTTTACGGGAGGCTTGACCACAGCCTTGACTACGGGTTTGACCACGGGCTTGACCACGGGCTTGACCACGGGTTTGACTACGGGTTTGACTACGGGCTTGACCATGGGCTTGACCATGGGCTTGACCACGGGTTTGACTACGGGTTTGACTACGGGCTTGACTACGGGTTTGACTACGGGCTTGACCATGGGCTTGACTACGGGCTTGACTACGGGCTTGACTACGGGCTTTGGGGCAACCTTCGCGGTGGTCTTGGCAGCAGGTGTTTTTGTCTCTGTTTTGATCTTGGGTGCTGCTGGTTTCTCTGTGCTGGCTGGTTTTGCCTTTGGCGCAGGTGCGGGAGTTGCCTTGGCAGGTGTTGCCTTTGGGGCAGGTTTTCTTACAGGAGCCGGTTTTGCCTTTGGGGCGGGTTTGGGTTTGGCTGTAGCCTTGGGTGTCGGCTTCTTCGGCGCAACGGGTTTTGGGGCGGGTTTCGGCATGGGGCCGACCTTCGGCGCGGGCGGAAGGGGGATATCGCCCTTGGGGTTCAGCACAACCACCTCGTTAACATCGATGATGTCGAGATTGAGCGACGGATCGAACCGTCCCGTTCCATAAACGCCGATTCTCTTTCCGACGTACTGCTGGAGCTTCACGCTGCCGGTGGGGCATTGCACGTAGGCGCTGATTCTGCGTGTTCCGGTTCTGTAGACAATATATCGCTTGGCCTTGTGTTTTCCGCCGCTGAACAGACAGCTTGGTCCGAGCGTGCCAACGGCGTTGAAGGGGCGAATCCTGCGGACCTGTTTGACGGCATCCTTGCTCTTCTGGAGAGACAGATGCTTCTGCTCGTCCATGGCCTTTCTTGTAATCTCGTCGGCTCGGGCGATTTCCCTCTGGGTGTCCATATCGTACTGAAGGAACTTAATGTAGTAGTCCACGTAAGGCTTGAGCGGGCTTTCCTTGGACAACTTGAATGCCTTGAATTCGCTCATCAGCCCGAGAATGTCCCGCTTGGCCGCAGGTTTCTCGTATTCGGCGTGAAGCTTCTTTTCCAGCTTGCGGAAGGCCGACATGTCATCGTCATCCACGTCATCAATTGTCACGGTGTCGTCGGCGGGCTCATCTTTCGTCTTGGCGGTTGTTTCCGCATCATCTACGGTATTATTATTGTTATCAGCGTCTTCTTTGGTATCGGTATCGTCATTGTCGGCGATGTCTTCATCGGCCAGGCGTTTGGCAAACTTGGCGAATACCCAGTAATGAACCTTCGGTGGGCATTTGATTTTGTACCACTGGCCATGATCGTCACTGACTGCTCCGAGCACCTGAACGCTGCTGCCGTTGCGAAGTCGCTTCACCATGATGCGCCAGTTGCCGGTTCGCAGGTTCCCCGCTGCGCGGATGCGTGCCCTCGATTTGGGATTGCTTGTGGTGATCGTACCTGAGATACCGTCCTCATCGACCTTCACGAGCTTTTTGGCTACTACACTGTAGCATCCCTTTGTGGGGAGGATCTTGAGCCATCCTTTTCGCTCGCCTACAACGGTTACCCTGTCACCCGTGTTCAGTTGGGTGCAGAAGTAGTAGTTGTTGTGCCCGGAGGAATCGCCCGCGCCACATCGCACATTCACTTTGCTTGCGGTGATCTCTGCGGTGTAGGGGAAATCGTCGCTTTGTGCGGGCGATTGTGCCTGAGCAACGGCGATACAAGACATGAGCACCACGCCAAGAGCAAAGGCTGTCATCCGTGAGTTCATAAGTTTCTCCTTCCGGCCGGGGAAGTTTTTTGTCGGGGCGAAGGAAGCTGCCTGGATATTCTCATGCTGTTGCCTGCCTTTGGCAGGTTGCCATCTGACGGTTCATGTATAATAGGCCTGCGTTTTTTGTCGAGGCGAAGGAAGCTGCCTGATTTTTTTCATGCTATAGCCTGCCTTCCAGCCGGTTGGGCTCCAGTGTTTTGCGAGAGAAGCGGAGCCATTAACCGGATACCATTTCGGAAGTTAGCATTTCCAACCGGCTGTGTCAACCGAAACGACGGCGTTTGTCTGTTGGTATCGGCGAATGCACGACTTGCTGTGTGCGATTAGGGGGAATTCTACGCCAATCGGGCGCAAAAAGACAGGTTGATGGTGAATGCGAATGTAGTAGCGATTGCGGCAGCGTTCAGGCCGGCAGGTTTACGGTGAAGGTCGCACCTTTGCCCAAGGTGCTTTCGACGCTGATGGTACCGCCGAGGGAGTTGATGATTTCGCGACAGATTGTAAGGCCCAGACCGTGTCCCTTGTTGGAACTGCATTCATTGGAATGCGTGGTGAAGAAGGGTTCGAAGATGTTTATGATGTTCTCTGCGGGTATGCCAACGCCGGTATCGCTGATGGTGATTGTGACGTTCTGGTCTTTTTCGATGGCGGCTATGTCTATTTTGCGGATATGGGTGGATGCCATTGTGGCGTTGCGTGCGTTAAGTATAAGATTGAGAAAGACTTGCTGGAGTTCGACACGGTGAGTCAAGATGTTTAACTCGGTGTCTATATCTATAGTCAGATCGATGCAATCCTTCTCGGGTTTCCGGGCCATTGCCTCAAGGGTTTCGACCACAAGAGAATGGATGTTGACTCTTTCGCTGTGGCTTGAACTATCGGGGCAGGTCATGCCAAGGATGGCTTGGCAGATAGTTGTGGCTCGTTGCCCGCCGTCAGCGGCCTTGGCAATGGCTTTTTCGGACAGTTTTGGGTTCTTTTTGGCAAGTTCGGCGTAGCTGATGATGGGTGTGAGAATATTATTGAACTCATGGGCGATCATGGCGGCCATGGTTCCCACGGAGGCAAGCCGTTGTGCTTCGCGAAGTTGTTTGCGCAAGGCGGTTACTTCGTTGGTCAGTTTTTCAACCTGTTTCGTATGGTCAGCTTTTAGATTTTGGACTATCGCCACGAGTTCCTCGCTGGATTACCGTAAGCTATCGCTTGCATATGTTGTTACTGTCGATTAAAGAAAATACCCTAACTTATCCTCAGTTATTATCGGTAGCAGTAGGTGATTACTTTAGGTCTATAAATGGTGAATCTTGAATCAAAACTCATTGAATTGATTGAATTTGCCGAATCGCTGGGATTTGAGGTGCGTTCGGCTGTTGCTACGGGAACAAGCGAGCATCCAGGCGGGGCGATGATTCGTCTCGGACGGCGTGAGATAATCCTGCTGGAACCCCAAGCTTCCGTACCTGACCAGATAGGGGTAGTTGCGGCCGCGATTGCAAAAAAGCCTGAAACGGAGGAGATTTTCCTTACTCCTGACCTGCGTGAGATAATAGACTCCTATGCAGATGTGGAGTTGGACTGATTTGTGACTGTAATTCCCGCTGTTGGCGGAGAAGGACGCAACCAAGAGGTGGTATGAGTATTATCGGACATGGTGTTGATATTGTCGAATGCAAGCGAATCCAAGAGCTTATGGATCGCCACAAAGAGCGATTTCTGGAACGGATATTCACTGCCACTGAGCTGGAGTATTGCCTGGGTCGCAAGCGGGAACTGGAGCACCTTTCAGGCAGGTTTGCCGCGAAAGAAGCGGTGTTGAAGGTACTGGGAACCGGATGGCGCGACGGTATCAGGTGGGACGATATCGAGGTGATTAACGATGATCTTGGTTGCCCGAAGGTTACGCTGAAGGGCAAATGCGGGGAAATAGCAGGTCAGCTCAAGATTACACGTGTTCTCATCTCCATAAGCCACATAGAGACCCACGCCGTCGCATCTGCCATCGCGGTGAGCGAACCATCGTAGCAGAAAGTGCTCGGAGGCGTGTGGGCACATGTGCGAGAGCCTATCTATAGTGTTGACAGCGTCCTTGGGGTATCTATAATCATCATTCGGTGCTGCATTATGGCATAATGCATTCTGTCGTAAGATGCTTGGCGGTCCCAATGTAGATCATACACAACAAGGGATAAGAACTTGTCGGCACCGCGTTCCGTCCGTTTTGCCGGGACGATGAATTACATTCCGTTATCTCACGTTCCGATGTTGGATCGGGCAAGAAGCTCAGGTTTTGTCACGCAGGAGACAGCATGCTAACTTACAAGCGACTGGCTGCGGCAGTGTCGATGGTGGCACTGGCATTCATTTCACTAACCTCCACCAGTCTTGTTTCTTCGGCGGGTGCGGCTGAGGGTTCAGGTAATCTTCGCAGCGATTGGGACAACATGCTGCACTTTATTGAGATTGCCCGCCCCAAGCTTGCGGCAAGCCATGCGGAGGTCTTGCTGAGGGACGCCACGGGGGCGCAGATGTATATATTCTACGTTAAGACTCGCGGCGCGGATGCAATTCTCAGGCGGGGCGATGGTCTTGAGGGTATGGCAAAGCGGATCAAGGAAGTTCGCGCCAAGATCGAAGCGGGATATGTGGAAGCCCGCGCCGACGCTCGTGAGATCGAACGGATGATCGGCAAGCTCGGAGGATCGCTTCGAGCATATGCGAATGCTTCGAAGAACTTGAAGGCCAGCGGCGAATATGCCTTGCCTCAGTTGCTTGCCAAGCTCACCGAAAAGGACACTTCGTTGATCGTTGTGCAACGTACGGCTGAATTGCTTCCCCGTGCCGGTAAGGTTATGGTCCGCGGTCTGGCAGAGGCGTTGGAGAGCAAAGATCCGACGATCGTGAAGTATGTAGCTGCCGCTCTGGGGCGTATCCAGTATCCGCATGCCTTGGGGCAGCTCAAGGAACTTTATGACACCACCAAGCTCCCCGCGATCAGGCGGAGTGCCGCCGCTGCGATGATTTCCTGCAACGGTGGCAATCGCAACATCCTGAAGGCAGCCGCCTCGGACCTGTACTATGATCTTGCACTCAAGTACTACTACCGCAAGGATTCGATCATGCCAGATACGCGGTTCAATACCGCGAATGTCTGGTTCTATGAAGGTGGTCTGCTGAAGTACAAGCCCGTACCCGTGGAGATATTCTGCGATATCTACGCCATGAGAATGGCACGTAATGCACTGAGGCTTGACCCCAATCATGGAGATGCTGTCTCATTGTGGTTGGCGTCATATCTTCGCAGGGAACTTGATCTGCCCACAGGTGCGACCGACCCCATGCTGCCTGAAGAACAAGCCGATGCCGCCGACTACATAAGAGCAGCCGGCGCCAAGTATGCACAGGAAGTAATCGCCAGAGGGCTTAAGGATCAGGATTCCGGTTTGGTTATCGGTACGATCAAGGCAATGCGGGACGTCGCCGGTGCCAAGAACCTCGTAAGGACGATTCGCAGAGGTGCAGCCCAACCGCTGGTGCAGGCCGCTACCGTTACCGACAGGCGGGTGCGATACCTGGCTGCTGAGGTCCTTGCTCTGGCACTTCCGACTGAGAATTACAACGGTTCGCAGGTTGTTATGTCCGTCCTTTCCGACGCTGTCCGCCAGACCGGTGTGAAACGCCTGCTGGTCGTGTCTGTACCCGGCGAGGCTTTCAACAGCGTGGCCGACGCCCTCATGAAGACGGGATATCAAGTCGTGAGACAGGCTGATCCAATGCTCGCACTTGGCGAATTGCGGAAGGTCGGTGGTGTCGATGGCGTGGTTGTTCTCGAATCCCAAAAGATCATCCAGACTGTTCGCCTGCTGAGGCAGGATCCCAGCTTGGGAAACCTGCCGGTTGTTGGGCTGGGCAGTGGTGTGGATCAAAGGAAACTGGCGAAAACTGACAAGCACGTGGTGCTGCAAGGGCCGGGCACCAAGGCAGAAAAGGTTGCCAAGGCCGTATCGGAAGCCGAAAGGCTCGCGCCGGGCAAACCCCTGAGCAAAGAAGAAGCTCGTGACTGGTCCGTCCGGGCCGCCAATGCCATTAGGCTCCTCGGGCTTACTGGCAGCACGGTGTATGATATAAGCGTCGCACGCCCCGGGCTTATCAAGGCCCTTTCCGATAAGCGTCATGATGTCCGCGTTGCTGCCGCAAGGGCACTGGCTGTCATGAGCGATACCGCTGAATCGCAACGTGCAATCGCTGACACCGCTTCCGATATCAAGGTAGCAAATGCCACACGCGTAGCAATATACAAGGCTCTCAGTGAATCCGTACGCCGAAATGGTAATCAACTGACCGAACGTCAGAGCCAGGCAATCGTCGCGGTAGTGACTTCGAAGTCCAACAAGGAAGTACGCCAGGCCGCGGCACAGGCACTCGGCGCACTGAGCCTGTCCAGTGACCTCGTCAAGCCCCTTATTATCAATGCGGGAAATATCGACTAGTTCACAGGCTGATTTGAATCATCACCAGGCCGTCGGCGAGATAATCGCTGGCGGCCTGTTCTTGTTAGTGGTGGTGGTGGGTGGCCCCCGCTAACTGAACCGGAGCGTCGAATTCGACCATACGGATGCGGGTCGGCATGATTTTTCGTTGCCGATTGTCTGGCGAGATCTGGCTCATGGCCCCTTTAATCAGTGTTCAAGGCATTTTTGCGGTGGAATCCACGCCTATTGTGCTTGTGGGGACTTGGTTTAAGACTCTCCAGTGATTCCTGGTGGTGGTGGCAAGGCGGCTGAGGTTTTGTCTTTTGGAAAATATATTCTAGACTCTCCATGAGGTGCTGCGGGGGCAGCGGTTCTGGAGGTAAGCTTAAATATATGACAGTGACGACAGAAGACAAGAAAACAGATGGCCCGTCAGGCCGGTGCTTGTGTCTGTTTACGGGACTGGCAACCGGTCTTTCTAGCTTCGTTGGAGTGATTCTGCGAGAAGGCGTAAATGCCGGTTCGTTGGCATTTGGGTGCATATTCGGAGTGGTCGTGGGGATGTTAGTTGCCAGGTTGGTTCGGGCGAAGTACTCCATGCAGATGGATGTCCGCAAAGCCCGTGATAAGGGCAGGCAGGCTGAGACGCATTACGTGGATGTGCTTATTCGTATGGTGCAGGTGATTGAGGGTCGCGACAAGTATCTTGATGGCAGGAGTGCCCGCGTGGGCAAGATTGCTCGCAAGATTGGCAGTGACTTGGGGTTGAGTGAAGAAGTGTGCGGACGTCTTGAGGTTGCGGGATGTTTGCAGGATATTGGGATGGTGGCTACGCCGGCGAAGGTTCTTGCCGAGAGTCATCGTCTGGGTGCGGAGAAATATAGTTCGATTAAGACCCACTGCCAGATCGGTTATGATGTTCTGGTCCCGCTGAAATCGCTGGCTGATGTGCTACCGGCGGTATTGCATCATCAC
>CBDUQP010000073.1:0-17904 GCA_965369385.1 uncultured Phycisphaerales bacterium
CCTGCTGTAGAGAGTTTTCGATTTGCTCACTCATCAAGAGGACCTCCCATACAAAAAATTCGATTTGTTCAATCATGGGTGCACCTGCTGTAGAGAGTTTTCGATTTGCTCACTCATCAAGAGGACCTCCCATACAAAGAATTCGATTTGTTCAATCATCAGCGATTCACCTGCAATAGAGGGGACTCGAGAACCAGTTCGGTCTTGGCTACACCATCGCCGAAATTCCACACGACAGACACCACAACCGGCGCATACGATTCAGCATCCTCTATCCCCCTGCCGCCAACCGTCAGCGAAACCTTGCGCCCGCCGGTGGAGCCTATGGCGTCTCCGATTCGGTAGCTTCTGTCTATTCCCCGCAGCATAATGCTGCCGTGGCCGGTGGCGTCTTCCAGAACATCCCGCACGTGGTCCGCGTATTCCTGTGCATCGCCAAGACCGTCATCGGATATCTGTCCCGACAGATCCATGTGCGAAGCAAAGCGGTTTGGCGCGAAGACCACCTTTGTGCTCGCAATCGGCCACGAACTGTCGCTGCGATATCCCGCCAGTCCGACAACACACTCATCAGTTTCTATCGACCCGGTAAGTCGAAATCGCAAGCGGCTATCGCCGGAAGCCTCTATCGCGTTTCGCAGCAGGGTCAGATATGACAAGTCGCCATAGAGATCCAGCAGGCTTTGCCCGCCGCTGCCCGTAAGCGTGCGGCATCGTTCCGTGGCGTATGGATACCAATCATAGAGCGTATTTCGCATCAGCGTGAATCCCGCCCTGTCAGACCACACATCGACCGCGACGCGTATCCATGCCCCATCATCACCCGAAATCCCCAGCTCAACCATCGCCTGGGCATGTCGCATGTTGTCGGCAGAATCATCTGCCTCCAGCCAACTGCCCACCGGGCGGGGACGCCGCGTTATGCCAATTGATGTCAGATCAGGCATATCAGAAACGGTCGGCCGAAGTCCGCCATCTTCATTCCACGCGAACGAACGAAAAGCATGTGGGTTGCCCGAGGTCACATCTCGGCTGTATTTCTCACAGAAATTACTGAAAGCCGAAGCCGACCACTTTTCCCACGCCACAATCCCACTGCTCACATAGTCGTCCAGATCGTGAATGCTCTGGTCCCAGCACGGTTTCAGATCACATTGCGTATCGTAGCTGAATTCAAGAACAACATCGCAGCGTTTCCTCGCGCCGACGACGATAACATCATTGGCGACTTTGTGATTATCCCTGGTAAACTCAAGCCTCTGAACGCTGCACCTTCGCCCGGCCGCGCTGTCCATCGTGATCGACTTGCGGGGATCGGCAAGGAACGGGCCCATGCGCGACGCCTTACCGTGCAGTGCGAACACCCTGAGACGATGAGTTCCGCCCGCTTGTGCCCATGGTTCAATGGCAAACCCCAGGCCCACGGGAATAAGTATCGCACGCATGGCTTCGAGCAGGTTCATCCCCGTTATGTTGACCTCGCCAATAGGCACGGACGCCAACTGCGATATGCCCGACCAATCGGTTGTATCGTGGCTGATCACACGTCCACAGTCATACCACTCAAGCAGGCTCCTGAGAGCCGTATACGCATTCCAACGCACAGCCTCAACTACACACTCGCCGCTATCATTAACAATCCGTCTGCCGGGCGCAACAAACACCGCACACTCACCACCCGGCGTTTCATCGATCAGATTCCAGGTAGCCGGCGAGGCATTGGGCAAGCCGGCCTCGTTGAATACCGCGGGAATATTGCTGGTCTCAGCCCCTGAACGAACAAAAGTCTCATCGCTCCAGGTTCCGTCGGTGACCGCCTGGTCAGCTATCAGGCCCATGTACCACGCGCCCGTAACCGCACTGGAACGCAAGAGCAATTCCGGACCATACGCCACCAGCGACGCACCTTCGTAATCGCTGCCGGTCTGGATAACCAGGCTCCCCTGCCCGACATATCCACGAAACACCTCATCGTCGCCATCTCCCGATAGCGACACGGTGAACCTGTCGCATGCCTTGATATCAACCTGCTCGGCCAGTTCTCGGTCGCGCCTGCCCTTTGTGCCAAGCACCCGCTGAAGCGTGAGCGATGACAGCTTCCCGTTGGATGCCCATTCTATCTGCATAGGCTGCCAGTAGCGGTCAAGCCGCTCGCCGTGCCATGACGGCTTCCCGAGTGATGTCGCACTCACCGCCGCCCGCCGGACCTCGTATTTCTGAGGAGCAAACAGTGAACTGCCTGAATTGATCCCACCATGAATAAGCATATGCACCTGTCTTGATCGAGTTCGTACGCGTGATATTCCCATCGCCGGGATTGTAATGGAACAGATAGAGGTGTCCCGTCATCAGTACACTGACGCCAAAAGTACCATTGGCGTTGGCGGGCCAACCGATACCGCCATCACTGGTCCAACGATATTGGACATGAATGACTCCGCAGAATTGCCCGTTGTCCGGCGTGCCTTGACACCAATGTGATAAAACTGCCCGCCCTGAAGCTGCAATTCCTGCTCGTATCGGCGGTCCTTGTCATAGGACACAACAACGGGGGTTTCCCCATCCAGCGTTTCAGCCGATTGGCCGCAGTAGATAGCGAATTCATCTGGAGGAGTATCGCCATATGGCGTCTGGCAAGTCCAACTCACCAGCATTGTGGCGTTTGGGCCTGGCTCTGCTGTTACATCGCGAGGCCGGTGGGGACGAAGGGCGACAATCTCTCCCGTCTCGTCGGTTTCAATCTCTATTCGACACGACACGTCTGGCGTCTCCATATCTTCAACCACCGGACGAAGCACGCATGTGTATCTCGACGAAGCCTCAAGTCCGGCGTCTGCCAGTGAGATACTGCTGCCCGCACTGGCGGTGCTCACCGGTGTGGAGAAGTCAACCTGGGACAGCCCACCGGTGCCCATGTATAGACGATAGCCAGTGAAACTGGGTGCGTACGTATCATTGATTTGAAGATTATCACAATACGCATGGAAGTTCGCACTGCCGACAGTACCATATGTACCTAAGTTGCATACAACCGTCACCCCACCGTATGACATCGAGTAGGTAAGGTCCACGCCCGATTGGCTATCGATCTGCACGCCGTCGACCCACATGGTGACGGTGCTGCTGGTATACGTGGTTGCGTCGATTCCTACTGCGATTAGTGCAAACTCGCTACCGACAGGCAGCGGATACGGCGTGCCATTATGCCACCCGACTGCGGTCCTCACATCCATTCGTATCGTGCCATCAGCAAGATAGACCACGCGGGCAACATCCCTCGTCCATCGGGCAGCGCCCCGGACCAGCATAAACGTTGCTTCGGTTGCCGGTGCGACTATTGGCTTGAACCGGCAGAGGCAATATTGGGGTGTGTTGAAATTGGTCGTCGAGTACCAGAACGCATAGGCAACATTGCCCAAGGCATCAATATCTATCTCAAAACCGCCAGAACCCTCATATGCTGCAGCCAATATTATGGCAGCAGTCGATGAGCCGGATTCAGTCCTGTATGCCCATGTTCCGCCAGTCTCAAATGTCTCGTCAAGTCCAGTGATCATGTTCGCAAGTTCTCCGCAGTTACTATCCTGTCAAGATCATCGATCGTTGTTACACCTCTGCGCAACTCGACGCGAACCGGAATACCCCGCACTGTGAGCGACCACACGTCCACACCATGCACATCGTCCGGGGTGCACGTTGCGGTGTATGTGGTATCCTCAATCGTGATGTCATGGGTGGTATCCGCCATGCACTAAGCTCCAAGCACGCTGAAGATGGCGCGGCCGCGATAGTCCGTAATGTCGCCATGGTCATATGCACCCGACACACCCGCAGCCGATGCCGTGCCCGTGGCGATCATCGCCAGAGGAACATGTGCAGTCGTAGAAGGCGTCGGAAATCCGGTGGTATTAACCGTCAGAGTTCCATCTGCCAACACGTAAACGTAGTTCGTTGCATCATCGGTCAGCGACTGCACCGCCGCCCCTGCATATGCCACAGCCGTATCGCCATTCATGAACAATCCGGACCACACGCCAAAAGTCAGCTCGCCATCCTTCACGACACGAAACTGGTTCACCGCAGCCAGGATGCGGTTGTTTATGGCTTCTTTGCGATAGTCGGCGGTGTAATATTCCGCTTCTCCGATAGTGCAGTGAGCCACACCCGTTTGGGAGTCGGTCACACCGCTCAAAGATGCCGCTTCAGTAGTAGTCAACGCGGTTTCCGTAGGGTTAGCCATCAGGTAATGTCCTCACTGGGAGTGAAAGAAAGTGTCAGCGTATCTGTATTGGAATCGTAAGACTGCGCCGCCAGCTCACTGGCTGGACGCGCATATGTGTTCAGTGTTACCGTGCTTTCACCGGCGATGGACTCGTTACCGACAGAATCGCTGACGACCACCTTCACCGGATACTCACCTCGCGGCAACGGTGATGACACGTATACGAGCATCGCACAATCAAACCCGTATTCATATCCGTAGCACTCGCCATACCCGGCCGCGTTTGCACCATCAAAACCGTATCCACCGCAGTAGCTCATGCCATAGCCGCAAGCCTGTCGGCCGGCCACGAATACGGGCTGATCGTGGACAAGTTCATCCGCTTCGGAGTCTCCCACCGAACCCAGATAAACCTGCCATGTATCTCCAGGACGATACGCAAGCCCAAACCGAGGGGACCGCACGTCTATCCTGTCTGCACGTCCACCTGCAGACTCGAACGCCTGGGACCAGTAGCTAACCGCTGCATCTTCCTCATCAACCGCCAACAGGAAGATCATGTCGCTTTCGCCCATGTTCGGCAGCACGAACTTCGCAACGCCGCCTACCGAATGTCCCCACGCCAACAGATATCCAGACACATAGCACTGGATCACCTTGTCGGTGTGATCGGTACGTATTGTGATCAATCGACCTTCATCATAAATAGCATCGTCGATCAGCGTTATTCCATCTGTGTAGTAGCTCATGGTGTTGTGTGGTGGATTCTCGCCTCGATGGCCGCAATTGCCGCACAACCGCCCGCCGCGGCTGCGATCCTGATAGGCCCGGCGTTATAGCCCTTCAGCACACAATTGTCATATTGATGACCGTCTGTGCCGACATACGCTCCGAACTGCCCCACCAGCGACTGTCGCGAACGGATCAACACTTTTAGCGCCTCGTGTGCAGCCGACGCCGTGGACGCAGCCGCCGTCAACTCGCCTCTCACTACAATCGTCCTGCCGGAAATACCGTGCGGCTGGGCGAACTCACCGTCCACCCCGGGCATCGTCTCCAGATACACCCTGGCCGACGGTGAACCGATTACCTCCACGCCGCCCCTCGTACACAGTGACTCAGACTTGAATTGGCTCGTACTCATCGACATCTCCAGATCAATACATAATGCTCGCATCCACGCCGCGCGCCAGATCCGTGTGGGCCTTCTGACGATCCGTGGATGCATAGTAGTTCGTTATGTTCACCGCAGCCGCACCGCCGGCAGCCAGCGACAATGCTTCAATGCTGCCGGATGCTTCTGATGCTGGTTTACCTTGGGACCCGGGATATTCCTGTCCGCTCGAATCCGAGCCAACCAGGCCCAGGCTCGTGTCCGCCGCAATATCCCGGCTGGTGATATCAATTTGAGATATGTCCGCATCCGCCTGGAGTGAATCAGCTCCGACAGGCATCACGCCAGGAGCAATGACACTTTCGCCGCCAGTCGCATTCGCATCCGCCGCCCCTTGCGTCACGGGCATAACCAATCGCGTCGCAGACACAGGCGAACTGCGAACCGCGCTCGATATCGCGAGCATATCGTCATGCCCCTGCCTGGCGGCCCATATCGCCTCGGCGCTTTGCCCGTCAATAGTGTGCATCATGCTATCGCTCATCTATTCTTCCCCCCACCACAGAGCAATCGAATCCCTTCATGCAACAGATCCGCCAGCCGCCCAATAATCACGAAAATGCGTTTCAAGAAGGATTTGCAACCGGCATCCGCTGCAATTGCAGCAGGCACCCCGCGAGTCATGCCGTCTTGCGAATCAACACCTCCGCACCATCTGAGCAAATCGCTGATCCACGATGGACTCTTGCGTTCAAACGCCAGCAAATCCGCCAACTGGGCATCGGTGAGAACATAGTGCTTGCGCAACAACTTCGCTGCCAGGTCAAATGCGCCAGAGACAAAATGCATATCGTCCCTACCGATATCCAGCACCGCAGATACCGGCCTTTGGCAACGTGAACACAGCGTCTGACTATGAACAGGAGCCGCCGCCAGCAGCTCCTTCGCCTGGGGCCACTGGTCACTACTGCAAGTAACCGAAACCCCGTTTCGCCCGAAAATCGGCAACACTCGCATGTGTCTGTGCGGAATCGCCCACTGGGCACCCTTAGCGCGAATCTTGGCGCAAGTGTCCGGATGCGGCATATCAGGCCGCCTGGCGTTTGCCTCCATGAGCATATAGTGCTCTGCCGCATCGGTCATGTCAGGCTCACCGGGCTGGTGGTACCATTACTGCTGGCGGCAACGAATGGCACCTCACATGCCGCCGACCTGCCATGCCGCACAAGGTTCGTCGCGCCGCCAGTGGACACCCCCGTCATCGACAATGTCTGATCCGCCCCGCCACCGATCCCCGCCAGCGTCGCAGCCAATGTGCCTGTCTTGTTGGCTGCAATCGCCGCCTGTGACGGGTTACGAAGCAGAATCCTGCCGCCAATCACGGCAGATCCATGCTCAGCGATGGTGTGATACGTCTCTCCGTCGGCAAGCGGCCCCACGATCTGCTCGCGTTGCTCTTGCCACTCAATAGCCAGCACATCGGTAAGGCTCGTGCCTCCAATGCTGACGTTATTTGGATTGTGTACAGAAGGCATTTGTTCTCCCTGTTAATGCGACGTGCCAGCCGCCAGGCTGCATGCCACTTCAAGCTTGAGCGTGCACAGCACCCACGGCTGTGACGATTGTCCCGTATCTATATTGCATTCGACGAAGAGCAGCGGCTCATGATATTCATCGCCACTACCAATACCCACCGCATCGACCGGCGGAGCAGCTTCCACCGCATTCATTACCGCATTCTTCAAACGCAGCGCCTCGGTGAGCCTTGCGGACTCATCATCGCTCGCAGCCCGCGAGACCATCTCGATGGCCATCGTAACCACGCAATTGCGTTCCCCACCCGGGCCACAAGTTTCTGCGGTATCCTCATAGATAACCACCGCCTTGGGATGGGCGCCCACCATTCGACACTGGCGTACATAACCCTTAGTAGCCACAGCCACCACAGACTTGAACACCACTTCCCCGCCGATAGTAGCCCCGGCCAGCGACTCTCGCACCGCCGACACTATTGCCCAGTCCGTATTCGTCACAGTTATTGCTGTCATTATTTCCTCTGGAGCGAAAATCAAGCGAAAATGGGGACTGTCCCATGTTGGGGGGACTGTCCCTTTTTTCGCGGTAGACTGCTATTTGCCGCAAAAGCGGGGACAGTCCCAACATCGGTACAGTCCCCGTTTTTGCTCACTTATTGCCGTCGTTGCGATTCCTCACGCTACAGACGTATCGGGCTTACCATTGCCGATGACCCGAGACTGTCGGCATCGTCATCGCTGTCGGGACACATATTGAACGTGATAACCCACCCGTCGATTGCCTCTTTGCGTTTAGCGTCATGATGGTCACGCAACTGAGAGAACATGGTCTCTTCAGCGCGTTCATGGCATGCGCCGAACGCCATCGAAAGCGCCCAATGCACTGCCGCCGCTTTCAACTGGTCCGGATTGGCCAGCCTGCGATAGTCAGGAACATGTCGAGACGCCACCGCATGGAACCTATGCTCGGGCGCACCGTATCCGCCAAGTTCCTGGGCACATGTCTGCGATACCAGCAGCAGGATATTGCGACTGGCAGCCGCACAATACTTCGACATCCCTTCCGAAGACGAATAGACCGCTGCCGGAAGTGAATCGAGATTGCAATACTCAATCGCCAGATCGTTGTCCACGCACAGCGAAACCAGCACTTCCACGGCGTAGTCGCAGTCTGCCAGATATGATTCAATCCATAGCTCGCCCGAAACCCCACTGCTGTTCGCCTCGGACAGTTCGCAACATGCCGACGCCACATCCAGAGCGGATACATCTGCCGTTCCGCTGGCGACAAGACCCCCTGCCTCGCAGCTCATTTCGCTAAATAATTCCACCGTGGCAACAGTGCCTGCGAGGCTGGTCATCATCCACAGCCGCCCGTTTTCGCAATTCCCACTCGCACGGGTATCAATCCCGCTGAGACACCACCTTGAAGTGTGAATCACGTTGCGATCTTCATATGCGTATGCGTAGTCAAAGTTCAAAGTGCCGCCTCCATTATTCTCTCAAGTACATCGCCCTGCCTGATCTCGCTGCTGCTGTACTGCCTGGACGCAAGCTGGCACAAGTATCTCTCGCATGCGCCCCGCGCAGGCTGCCAACCACCCAGCATCAGGCGAATGCTGTCTCGCATACCCACTGCCGACGTCGCCATCGCCACCCCCGCATGTGCATATAACGCCGGCCCCATGCACAGTACAGGACACCCCATCGCTATCGCTTCATTTGCTGAATTGCTGTTGATCGTGACGCAAAATCTGGCGCCCTCTACGTTTTCCGCCAGCGAACCGCCAATATCCCCGCTCCGACGCCCTTGCCCGCATTTCCACCCATGCATCGGATGATGTCGCACGCGAATCTCGATACCCTGCCGCGAACACGCCTCCACAAGCTCAACCAGCGGGTCGGGATGTCGCAATTCCGAATCGTTCAACTGCGAATCGCCAGGAACTTGCAGGAGCACAAGTATGTATCCCTTGCGGCGAGCACGCATCGGCGTAACTTTGCCCCAAACCGCATTCAAACGTCGGACAGCCTCAGCTGTTGGACTCTTCGTCATACAATCCCGCCATGAGGCGCGATGATTGAAACCTTCATGGTCAAACTGCGTGTGGTTCATCCGGTCGAAGAACCCGCGTTCCATGATGATTACTCGCTCACCTCTGCTTCTGCACTGGCAAGCCGCATCCGCCGCAGACCCCTTCGCTCCGTTCCATACGAAAACCATATCCACCGGCTCGCTGAATGCCTCCAGGCCGGCGAATGTAGAAAATACAACGTGACAGCCTCCCCCCCGCAGGCCGTCACGCAGAGCAGGCCATAGGCCCGAACCATCGCACCATTGGCGATTACTCGCCACGATGCCGACAGTCATGTTCTTCAAATAGTCAGAAAATGGCGGCACTCAAAAAACCTCCAGTGCGAAAAAGGGGTCAGGAACCTTTTTTTTTGTTTTTTACGCCCCAAAGCCCCTTGTGCGAAGAAGACGGGGGGCGAAAAAGGGACGGGTTGCATGGCGACACACAGTCGTATCGTGGGTCGCCATGGTGTCAGCTGCGACTTGTAATCATGGCGACCCCTACGGTGTCGCCATGCCACCCGACCTCTCGTTTCACTTGGAATACTTCTCGCCAATCTTCCACATCCAACGCCGCCAGCCGCGTACCGGATGCGAAAAAGGGGTCAGGAACCTTTTTTTTGTTTTTTACGCCCCAAAGCCCCTTGTGCGAAGAAGACGGGGGGCGAAAAAGGGACGGGTTGCATGGCGACACACAGTCGTATCGTGGGTCGCCATGGTGTCAGCTGCGACTTGTAATCATGGCGACCCCTACGGTGTCGCCATGCCACCCGACCTCTCGTTTCACTTGGAATACTTCTCGCCAATCTTCCACATCCAACGCCGCCAGCCGCGTACCGGATGACACATTCACCACGCTTCCGCCGCCGGCCGTCACCGCATCTCTCATGCTCGCGAACTGACGCTCTATCCCCTTGCCCACCGGTTCATCGTATTGCCCCCGCAAACCAATGTCGGCTGAGTTGTAAGGCGGAATCAGGCTCGCATGCCTGCCGCAGTAATCAACGCCAACCAACACCAACTCACGTGCACCCTGCAACCAGGCCCAATTGCAAGCCATCAATACGACGCTGTCATTCTTCATAACGGCAGCTTCGCCATTACGATCAACCTGCCGCTCACCCTGCCAGCCGCCGGTGAATCTCAAATACTCGTCACAGTGAGTTACCCTCACCTGGGCCGGGCCGACTTTCCGGCATGTCGATGGTATCCATAAGTCACGGTGATACTGTTCGCCGAATCGCTGATCATGCCACAGGCTGCGGTAGCGATCTCGAATCACCATCGCGTCAAGCCGCACATCCTGCAATGCTGCCATCGCCAACGCGCGATTCGTGCCCACAATCAGCGTCCCGGCCTGCCTGCATACCCGCCAGAATGCCTCACCGAGAGAATCCACCGAGCCGCCGTTACCGACAATCACAGCTCGCGAAGTGTGTCCCACCTTGCAGTCAATATCCCCAGCCAACACCTCAGCGACGTCCGTGCGCTATGCCCATTCGCATATGCCTGCGTGCCTTATCGCACAGTTCCAGATATGCCTGCACACCATGGCGACCGATGAAGCGGGTCTTGCGGACTGGAGCCTTATCGAGTGCCGCCATAAGCTCCGCCGCACCCTCGCCATCAAGCTCCACACTCCCGTTGACCGCGGCAGTAACCAGCCTGCTGCCTGCGGCGATTTGGGCCGACCTGGCCAGCGCAGGATCAGAAGCTATCTTTGCCCTGAAGAACTCCACCGGATCGGGCGTTACGCTCACTTCGCCGTCAGGCGTCATCTCGCATGCAAACTCACCGGCGTACAATTGTGCCATCTTCGCAGTGATCCCCACCTCCTGACCGGCCGTTGACAATGTAGCTGCAATGGAAGCCTGCGTTAGTTTCCCCTTCAACACATCGTTTTCCTGCTCGGCAGCGGCCAGACGTGAGTCAAGTTCATCGCTCCCGGGGGCCTCAGCCATAGCCTGGGCCAACCTCTCCTGCAAGTCATCGTTTTCACGCTGAAGTCTTTCGAGGGTCTCCTGAGGGGCCGCGATCTGCGGTGATTCATCTGTCGGCTGCTGTTTTTCGTCGCTATCGCTATTCATATGCTCTTGGGTTCCCCAATTTTCAAATGTCCCGGTTTTCGGAATTATCAATATCAAACTCGTGATACTCCGACGACAGCGGACAGGGAGATTTGTGTGTCCTCCCTGCCCGCCAGTCTTACGTCAGAGCAAGTTCATGCTCACCAGCCACACCAAACCAAAGGTTTAGATGGAGGCGTTGAATACACCGTAAACGATCTTCAGCTCACGATGATCGGTGTAATCGGCGGCCCAGTTTCCAGCAGTTGCCAGATCGGCATCTGTCGGATTGTCGGTGGCCGAGTTCCACTTCAGACCGTACAGCTCGTACTCGATATCGAAATCCTCGCGAACGTAGGTAACGCTCGACTCGCGGAGGATGTCACGCTGAAGCTCGATACCCTGGTCGTAAACAATCGTGCCACGCAGTGCGCCCTTGCCCAAGCCCAGAACTCCGTACTCGGTGTAGTAGTTACTGGTCTGGTCGACGATCAGCGAGGGAACGTCGGCAACGATGACAGCCCTGCCAAACGCCTGCACCACGTCCTGGTAGATCGTAACGCCTGCAACGCGATCGAACTGGTAGTTGCCAATCGAATCGCCAACGAGATCCGCAAACACTGCCGACGGCATCAGGAACGCAGACACGTCTTCACGTGAATCGCCCATCTTTGCCAGCAGCGTATTGATGTTCGCGAAAGATGCCGTCACCTTGGCACCCGCTGTCTGCCCACGTGCCATATCCAGCACGTGCGAGGCAACATTGCTCACGCCCGCAACCGCACCGGCGATGAGATTATTGCGAATGGCGAGCAGCTTCGACTCGGCAAACTGCTGGCCAAGATTGACCATCGCCGAATTCATGTCAAACGCCTTGCCGGCCTTGCGTGCCTGAATATCCGTTACAGATACCGGCCCGCAACCAAGCGTCTGGCGAACAAGCCTTCCGCCGGTCATCTCCAGCTTGCTGACGTCCACGGTGTTGCCCGGATTGTCATTGTCGCGACGGTTCACGAGTGAACTGACGGGCTTCCAACGCCCCGTCTCGCTGAAGTCGCCGCCCTCGGCCATCTGGCGTGCGGGATCGCTCTCGAGGAGAATCGCGCCGTTGGAGGCCTCATTAAAAATATCCACCTGCTCTACCGTCCGGCGATATTCCTCGCCGCGGAGAGTGTCCTTGTAGACCATATCGGTGGGAGATCCATATACTACTGTCATATTTCAGTCTTCCTTTTCGTTCTTCAGGTTCGGACTTGCTCATTCCGAACTCACATTTGCACATTAATTCCATGACAACCGCCATCAGCCGCCATGCTTACTCTTGCTCTTGCTCTGTGCCAACTGCACAAGAGCCTGTGGGCCGTGTCTGGCCACAAATTCGGCCTTGCGGCGTGGATGCTTGTCGAGCTGCTCAAGAGATACTCCCGCAACTCGCCCGACGCCTGCATGAATACCGCTTCCCACGTCGCCCGAAGGCGGCAGGAAGTGAGGATTATCCAGCAACCACGTATCCACCATGCCTTCGAGTCCGCCCGATGGGTTAACTCCGTCGGCTGCTTCGTATCCGATCACGTTCACATGGCAACCATCGTCGCCGACATCCACATCAAGGTGCCCCTCCAGCAACATGGCAGCCTGGTCAACCCGCTGAACTCCCCTGGCGGCCAGAACTGTCTTCAGCCGGTCTGCCCCTACCGTCCTGCCAAGCATCTTCCGCAACCGCTCGTTCTGCTTCAGCGCGTTGGCAACTTTTGCATCGGATTCGATACGGAATTTGTCTATCGCCGCATCGTGACTATCCATCACCTGGCGATGCGAAGCAGACTCGGCTTTGAGACGCTCAAACATCTCGGCCTCATCATCAGTCAATGCCCGCCCCTTCACCTGCGACAGTTCACGCTCTGCATCCTGTGCCCGCTTTCGATACCTGCGTGCCTCGGAAATCAGCCTCTGCCTGGCAGCCAACCCAGCCGCTTCATCAGGTGATCCGCCATCGGGCACTACTGCGACGTCATCATCGTTGCTACCGCCTGGACCTGAATCCAGTTCGCCCTGTGCGCTGAATCTGCACACCATCGGCAGTTCGATTCCATCATCAAACACAAAACAGTCTCCCGCTGAAAACCGGATATGAAAACTCTCCAGCATTAGTGCTCCCCGCCAACTGGCCGTTCATTGGCGCCGCTGCGCCTGACTTTCGAAGCTAGCCGCCACATGGCCGCATTGCCCTTCACACACTTACTTACTGACCAACACCCTCCGCACCTGACGCATCAAAATGCCCAAACACACATAATTTCCCCTCACAATGCCCTTCAGCAACTGGCTTCACTATTCCGCCTGTGCGGTCTGCGCGGGCCATGAATATCCAAATACCCCCGCATTTCTAAATTGACAAATATCCACCATCCGATATTTTCCTGCCTTAGATATTGACAATACATACACTTAGCCGCTATTCTCATTTCTAAGCAATAGCTGGAGAATCCCGGCTACGGAGTCTGATGAGCGAAACGCTGGTTTATCGGCCCTTTTTGTGAGGAGCGAAGCATATGAGAACTGATTCAACAACGTCGGCGGCGAATATGTCAATGTTGCTCCTTCGCCCCAACAACGGACCCACATCTTCCGTCAAGGTAGCGCCAAGCAAGCCCACTGAGCAGGTGCAGGCGTTCAGGTCGCACCCCGTGGACGAACTGACTGCCACCAAGCAGAAGAAGGCCTACGACGCGATGGACTCACTTTCCAAGCAACTGATCGACGACTCACGCGGACAATTCATAGACTTCTCCGCCTGACAGCCCGCTCCATGCGGAACCGCTGAACCTGTCAAAATACCTTGGATGCATCAGACGCAATGCACATTCACATCACGTTGGTTTCACTTCATTGATCGCTTTGGCAATCCGCCCGTATCGCGGATCGTCCCTTGTGAGAATGCTGTCGAGCACTCTTCGCAGGAACACCCCGGACATCTCGGGCACCTGATCGCCAAGTCCGGCGTCAAAGAATTCACGCGCCTGGGCCACGATATCCGAAGCCGACGTCAACACGTATCTGCGGTTATACTCAACCGTGTATCCAATCTCATCGTGGCCGACCAGGCGACCCTCCATACGGGATACCGCAAGACGAATAATGTCCTTCTCCGCCTGTTCAAGCTGCCCCGCCGTCGCGGACATCTCGTTATCAAGATCCGTTCGCTCGACCGCCACTTGCAGCCCGGACGATGCCCGGCTGCCGAATTCCATCGATGGCCCGGTGAGCTTGCCCATTCGCAAGATCGCCTCAAGGCACATTTTTATCCACTGGCGTTTCTCCTGGACATGCTCCACCACCGGGCGAATATGCTGCACCGACGCTCCTTCAGGAAGTGCCAACCAGCACATGGGCGCCATCTCTCGCGGTAGTTTGTCGGCATCCACACCAACCGCCGCCAGCACGCCGATTGCCATGTATATATCAAGCTGCCCCTGGCTCACCAGGTTCAGCAGAGCCCTTGCCACCGGCGCTATACGAGTGAGCAGCGACAGCGGAACTCCGCGACATTCAGGCCGCGTGGAATTCTGGTAGTACAACCGCACAATGGGCACCCGTCCAAGGGGCATATCACCCGTGTTCACCATCACGCTACCGTCATCGTCAACAGTGTAATGACGCCACTGGCCGGAAGTGAGCGTGAGGAATTGCCTGGCCCCGGCCGGTGCATCTTCGTCGCCAGCAGGCAGCCTTCCCATATCATACCTGGCCCACAGGTATTTCCCCGCGTGATCGCACTCCCAGTCAAGGCGTTGGAGCGGAGTCATCGCCGTCAGATACGGGCGCATGCCCATGTTATGCTCGTGGGCCCGAGTGAGAGCAGCATCCGGATCGGAGGCCGTCTTATCCACGATAATGTCAACACCGGTCGAGTAGTACTTGCCCAGCACATCGGTCATGAAGGCATCCATGCCCGTTCCTCCGCAGTCTACATCGGCGAGGAATCGGGCGATGAAATCTGCCCATGGGCTCTGGTCGAATGTCCTTACCGGCGACGTGCGGAAGATGTTACCCACTCGCAGATCTATCAGGTCCGAGCAGTAGTCAATCGCGAAACTGGCCTGCTTGCGCCAGTCGTACTGACTTTGCGATTCGAGCGTGCCCGTGCCCGCGCCGAATCGGTCCAGGTATGTTCCATCCCGCAATATATGCTCGTGCATTTCGGCAAAATCGCGACACATCCGCCATGCCGGTGCGAACTGAGAATAGATCGCGTTCGTGCCGGCCGGGTCAAAATCTGTGACTGTAGGTTCATCCATCGGAAGAACTCTCCTCTCAACAAAGGTAAATGATTGATTGTAAAAGCGGGGAGCGAAAATGGGGACTGTGGGGCTGTTGAAGAAGCCCTGCGGCCGTGCCGCAAGTACCGAAACGCCCCCCGAAAACACTGAACTTACATTGCATCCTAATGGTTCGCTGTGGGCAAAATTGGCTTCTTCAACAGCCCCACTGTCCCGATTCTAGCCGCAGGTCCCGATGCACATCGGGATCCCCATTTTCGCGGTTGAATGCTCTTGGCAACGAAGATACCATCAACGTGTCTGCCGACAGGCAGAACCGCAAAAAGGGGACAGGCACCTTCGCTTGCGCTGCGGAGTCAGTCCCCCTTTTGCTCATCAGGCCGTGCTGTAGCCGACAACCTGCACATCCGAAGGTGCTGAAATGTTCACGCAGAAATATCGCAGGGCATCTGGAATATGCTCATACTCCTGCGGGTCCTGCGGCTCGTCCACGTATATCCCGTTGGTCTTGCGATTGTGATAACCCTGCATCGACCTCACAAACATGCAGTTGGCCTCGGTGGGAACGTAACAAAGCCTGGGCGGCCCGCTCGTGGGCGACAACATGGACCGCACGTGGCTTATCCCCCCCGCCACCGAACGCCTCGCGGGCGACAGTGAGTAATCGCACCTGATACCGTATTCGGCAAACACGTCTATACTGCTTCGCCCGGTCTGATCGCTGCGATTTCGCCCTGCCGGATCACAAAAAGTCTTGCGAACGTTCTGCAACCGATGTGAGTTTATGTAATCGGCGTGCTGCCTGAGTGTACCGTGCTCGGCGCGATACGTGTCCAACACATATGCCCTGCCATCTGCGCCAACGCCTATCCACAAACACACGAACACACCGCAGCCCCAGTCTATTGAGCGATATATCTTCAGGTTCGCCGGTGGTTGATGGCAACTGTGCTCGCGACAGTCAAACTCCGGCCAGACCAGACCATCAGCACTCGGGCGTCTGCACAAATACTCGCAATCCCACGCCTTTGTGCTCAGTTTGCGATATGCCTTTATCACATCGTCTACGCAATAGAGCCCGCCCGCCTCGGCCGCGATTCCCACGGGCCAATTCGCATCACAATGATAGACCCTTGCCTTGTCGCGGCACGGGGCCTGCAACGGGCACCCATCGCAGCCGCGCCCTTGGTCATGCCTTTCTTGGGGACACTTTGAGATCGCTTCCCAAATATTCCACTTGTGAAGTCTGATACCGCCGGTTTGGGCATTTTCAACCAGACATCCCATGGGCCCGCCTGTGCGATGCCACGTTGACGTATAGACCGTCCTGCCGCGCAGTTCACCGCGTGAAGCAACCATGCCAATAGCGGCAGCGTCGATTTCGGGCGATATTTCGTCTACTTCATCTTCGAAGAGCCTCTGCACTTTTCCGCCGCGAACTCGCTTCTGCGAAGCTGCGAGTATCTCGAAACTCCCGCCCGCCACAGCGGTGCGTTGCCTGCTCGCCGGCCCATCGAGCCTACTTGCCAGCACCTCACGGCACCACCTGCACCAATACTCGTACAGGTATCGCGCCTGGTCTTCACTTCCGGACAGCACCCTGCCTTCAAGATTGTCATGGTGCAGGAACTCCATTGCCGCGATGATCGATGCGCCAAGCGTCTTGCCTCCCGATCTGCACGACCAGGCAGCGGTATCGTCTCCGCTGTTTACCAAAGCGTCAGCCACGAAGTCCAGCGGGGTGGAGTGACCTTCAGTGAAGGCGGTGTGCCCAAGCCTTATGCCAAACCGCTCATAAACAAACAGCCATATGTCCGCCCGATTGGTTAGCAGCTTCATACGTCACTCTCGTCGCACTGTGAATCAAATTCACCGGGGCCGCCGAGCTCCTTCAATACACGTCGCTTCAGTTCAGGTGACAGTTCTGCCATGGCGGCAGCCGGCTTGGGTTCCGGTTTTGGCAGATCGACATCATCCGCATCGAACAGGGCATTCTTCATTACATACTCGCGACACTTCCGCGCCGTCTCTCCGGTACCTGTCACTCCTTCGCGAATATGCTTGCCCATGACCCCGCCAAGCCACCGCGTGGCAAGGTTGGCGGCCGCCATTTTCCGCTCTTTCTGCCGCATTCGAATGACCGGCTGAAGGTACGTGCGGGCCTTTCCGTTGACTATGCGGGATATCAAATTGCGTGAGACCCCGTTCGCTATTGCGATATCTTGGTGGGTTCTGTTACCTGCAACGAGGGCATCTACAATCGCCCAATCCTGTTTTGTTGGTGTTCTTCTTGAACGCATTTGTCCCCCGTCCCCAGTTAACCCCGCAAGCATGATAGCGTGCGGAATCCCCTCCTGAATACCGTGTGATATGTAATTCCCGTAGTAAGAACAGTCAATGTCCCATTAGCAAATCGGCGAGGTTAGCCGAGCGAAAACGGGGACAGTCCCAATCCTGTCCGGCATGCGATTTGTACTGTTATGGTTCTGACCCCTTTTCTCTCTTATTGTCCCGACTTATTCCGAGTTTTGCTCCTGTAGAGGAAAAAAGGGGTCAGAGGAAAAAAGAAAAAAGGGGTCAGGAACCTTTTAGAAAAGAAAAAAGGGGTCAGGG
>CBDUQP010000074.1:0-17898 GCA_965369385.1 uncultured Phycisphaerales bacterium
ATTTGAAATCCGTTTTGCGGGTGATCGCTCGGCCTTGTTGTTTCACCTGTTCACCTTTTCTGCTGCTCACCTGCTCTGTGTGCGAGATTTCTTTCTCGACAGAAAGAAACCTCGCACACGGGCTCCATGAGCTTGTGAGATGGGGATATCCGAGAGCAATTCGAAGTGAATAACCAGTCTATGATTCCTGCAAATCGCCCAGCAGCATATCAAGGTCTATTGTATCTGACGCGCTGTCTGTGCCGCCTTCAAGCCACTGGCTCCAGGCTTCGTAGTTTTCCGAATCTTCCGAATCTTCCGAATCGCCATTTCCATTAGAAGCCAGCGAATCGAGATCGTCCAGTGTCATGTAGTTAACTTGCGCCACATCCTGGGTCGTCCAGGCGTTCCAGTAATACTGGGCTACCTGATCCATCGGAGACATCTCAGCCGGGAGGGTCAACCGTGCTATACCCAGCACCAGCACAATGGAAGCCGCCACACAAACGCCGCTGTAGAACGCCTTCCTTACGTGATTCCACATGTGTGAAGCTGTGGCTGCGGTAGCGCGATTCAGCGCTCGGCGGGTTGCCGATGGCGGTGCGGTAACATCGAGCATGCCCGCGATAGCGGATTCGTCGCTGCGGATTTCACTGGCCAGCAACATCTGCGCATCGGTCAGCGCCACATCTTCACCGTCCAGCGATCTTGCGACCGCCTCGTAGTCTGTTTCGTTGTATTCGTTCATTGGTCTGCCATGGTTTCCTTCAGGGATTTCAGTGCCCTGTGAACTTTCGCCAGCACGGTGCCCAGTGGGCAGTCAAACTTGGCGGAAAGCTCTTTGAAGCTCATCTCACCGAAATACCTTAGGAGAACCATCTCCCGTGTCGTATCGTCCAGCCGCGCCAGAGCATCCTGTAACTGCTGGTTTACTTCTTCGCTCAGCATTTGCCTGTCTACCGGCTCATCCCTGCCGGGCAATTGCTGGTCCATCGATTTTCCGGAAGCATTCTCTTGCGATAGGCTTAACGTATTGCCTCGCGTTTTCTTGCGTCGGAATCTGTCTCTGACCAGATTCGCTGCTATTCGGAAAAGCCAAGGCTCGAATCGTCCTCGATCATCATATCTGTGTATTACTTTTACCAGGCGGAACGAAATATCACTCAGCAGGTCTTCCGCATTGTGATGATTTGCGAGTGCCCGGAAAAAGTATCCGTAAAGCCGGTGCCTGTAGGCATTAAGAATGAACTCAAAACCTTCAACTTCTCCAGCTTGTGCGGCCTTGACGGCATTTTGGAGCTCCTGAACTTCCATATTCCAACCAGTCTAACGCTGTTGGGGCAGACATATTGCACTGCCGGGAGAATTCTGCATGTTTGCAGCTATTACATTTTTGCACTCCGCGGCCGGAAGCTCAAGAGAAAACAGGCGGTTATGATAAGCAATGGCTTTGATTGACAAGTTGCCCCGCACGCGCGACAATGCGTAAATGGCAGAAGCAACGCAACCCCCCCCCGCAAAAATGATTTGCGGGATTATCGCAAGCAGCGAAGAGCTTATAGTCTCTGTTCGTGGGGCGCTTGTGGATGCTTTTGGGGAAATCGATGTCGAAAGCGCTATAATTCCTTTTGACATGACAACTTACTACGAACCGCAGATGGGGGCGGAACTGCTTCGGTATTTTGTTGGTTTTGAGGAGATTGTTAGCCCCCAAGAGCTTGCTGGAGCGAAAGTAAGAACGAATGAGATCGAAGCGGAATTTGCTCGCGCAAGCGCTAACGGTGGCTCGGGTCGCCCGGTGAACCTTGATCCAGGGCTTGTCACCGAGGCGAGCATTATTTTGGCAAGCATGAAGAACTTTGCTCATCGCATATATCTCAGTCAAGGAGTCTATGGCGAGGTTACGCTGATGTTTCACAAAGGCGGATGGAGCAAGTTACCGTGGACTTTTCCGGACTACGGTTCCGGGCGATACGATGAATTTCTGACAATGGCGCGCGACATGTTGCGTCAAAGGAAACGAAGCTGATGGCGATCATATGGGTAGTATTTGCCGGTTTTCTGGTAGCGTTTGGGATATCTTTTATGGCTACGCCTGTCTCGTGCAGGATATCTCGGCTAACTGGCATGATGGATATGCCCCAGAAGCACAAGGCCCATAGCGGGGCGATGCCGATGCTGGGAGGGTCGGCGATTGTCCTGGCGATTGGCCTTCCAAGTCTTCTCGTGCTGGCGATGGTGAAGATATGGACAGTGCAGGGAATTCCGGTATGGTTGCCCGAAAGCATTGCCAGGCACATCGCTGGCGCCGAATCGCGGAGGCTGGCGGCTTTGGGAATCCTATGCGGAGCTTTCGTGCTGCACGTTATGGGACTCATTGATGACCGCAGGCCGCTCGGGCCTATCTTGAAGCTTATCGTGCAAACAGTTGTTTGTGCGTTCGTGGTGATCTTCTGCGGCGTGCGAATTATGGAGTTCGCGGGTGGTTTTTTCAGTTGTGTCGTGTCCATCCTGTGGATGGTGATGATCACAAACGCTTTCAATTTCCTCGACAACATGGACGGACTAACAACCGGTATCGCGGCCATATGCGCGGCCGCGTTGTTGGGAGCGGCTGCGGGGTTGGGGCAAGTGTTTGTGGCTGCGTGGTTGTGCCTGATTTTGGGCGCGTTGCTGGGTTTCCTGCCCTACAATTTCCCTCCCGCCAAGACATACATGGGTGACGGAGGTTCGCTGGTTATCGGATATCTGATGGCGGCAGTAACGTGCATGACAACATACTCGCAGCCGGTGGATTCCGAGTCGCTTTCGTTTCTGTACGGTATGTTCGTACCGCTGGTGTTGATGGCGATACCGCTGTATGACATGTTCTCCGTGATTGTGATTCGTATTCGTGATGGTCGCAGCCCATTGGTTGGTGACCGCAAGCACTTTTCGCATCGCCTTGAACGCAGGGGGCTTACGGTGCGCGTTACGGTGCTCACCGTTTACGTATGCACGGCGGGCACAGCCATTGCCGCATCGCTCCTCCCGCACGTAGCCGACCCGATTGGCGTGATTCTGGTTTTCGCGCAGACAATAATGATCCTGTTGGTAATCGCACTGCTTGAAACCGCGGACAGAAGGCCATGAAAGCACTTCAACGCGCACGCATCCGTAGACGCATGAAGATTGCAGGCATGCTGTCTGCGCTTGGGTTGGGCCTGCTGCTGATGACCATGGCAGGTCGTGTAATGCTGCCGGAAATGCCTTTCCGGGCAGGCGGTGTTAACGATCTGGTCTCCCTGGCGAGCGATGTCGAAAATCTGGCCCCGAGCCCGCCGGACAAAGTGGAACTGGCATCGATGACTTTCGGGATGTTGATTCTGGTGGCTGCTCTAATGTGGGTTGGGTCATGCTGGATGGCGGGCAAGTGCCGGATCAAAGCTCTCTGGCTGCTTGCCATGCTGGTGGTGTTCGTCGCGCTTTCATATGTCTCAGCCGCCTCCGCCAGCGACAGGCGCACCGCCCTGAACATGTGGTTTCAGCAAGCGACTCTGATTCTTTCGGGGTGGCTGATTATCCAGATGTGTACCAGCCGCAAACGCCTGGCGATTGTTATTGCGGTGTTGGCTTCGCTGGCAGGAATGATGGCGGTGAAGGGTTTGTACCAATACTTTTCCGAGATCAAGGATGTGATCGCTCACTTCGAAGCCAATAAGCAGCAGATACTTGCATCGCAGGGGCACATTGAGGGTAGCCCATCGGCCATAGCATATGAGAATCGCCTGCGAACGCCCACGCCTACGGGTTTCTTCGCCTTGGCGAATCCGTTTGCTTCCATGCTGGTGGTGCTTCTGTTCGCAGCGGCCGGCAGTGCTCTCCAGCGATGCAAGACCGCCAGGCAGCAATACGAGAAGATCAAGAAGACACTCAAGAAGGGCGACGTTTATGTGCCTGCACTGGCGGGCGGGGCTTTTCTTGTGATGTGTGTAGTAGTGTGTGCAGTGGTGGTGCTGACATCCAGCGAAGGTGCCATATTTGCCATGATTGCCGGGCTTGTCGTAATGTGGTTCGCGTATCGATGGCGTGAAAAGCTGGCTGCTCATTGGCGAAGATATGTGATCGCGGCTGCGTTGGTTATTTGCGTCGGACTCTCGGCGGTGGTCGCATGGGGCATCGCGAATGACAGGCTGCCAGGCCTGACGATGACTTTTCGATGGTACTATTGGACGGGCGCTGCCGAGATGGTCAAAGAGAATCCGGCGTTTGGTGTTGGCCCGGGCAATTTCGGATCGGAGTATTTGAAGTATCGCCGGGCGGCTGCGGAGGAAGGCGTCAAGACACCGCACAATTTCATCGCTCATGCGTTGGGTCAATATGGACTGCCCGGCGGATTGTGCTATGTGGGAATGATTGCATTTGTGCTGGTTGCAGTGTGCAAGCCGCGCGATTTTGGGATGGTTCGCTCGTGCGGGCCGCCTCGGCGAGGGGTTTCGGCTGTTATCATTGCCTGCCTGCTGGTGAGCGTGCTGTTGTCGCTGCGGTTGTTTTCGCGATCGGGCGGTAGTGACGCAATGATGCTGGTGTCGGCACTTACGGTTGGTATGGGAATGCTGGTCGCGTCGCTGGTTGCGTTCTGGTGGTGCGGGATTCCGGCGGTGGGAAGTGTGACGCGTGTGGCGCTGGCGTGTGGTGTGGGTGCCTTTGTATTGCACAACTTGGTAACATTCAGTTTGTGGATGCCCGGGCCTGCGATGGTGTTCTGGGTTATGGCAGGCGCGGCGGTGGCACATGGCGGCCTCGGATGGCGGAAGATATCTTTCTCGCTGGCCGGTCCGGTTGGAATGGGTTTGTGTGCGATTGCGATTATCACATCGGGGATTCTTCTGTGGAGTCCGGTGGCAGCTCGCCAGTACAACCGAATGCAAACATTCAATGTTCTTGCGGCTCGCCAGTTGGATATCGTAGCGTTGAAGAAGCTATCGAAAGAAACCGGTATCGGAAGGGATGTAGGCATCAATCTGCTGCGGGCGTCGATAATCGATAACACGCAGGCCGCGTTGATGTGGGCAGATCGCTACGCGAGCGTCGACGAACTGGATGCGATTTCGGCTATGGAGTATGCGAAGCTGAAGATGGCGTTATGCAATCGCAAGGAATTGCCCGCATCGCTTCAGTGGATTCGGATAGCCATTGATCGCGACGGGTCGCAGCCGGCGTACTATCACGCGGCGGCAAAGGTGTTGCGGGGTGACACGCAGAAGGTCAGACCATCCGAAGAGCAGTTGAGCGAAGCGATCGGTTATATGCAGAAGGCTGTCTCGCTGGATCCGAAGGGAATGCGATTCAGAATAGAATTGGCGGAAATGCTGTTGCGGGCAGGGGGGAAGGAGCAACTTGACGAAGCGGGCAAGCACCTTGACGTTGTAGAAGAGATAGACCGGGCATTGCATGCAAGTAGCGTTCAGCATCTCAGCGAGAAGGAACGCGAGAAGATAAACATCCTGAGAAAGCAGACAGGTCCTGCGGGGAAGTAAATAAAAGACGGCCGGGGCCGCAATTGGGCACCAGCCGTCTGCAAGAGTTCTATGTATCGCGCCTAATCGTCGAGTTGATCAGCCAATTCGTCGGGAATGTCGAAATTGGAGTAGACGTTCTGCACGTCATCATGATCGTCGAAGGAATCGAGAATGTTCATCAGTCTCTTGGCGAATTGCAGATCGTCGATCACAACGGGATTCTGCGGAATCATCGCGATTTCGCTGGAGAGCGTTTCTATTTCCGCATCGAGGAGAGCTTGCTTAACTGCGGAGAAAGCCGCCACCTCGCAGGCGATTTCAAACCCGTTTGAATCGGCTACGATATCATCGGCGCCGGCGTCGAGAACAATCTCCATGAGTTGCTCTTCGGTGGTGGCGTCGGCGGCGATGAGGAACGTACCTTTTTGATCGAACATCCAGGCAACGCAATTGCTTGCGCCGAGTTGTCCGCCGGCGCGGTCGAATATTTGTCGCAGTTCCGGCGCGGTACGGTTTCGGTTGTTGGTCAGGCAGTCAATAAGGAAGGCCGTGCCGCTAGGTCCATATCCTTCGTAAAGAGCCTGTTCGTAGTCTTCGGCGCCCAGTTCGCCAGTGCCCTTTTTGATAGCCTTCGCTATGGTGTCCTTGGGCATGTTGGCGGCTTTGGCGTCGTCGATGGCGTATCGCAGGGTCAGATTGTCGTTTGGGTCGCCTCCGTTCTTTGCTGCCATGATTACGCGTCTGGCGAGCTTGCTCCAAATCTTCCCGCGTTTTGAGTCGTTAGCGGCCTTTGACCGTCTAATAGTCGCCCAATGAGAGTGTCCTGACATATCGCGTCTCCATCTTTGCTTCGTGATCTCGAAGCTGTAATCATTTTCTCGTGTTCGTCGTGACATCCTTACCTGGTGGTGCCACGTCAACCTTAGTCCCTGCCTTCAGCGCCTTGAGCTTCTTTGGTACCGTAAGCAGGACAGCCTGTTGTTCCATCGAAAGAGCCTTGCCGGAGGATACTTCCTCAACCGCCATTTGCCATGCGTCTCTGGCACGTTGGGTCCAACCGAGCCTGTAGTATACATCACCAGCGTGGTCGAAGATAACCGCATGCTTCTGAAGTTCATCATTTTGCAGGCGTGTCATCACATGAAGGAAGAGCTTGCCTGATTTATTCAGCTTGCCTTGTTTGTAAAGGATCCACGCGCGGGTATCCAGCAGGCTCAGCGGTTCGTCGGTCGATGCCGAACGCAGTTTTCTGGCAGCAAGAGAAACAAAGCTGTATGCCTTTTGGAGCTCTTGACCCTGCTCGGAAAGGGAATACGCCAGATTGTTCAAAAGCCCGGCGGTGGTGGGGTTCAAGGCGATAGCTTTGCGATATGCCTGCATTGCTTTATCCTTGTCGCCGGTGGCAGACAGCGCGTTGCCATGGGCGATAAGTATCTCGATATTCTTGGGATGAGTCTTGAGATAGTCTTCGGCGAGGATGGCGGCTTTTGCGTGCAGGCCCGCTTTGGTGGCTATTCTTATTTGGGCTGTTTCGCACATATCCATCGCGCGTCGAACCCAAGAAAGATCTTGCTGGGCTGGCTTGGTTGTTGCCGCCGATATTGCGGGTTGCGTGGTGGCGGGTTGCGTAGCCGGCTTGGTGGTTGACTCGGCGATCATTGCTGACAGCTCGGCATGCCACGCGCTTGCAGTTGCTGCTGCGCGATCTAACTGTCGCTCGGCGATCATGCGTTCCATAAGCACAAAACACGTCGCAATCTTGTCGGACGGCTTCATCTTACGTATTTCGCTGTCAGCGTATTTGCATGCCTCGTCCCAGTTCTCGGCCTGGGCATACGCACGGATTTTCAGCCGTCGCAACGGTCCTTTTGCCCTTTCGGAGATATTGGGGTCGTCTATCCACTTGTCGAGTGTGGTGTGGACTTCGGCAAACTTCCTGGCGTTAAGGAGCACTTCTACAAGCAGTGATCGGTTGGCATGCTTCGAGGGTGATTTGGCGAGTAGTTGCTTGGCAAGGGCGAGGGCCTTGTCGTACTTCTTGCCTAGCATGAGAAACGCCACATGCTGTGTACGAAGAGTGTCTGCTATCTTGGTGTCCGCAGCGATCCACTCTGCATAGACCTTGTCGCCATCGTCATAGAGGTCTGCCTTCAGGCACGCGTTGGTCAGCGCCAGGCGAATTCGTCGCGTTTGTTGCATGTTGCGGGAGGCCGACATTTGCCGCTTGGCGTAATCGATAAGTTTCTTCGGCTGATTCGATTGTGCCAGGGCGTGGAATATCATCTTGTCGATGCGTTCACTCCGGCGGCCTCGTGCGGCGATGTCGAGCAGAAGTTCCGCAGCCCTTTTAAAGTTACGTGCCTTGAACTGGGCAATGGCCAGGGCGTTACGGTTTGTGGAGTCGTTGCGATAGGTGAGGGCATCTTCAAGCGTCTTGGCGCCATCGGCATACTGACCGTTCTGCAACTGGATGATGGCAAGAAGTTTTCGTGCCCGGGTATGTCTCGGAGCCGAGGCGATGAGTTTGTTCAGCTCGCTAGTGATGCTGTCATAATCGTGTTTGTACAGGAGCGGGTACGACTTGATCGCCTTCTTTTCGGCGACGAGCAGGCGCACTGCGAAGCTATCGCCATCGGATGCCTGCACTTTTGTGATGATGGCGTCGGCCTGGGTGAATTGCCCAGCGAGCAGCAAAGCTCGGGCGAGCATCACCTGTCCGAGCAGGCTTTCGGGATTGTCCTTGAGCATTTTCCGGCAAAGCTTCTGGGCATCGCCATAGGCCCGCAATGCCATGTGGCTTTCGTAAATCTTGCGAGTGAGCGAGGTGCTGTCGGGCGGGATCTTGGCTGCTGCGTTGTATGCTGCCGTTGCCTGGCGGAACCGACCAGCTATCATGAGCGCGTCGCCGAGGGCCTCTAGCACCTTTCCGCGGCGCTGGCGTGTTGAGGAAAGTGAATTGGTAAATGCCATGATGGCTTGGGCATCGTTTCCGGCCAGCATGTGCATTCTGCCCTGCATATAGTGCAGTAGCGCGGTCTTGGCCTTAAGGGTTCCGATCTTGGCGGCAAGAAGCCGGAGCTGGGCGCCCTTGCGTTGGGAAGCATAGATTGTCCCAAGAGCTTCGTAGGCAGGCAGGAATGTGTTGTCAGCATTTATCGAAGCTTGAAATTGCCGGGATGCCAGATCGGTATCTTGCAGAAAGGCGGCGAGTTTGCCCGCGACGAAATGCATTGCAGCGCGCCGGCGTGTGGCAGCGGTTGGTATGGTACTGGCGAATTGGCGGGCAAGATCCTTCGGTGCATCGGTGGCGATTATTGGCAACTGTGTGTCGGTGAATTCATATTGTCCCTGGTCTGCGCCAATAGCATCGGCGAGGAGTTCCAGTGCGATGAGACGGTGACCTTGTTTCAGATGGAGCTGGATTAGTTGCGCGACGACCGTGATATCCCCGGGGTTCTGTTTCACTATGGTCGCCAGGATGTCGACGGAATTGGCATACATTCCCAAGTGGTCGGCAGCGGCAGCAAGGGCAACCGCCATATGCGAATCGGAAAGCTTCTTGCCGGTCAACACGGTCCATATTCGCATTGGCATGGTCTTGTCGCCGGATGTGATGCACAAGGCGAATGCGGCCTTGGGCAGGGAGCTTCGTTGTGCCTCTTGGGTTGCCAGTTGGACAATGGCCTGTTCGGCGCGTTTGTATTTTCCGGTGGCTATGAACGTTTCCACGAGCAGGCGAGCGACCTTTGAATTAGATCGATCATGACGATAGGCACGCTCGAACAGGGCGGAGGCCTGCTCGTAGTGTCGCAGTTTAAGGTGGAGTTCGCCCTGGAGAATGTAGATCAGGTGCGGCCGCAGTACCATCGTTCGGAGCGAAGATTGCGTGGCGTACTGGCGTCCATATTGGGCTATATTGGCGGACAGGCGATCAAGGCACTCCAGAGAAGCGGTCCAGAACTCTTTTTCTTTAAGAAGGGACGCCAGATTCAGGAGCACTCGGCCGGTCAGGGAGTTATCGTCTGTTGCCTGCGAGCAGCCAAGGGCGGCCCGGAAGGCGAGAATCGCATCGGTGGATCGCTTCTGAGTTGCGTAGAGTTCTCCGCGCAGGCAATGGAGTTCGAGATCATCCGGTGATAGATCCAGCGCTTTTGACAAATAGGCAAGGGCTTTGGTTTTGTCGGGAAGTTTCGTATAGCAGATGCCCAGCATCCTGTTGATGCGATAATGGTTTGGGGCGAAGCCATCTGCGCGAAGGAGCATATCGATGGCCTTAGCATATCGGCCTCGATTCATTATGGTGCGGGCATTGTCGGCGATGCGAGCTGCCTGCTTGGGCAGGTGTGGTTGGGTAGTTGCGGACGGAGTTGGTTTGGACAGTGGCGGTTGGAGTGTGTTCAGCGTGAGCAGTGCATTTGCAGGCAGGGGAACAAGCTGTTTGGCCTGTCTCCCTGCTTGCGTAGCTCGGTTCTGACAGCCGCCACCGATGATCGCAAGGACCAGAGTTGCGGCCAGCGCGGCAAACGTATTCGCGCCGAATTGTTTCACTTAGTGTATTACCTTGTTGAGGGGGTAGGTGATAATCCCGGTTGCTCCGGCGTTCTTGAGTTGCGGGATAAGGTCTCGTTCGACCGTTTCTTGCACGATGACCTCGATAGCGACCCATTTGTCATCTGCCAGAGGCGATACGGTAGGAGAATGTTCGGACGGCAGAAGGGCGGAGACTTCGGCCAGATTCTTGGCGGGTACATTCATCTTGAGTCCGACTTTGCTGCACGCCTCGATAGCGCCGGTCAGGAGCAGTGCGAGGTTTTCGATTTTCTGGCGTTTCCAGTCATTTTTCATCGTTTCCTTGTTGGCTATGAATCTCGTGGTGGATTCGAGCAGGGTGTCGATGATGCGCAGCTTGTTGGCGCGAATGCTGGATCCGGTTTCGGTCACATCCACAATTCCGTCGAGCATGCGAGCTTTGATCTCGGTAGCACCCCAACTGAACTGGACCTTGACGTTGATACCCTTGTCTTGGAAGTACTGCTTGGTGACGTTGACCAGTTCGGTGGCGATGATCCCGCCTTCGAGGTCTTCGGGTTTGGTTATCGGTCCTTCTTCGGGCACTGCCAGTACCCACTGCACGGGTTTGCGTTCACGTTTGGCGTAGACCAGTTCGCATATTTCCTGTACGTCGGCACCGTTTTCGCGGACCCAGTCGTGTCCTGTCAGCCCGGCGTCGATCACGCCTTCTTCGACGTAGCGGGCCATTTCCTGGGCTCGGAACATGAGGATGGTAATGCGATCGTCGTTAACGGTAGGAGTGTAGCTGCGTGAAGAAACGGATATTCGGTATCCGGCTTTTTCAAACAGGTCGAGTGTGCTTTCCTGCAGTGAGCCCTTGGGGATTCCGAGGACCAGTTTGTCGTTAGATGTCTTGTTTACCATTTTGATAAGTCTTTCTTCGTTATGACGTCTTCCCGGTATTTTTCAGAGACATTTCCACCATGTTGCCTGGGTGATGGTCTGCGGCCTGAACCTGCCCGGCGGTTTGTGTTATCGGTTTGACGGGTAACACTGCTACTGGGAAGTGGCGTTAGTTTGGTTATTTCTTGGTTTTCTTGACCGTCTTCTTTGCCTTCTTGACGGTCGGTTTAGCGGCTTTCTTCTCAGCCGGCTTAGGCGTCTTCTTCTGTGTTGCCTTCTTCGCGGTCTTCTTTACTGCCTTTGGCTTGGTCTTTGCCTCTGCCTTTGCCTCTGCCTTTTTTGCCGCTTTGTTTGCGTCTTTCGTCTTTTTGGCTTTCTTGGCCTTCCTGGCTTTCTCTTTTTCGGCCTTTTCGGCAGCGATTGCGTCTTCGGCGGCCTGGGCGGCGGCTTTTTCTTCAGCCCTTATTTTTCGCCATTTGTCCAATTGCTTGGCGCATTCGGCTACATACTGGCGGAAGAAAAGGTGCGATGTCCATGCATCCTTCACGTTAATGATCCGCTCGAGGAATGACTGTATTTCCGCCAGTTCGCTGTCGGGATGCACGTAATCATTCATCATGAGGCAGTCAGCCAGTGTTTGGTCTACTGGAATAGCGCCGTGAGCGAATGAATTCAGTGCTATAAGTGCTGAGGCGAAGGGGCTGAGGTCAAGTTCGATGAGGCAGGCACGCTGATCCTTTTTGGTCATTTCCACCAGGAAGAAGGGCGTAACATTGCCTGTACGTGCGAAGATAGCTCGCATTGATGCGGTAATCGAATGAGCCTTGGCGAATGGATCGGGATAGTTATCACCGATGCACTCAACAATCTCCTTAGCTCTAGCGACGCGCAGTTCATTGAAGCTCACGAATTCCTTTGAAAGGGCAACCAGAGCAGATTGGGCTCGTTTCTCAGTGGCGTCTTCTTCGAGTATCGCCAAGAGCATGATCGCGGTCAGGTCAGCTGACTCGTCAATCTTGTCTTTTGTTGCGTTCTTAGCGCCCGACAGCAGCTTCTTGATGTTCTTTTCGTATGTTTTTGCGTTTTTCATATCGTCCTGATCCGAATAAGTAGCATTACAGGGTAATACGCAGCGATCAGTCGGCGGGTTCTTCCAACGTTTCTTCGTTGGTTTGGTCCTTTTCGCGAATATCCTGCATAGCCTTTTCTATCATATTGAATGTTTGCAGTGTCTTAGCGAACTTCTCGTCCAGCTCGAATCGCAACCTCGGCGTATTGCGAAGGCTGATCTTGCGCATCATCAGCTCCTGAACACGTCCCGAGGCATGGTTAAGTGCCCGGAGGGTCTTACGCTGCGTGGCTTCATCGCCCATTATCGAAACGCAGACCTTGGCAGTCAGCAGATCTTCCGGCACTTCCACATTGATTATTGACGTAAGAGCGGGGTCTATTCGCGGATCGGAAAGCTGGGTCAATATGACCTGCCCGATCGTATCGCGGATCAAACTAGCTACTCGTTGTGTTCTGCGACCCATTTGCGTTTCCTGAAACGAATCTAACGTATTGCGTTTGCGACGGCGCAATCGAGGGATTCTGATATTGATAAGTCTTTGGCCGGTACCAGCCCCATTCAGGGCACTGCCCAACACTAATGCCATTCGGTTTCGTCGTGCGTCAAGATCATCTCAATGGTGCGTTGCGGCGGTGTTGATCTGCTGGAGACAGCCTTCCAGGTATTGCCTGTTTGCTTACCATTGCTACGGTAAGCGCGGCACGTCTCTTGCTATCCAGAGCATCAACTTCCGCAGCCGACACATTCCGCTTTGCTACGAGACTGTCCTTGAATCCTTTCACCCATTGGCGTTTGTCTTTCAGACTGGCCGCAACCGGAAGGCGAAACTCCAAATGAAGTAACCCAACAGTCGTCGCCATTTGCCCGCTTTCCAAAACGTCAAGCTGACCGATTGCATGATACGCGTTTACAATGTTCGTGCAATTTCGATCTGACTATAGAATTCCAGGATATCCCCTTCCTTAATATCGTCGTAGCCGATCAGGTGTATACCGCACTCGAATCCGGAACGGACTTCCTTGGCATCATCCTTGAATCGCTTGAGGTCGCCGACCTTACGCTGATCTTCGACAACCACGTCGTTGCGGATAATTCGAACACTTGCGTTTCGAGCGACCACGCCATCGGTAACATAGCATCCGGCAATCGTACCGATTTTGGATACCTTGAATGTCTGGCGAACTTCGGCGTGTCCGAGCTTGTCTTCTCTCGTCTCGGGAGCCAGGCCGTCTTCCAGAACCTTGATCATATCCTCAACGATATCGTAGATGACGCGGTAGGACCGGATGTCCACACCCTTCTGTTCGGCTTCGCGACGTGCGCCTGCTCCGGCCACTACGTTGAAACCGATAATGATGGCATTGGATGCTTCGGCCAGTGTCACATCGCCGGTTGTAACGCCGCCGACTCCACTGTGCAGGATATTGATGCGGACTTCTTCGTTGCCGAGTTTTCCCAGCGATCCGTTGAGGGCTTCGAGCGATCCCTGAACGTCTGCCTTGATGATGAGTTTGACCTCAGTCACCTGTCCGGCCTCGATTTGCGTGAAGAGCGTATCGAGAGTTACCTGCTGACCTGTCGACAGTGATTCGTTGCGGGCCTGACGGCGACGATCCTCAGCCACAGCACGAGCTTCATCGATCTGGTCTACTATGTAGAACTTGTCGCCGGCGTTTGGTACTTCATCCAGGCCGGAAACTTCAATCGGCGTTGCTGGTCCAGCTTCTTTGATTGCTTTCCCGTTGGAATCTCGCATTTGCCTGACGCGTCCATATCCCTGTCCGGCAAGAAGTATGTCGCCGATCTTGAGCGTACCGTTCAGCGTAAGCAGGGTCGCAACCACACCGCGTCCCTGGCTGATTTCGGACTCGACAACATATCCGCTTGCCGGAGCGTCGGGTTCTGCATCCAGTTCCAGGAGTTCGGCTTCGAGGATGAGCGTTTCCAGCAGCGTATCCATGCCCCGGCCAGTAATGGCGTCGGTTTCGATAACTTCCGTCGTACCGCCCCAAGACTGCGGCTGGAGGTCATGTTCTGCCAGTTGCCCGAAGGCCCGGTTGGGATTGGCGTTGGGCAAGTCTGACTTGTTCAACGCGACGACAATCGGAACGCCTGCTGCTTTGGCGTGACTTATTGCTTCCACGGTTTGTGGCATGATGCCGTCATCGGCTGCAACTACGAGCACAACCACGTCGGTCATGTTGGCTCCGCGTGCCCGCATTGCGGTGAACGCTTCGTGTCCGGGAGTATCCAGGAACACGATATGCCTGTCATCAACATCGTAGCGATAGGCGCCAATGTGCTGCGTGATACCGCCGGCTTCGCCGGATGCCACGGTGGCCTTGCGGAGATAGTCGAGCAGGGAAGTCTTGCCGTGATCGACATGTCCGAGGAAGGTTACGATCGGTGCGCGGTGCACGGTTTCGCCCTTCTCTCTCGCGGCGAGCTTCTCGGTGAGTTCGTCTTCGCTGGTCAAGGCTTTCTGGACAACCAGTTCGACGTCGAATTCCAGCATTACCGTTTCGGCAAGGTCCGTGCTGATTATCTGGTTAACTGTTGCAAGGAGACCCTGTTCCATGAGCTTCTTGATTATCGCGGTGCTACGGATACCCGTGGCAGACGAGATATTCTTGATGGAGATAGGTTCTTCGACCTCGACCTTTCCGGTCTTTATGTTGGAGCCACCCTGGCCGCCGAATTTCTTGCCACGGCCGCCACGCCCGCCGCCACCGCCACTTGCACCTGGCCTGCGTCGACGAATGCCGCTTCCTATCGCGGCTGCCAGACGCTCAGATCTTTCCTGCAGATCCTTGTCGCGCCATTCTTTCAGCTTTTCGCCACCATCGGCGGTGCGGCCAGCGACCTTGCGGCGCGGACTGCGTTTCTTGGTGTAGTCGGTCTTCTTGGGATCGCCCGCTGCTGGCGGGGCTCCGACTCTTGGCGCACCCGAAGGACTTCGCGGTATGCCGCCGGGGCCGCCAGGTTGTGATGCGTCACCCGGTCTGCGGACCGGAGGTCTGCGTCTCGGCGGGGGAATATCGTCGGCGCGTTCCACGCGAATGACGCGCGGGCCCTTGAGCACCGCCGGCGTAGGAACAACCATGGGACCAGCCGGCATAACTTTGGGTTTTGCTGGCGGGGCGTTCGGTTCTTCTGCCGCAGTTTCTTCGGCAACATCCTCGGTAGCTTCTTCTGCGGACACTTCAGCAGGTGGAGCTTCTTCGGCGGGAGCTTCCGGCTCTTCGGCGGCGATGGGTTCTTCCGCTTCCGCAGTAACCTCGACGGCTGGTTCTGCTTGTTCTACCGGAGTTTCCGGGAGGGTTTGTTCACCTTCCGTTTCGTCTTCGGCGGGAGCCTGGGGCACCTCTTGCTCGGTGGGGGGCTCTTCCACGGGTTCTTCGGCCTTCTTGCGGCGGCGGGTCTTGCTTGCTTCTGCGCGCGCAGCTTTCAGGTCTACGTGGTCGGTAGTTTCAACGGCGCTACCTCCGGTGTTTTCATCGCTGAACCACTCTTGGATCGTAGCTGCCAGTCCGGCAGACACGGTAGACATGTGGTTCTTGATTTCAACGCCTTCAGCGCGGCATTTACCCAGGACGATTTTACTAGTCACCCCGAGGTCGCGAGCGAGTTCAAATATTCGTTTTGCCAAGAAAGCCTCCCGGCATTCACAGCTTTTGCAGCTTACTTCTTTGTCACCTGGGTGAAACGCTCACCCACAATCGTGGTGTCCGAATTCATTGTTATTGAGGCTCATCTTGTGATGCTTTGTCGACATTTCCTTCGGCGGTATCAGCGCTGTCGGTTTGGTCGTTTGCTTCGTTTGCTTCGTTTGCGGCATCAGGCGTGGGTTCATCTACGCCTGTTTCCTGTGGTATGGTTGCATTGTCTGCTTCCACTTCAGGTGTGGTTTCCGGTGCGGGTGCGTTTTTGGCTTTTATGGCAGCCTCTTTCGCTTCGGCTTTTGCCTTATCTTTTTCTTCGGCTATACACTTGGCTGCCTCCGCACAATGTATGACTATTTTCTGTGCGGCTTCGGGTTCCATGCTCATTTCACTGATCATGGGATCCGGTCCTACTTCTTCAACATCCAGCACGCTGACCATTCCCATGGCGATCATCTGGTCGACTACTGTTGTGCCGACACCATCGATCTGCCTGAGCGTCTTTTCCAGCGTATCCAGGTTGGCGTTGAACTCATTGGGTGTCAGGATGTCGATATCCCAGCCGGTCAGCCTGGCGGCCAGTCTTACGTTCTGGCCACGTTTTCCGATGGCCAGCGACAGTTGGTCATCGGTAACCACCACTGTCGCGCGGCCTAGCTCGAAGCACAGTGCAATATCTGTAACTTCTGCTGGTTTAAGGGCGTTAGCGATCAGAATCTTCGAGGAATCATTCCAGCGGACGATGTCGATCTTCTCGCCACCGAGCTCATCCACGATATTCTTGATACGGCTTCCACGCACGCCAACGCAGGCACCAACGGCGTCTACCTTGGCATCGAGGCTGGTTACTGCGACTTTCGTTCTGTATCCAGCTTCTCGAGCAAGTGTCTTTATTTCTATTATGCCTTCGCCGACTTCGGGCACTTCAAGTTCGAACAGGGCGCGGATGAAATCAGGATGGGTTCTCGACAGGATGATTTTTACCTGGTTGGAAAGTTCCTTAACATCTAATACCATTGCTCTTAGGCGTTCGTCGGGGCGATGCGTCTCGCCCGGGATCTGCTCGCTCTTGGGCAGATGCGCTTCTGCGCGGCCCAGTTCCACGATCATCGATCCGCCTTCCCATCTGGCGGTGCGTCCTGTAGCTATTTGTCCCTTAAGTTCCAGGTATTCATCGTAGATACTTCCACGTTCGGCATCTCTTATGCGTTGGATAATAACCTGTTTGGCGGTCTGTGCGGCAATTCTGCCTAAATCCTTCATTGCCATGCTGTTGCCATCAACAATGGCGGAGATATCCCCGGTTGCGCGGTCGATAGTGACAACGATGTCGTTAACATCCGGATCCGACTTATGGATTGCGGAGACCATTGCGGCTTCGAGGTCACCGAGTACCAGGTCTCTGTCGATGTTCTTGTCCCGAGCGAGTCCGTCGACTATTCGCAGCAGTTCCTGATTCATGAATCGTTCCTTATCTGCTCTCGCGGGTTATCGCTGGCGAGGGCTGTGTCAGATAAACAAAAAAAGCGGGTCAATAGCGCCCACTTTCCTACAACGTCACCGGCGAGATACAAATCCCGCTATCTATTGATTGGTAAGCATTACTAGCCTCCACCAATCAATCGTATCAGCAACGGCGCAGATAGCAATTGCCAAGACGCAGCCGCAATTTGGAGGCTGCATCCCGCAAGAGCCGTACTGGCCCGTTTCCCAGTCACCGTCTTTGACTTTCCACAGGCATGAGCATAGGTCCAGTTACTCCTGATATCTCGTTTTTCCGCCAGCAGACGATTGTGTCATAGCTCTTTATCTGCAAACCGTTTGCAAAAAGGCTGTACCGTCTCGTTCTTGTCCAATAAATCATCTGGCGGACCGTTATTCATACATCGGCGAGTCGCCGGGTCAGGGCTAGGCACCATCCCAAGGCAGGTAGACACCGCCTTGAGACCACGTTAATCTGCAAATTATAGATGTGCCCATGGAGGAGTCAAAACAAATCTCGGCGCAAGTGTGCGAGATTTCTTTCTGGTAGGAAACAAATCTCGCACACAGAGCAGGTGAGCAGTAGAACAGTTGAGCAGGTGAAACAACAAAGACGTGATCCGTCGCTGACTCCAAGTCCAGAAAGTCGGCTCACCAGCGGTCTCCTGGCCACAAGCGAAGCGAGTGGCGAATCACCTGCTCAACTGTTCAATCCGTTTCTCTGTGGTTCGTTTCTTCGCCGTTCGGGGTTTCTACTTTCGAAGCTGCCACAAGAATTGATGACAAC
>CBDUQP010000075.1:0-17865 GCA_965369385.1 uncultured Phycisphaerales bacterium
CCGCAGGTGAGTGAGCCTATTTGAAATCCGTCTGGCAGGCAGTCGTTCGGCGTTGTTGTTTCACCTGCTCGTTTCCGGCGTCGAAGATCCCGATGCACATCGGGGCTCACTTGCTCTGTGTTCGAGATTTCTTTCACACCAGAAAGAAATCTCGAACACGCCGCGAACCTATCTTGCCCAAACCATTGTTTCGTCCACCGGTGTCTGCTATCATTCGGTTGTTCGCTAGGGGCGTTCCCGGCAGGTAGCAGGGAACTGAGACGACCCTTTGAACCTGATCAACGAATCTTCCTTTACTATCCCGGAAGGTGAGTTGCGTAGGGAAGTGGACGAACGACAATGCGTATTTTGTCGGTTCGGCCACCTTCGTGTGGTCTTTTATATGCGCTGATTTTGCCGCGCAAGTGCTTTGAAAAGCAAGAGTAATAAGATGAATACCCAATATGAACAAGCCAGGGCGGGTGTTGTTACCCCGCAGATGCAACGAGTAGCCCAGCGCGAAAATATCAGCGCCGAGATTGTTCGCAGCGAGGTTGCGGCCGGGCGATTGGTGATACCCGCCAACCGCGTTCACCTGAATCCTGCGGATTCGGATGCGGCCAAGCTTGATCCATGTGGAATTGGCAGGGCGCTCACTACCAAGATAAACGCCAATATCGGCGCATCGCCGCTGAGTTCCTGCAAAGATGAGGAACTCCAGAAACTCGAATGGGCGGTGCGATATGGTGCCGATGCCGTGATGGACCTGTCTACCGGTGGCGGCGATCTGGACGAGATTCGAAAGCACCTTATTGCCAACTCAACCGTTCCGATCGGAACCGTTCCGCTTTATTCGATGATCGTCGACAAACCCATCGAGGAACTCACGCACGAGAAGATTCTTGAAACGATCCGCATCCAGGCCGCCCAGGGCGTTGACTTTTTCACGATTCACGCCGGGCTGCTTCGAAGCCATCTGCCCGCCGCCTACAAACGCAAGATGGGTATAGTCTCACGCGGCGGAAGCCTGATGGCCAAGTGGATGACCCATCACAATCGCGAAAACCCGATGTATGAGCTGTTTGACGAAATCAGCGCCATAATGCGAGAGTATGACGTGAGCTACTCGCTTGGCGACGGACTGAGGCCCGGCTGTCTTGCCGACAGCTCTGACGAGGCACAGTTCGCTGAACTCGATTCGCTGGGCGAGTTGGTAATGCGTGCTCGCGACCAGGGCGTGCAGACCATGGTAGAAGGCCCCGGACATGTTCCGTTCAACGAGATTGAAATGAACATGAAACGCCAGGAAGAGATTTGCGATGGCGCTCCGTTCTATGTGCTAGGTCCTATCGTGACGGACGTATTTCCCGGATATGACCACATTACATCTACAATTGGCGCGACCGCTGCGGCGTATCACGGGGCGAGTTTCCTGTGCTACGTGACGCCCACCGAGCACCTTTCGCTGCCTCGCCCGGAAGATGTCAAAGCCGGATGCATTGCCTATAAGATTGCCGCCCACTCTGCCGACGTTGCCCGGAACTTGCCCGGCGCGAGAGATTGGGATGATCGCATGGCCGATGCCCGCGCGAAGATGGATTGGCATGGTCAGTTTGAGCTGGCGTTCGATTCCGAAACCGCCAACGAGATTCGCCGGCGAGATGTGGACACCGAAGCCAACTATTGCAGTATGTGCGGAAAAGACTGGTGTGCAGTTCGCATCAGCAAGGAACTAAAAGAAGCCGCCCAAGCCGCCCAAGCCTCCTAGCGTCCTGCGTACGTGCGGGTTGCGCCAGCAATAGTGTCTCATAGACGGGTCTTTCGCCAGACGCGGTCTTCTGCAGCGAACGAGCGCTGCGGTTTGGGGCTCTTTCGCAACTGTGCGAATGGACCATTTGCGTTCTCTGCAACATTATTCACCGGGCAAATCCTTTGGAACAAATGCGATATCTGCCTCGAAAAGGTTTTCACTTCTTCTCAAGTGGCTCTCTGCATTGCCGATATTGAAGATGCGAGCCTGTGTTAGAGTGAGGCTCGGTATAGTAGATTAATGATCTGTATACCCCGCTATTATGACCAGTTAGTGGAAGGACGCTGACATGATTACTGTTGAAGAGATTCTGATGCTTAAGGGACCGGACGTTATTATTGCCAGTTCTGGTGACACCGTGCAGGACGCTGCCAAGCTTATGGGGCAGGCCAACGTGGGATCGGTTATCATCAAAGATGGTGGCCAGGTGACTGGTATCTTTACCGAACGCGATCTTCTCAAAAGAGTAGTCAGCAAAGCCATGGATACCAGCAAGGTTAAGCTCGGCGAGGTGATGTCTTCACCGGTGAGAAGCTGCAATCTGTCTCACACCGTGTTTGATTGCATCGGCATGCTTACCGATGAGCATATTCGTCATTTGGCTGTTATCGAAGACGGCGCTCTCGTTGGTGTAATTGGCCTGCGTGACGTGATGAGTGCCCAGCTTCGTGCCGGTATCGAACGCATCCATGAACTGGAAGAACGAACACTTCAGAGCTAGTACTTTGTAACGGAGACTCTGACTTGTCGCGACGACTTGTGACGAGGACTTGTGACGACGACTTGTGACGACGACTTGTGACGACGAAGCCATAGGCGAAGCCGCAAGCCATAGGCGAAGCCGCAAGCCATAGGCGAAGCCGCAAGCTATAAGCGAAGCCGCAAGCCATAGGCGAAGCCGCAAGCCATAGGCGAAGCCGCAAGCTCGCAGAGCGAAGGCGGGTCGGTTTGTAGTACTCGCAGCTCCCGATATACACCTGCCTGCCGGCAGGCAGGTCGGGACTGGCAGGTTGCCATCTGATATTCTTGGCGGGACAGAGTACTGGCATTCTGTTGCGGTTCTGATAATTGCACAGTGCGACACGCTCGTTAGTTCAAGCCTATCGCACTGTGCTGTTTTGCGCGCTCACTTGAATGCATCAATGGCAGCCAGGCGTTTCTTTGCCAATTCCGCGGGCGATGATCCGCGATACTTGGTGACACACGTGCTGTACTGCTGCCTGGCGGTGTCCAGCTTTCTGGCTGATTCGAAAGACCTGCCCGCTTCATATAACGCTTGTGCGCAGAGTGCAGGATAGGCATAAACGATATCCACCTTCACCAGTTCTCGCCCGGCGGCCAGGTAGTCGCCTTGCGCGTGATAGGTCCTGCCTATCTGCAACAAGGCGCGGGCCGCTGTGGGGCCTGTATGGGAATCGGCGAGTTCCTGGTAATATTTTCGAGCCTCGGAATACTTCTGCATGTTCTCGAAGGCCCATCCGATACCGTATTTCGCAAGGTACATCAGCTTGCTCTTGGGGTATTTGTTCACGAACCGATTGTACGTGGCCAGCGACTTGTCAAAGTTTCCGCTCGCTGCCTGCGCTTCGGCGAGCTTGAGCATTGTCCCCTCGACCAGCGCGTCGGTGGCAAATTGCTCCATTAGTGTGGTGTACTGCGATATGGCCCGGTCAAACTTGCCTACGGCGACAAATGCTTCCCCCGCTTCGTATATCGCAGACGGGGTGTATTCGCTCTTGGGATACCTTTTAGCAAACTCCACGAATACTGCCGCCGCCTCGGCGTATTGTCCGTCTTTCGACAACGAGAAGCCCAAGCGGTATGTTGCAGTCAGCCGCAATGAATCCTCAGTCGCTTTGTCTGCTAGAACGGTCTTGAGCAGCTTCGTGGATTCGCGGTATTCCTTCTGATCGTATAGGAGTTCCGCCAGTTCCAAACGCGCCGCCGAAGCTATCGGATCTTTTGGGAATTCCCTCAGCAGAGCCTGGTATGTTCTTACTGCGCCTTCCATGTTGCCCTTGTCTCGCCTCAGCCACGCCAACTGGTATTGCACCGATGCGGTTCTCGTGTCACCTTTGGATGCCATCTTCGCCAGTTCGTCTATCGCCTCGCGAGTCTTCCCCAGCTTCTTGTAACATTCGGCAATCAGGGTTCTGGCTTCTATTAATCTGGCGTCGTCGGCGGGGCGTTTTACATACTCCTGAAGCAGGGCCAATGCCTTCTCGACATCTCCGGCCAGGTTGGTGGACACGGCCTCATAGTACATAGCATCGTCAAGCAGAATATCCTTGGGCCAGCGAGTGTAGACAGCGTGGAACTTTGTCGCTGCCGCCCGATAATCCCCCGCTTTGTAGTCCAACCACGCCAACATATAAATGGAAGACAAAAGCAACTTGGTCGGGGCTTTGGACTTGGCGACCAGTTCCAGCGTTTTGCGGGCCTGGGCGGGCTTGTTGGTGTCATACGCATGGCGGCCAAACTCAAATGCTGCACGCTGCGCCCACGTAGTTTTCAGCTCCTTGGCGTCTTCGAACAGTTTGTGGAAGTTGGCGGCGGCTTTGTCGTCCTGCTTGTTGCCTTTCTGGGCAATCGCGAGCTTGTAGGTGGCCTGATCGCGATTGCGTTTGGTAACCGCCACATACCTGGACAGCGCCTCTGTTGCGGGGGCATACGCCTTTCTCTGGAGATGGACATCCCCCAGCAGGAGCAGGCCCTCACGCAGGTGCTCGTTGTCGTCTATGCTGCGGTTGGCTGCCAGTTTTGTCAGCCTGCTGGCGGCATCGTTAAATCGCCCGGTGTAATACGCGCACTGGCCCCACCTTAACCATTTTCCCATATCGTCGGGATTGACCTTCACAAGCCTGCCGAACTCCTTGTCTGCTTCCTTGTATTCCTTCAGGAGGAACAGGTTCTCGGCGAATAGCTCCCGTGCGGTTTGCGTCATTTCACCATTGGGCATCGCCAGCAGTCTCTTGCACACCTGCGCACTTTCCAAATACCGGCGCCGCTGGGCTATCTGGTTCAGGCACCATGCCTGACGATACATCGCATGATGGATCAGGTTGCTCTTTGGATAATCCTTCTGGAACTCGGCGAATTGCTCAGCCGCTGTCAGGAACTGCTTCATCTCCAGCATGCATGACGCCATATCGAAGCGGATCTGATCGATATTGTCGGGCGCGGTTTTGAGTTTCGATAATCTCCGCAGGACACTGATGGCGGACTTGTATTCCTTTCGGGCGATATGGCACTGCGCTAACCAGTAGTCAGCCGTAGGCGCGTTCAATGCATCCTTGTCGGCGACTGCCCGGAATGTTTTCATCGCCGGCACCAATGCGTTGCCCGCATACTGCGACAGGCCCTTCTGGAGCAGCGACACATTCGCATACTCGCTTGTGGGGTAGTCGGTAACTACTTTGTCGAGAGCCGTGCTCGCTTCTCCGTACAATCCGCTGCGATAGTAGACCACGCCCAGGCTGTAAAGGGCCTCGGCTTTCCGTTTCTTCTCGGCCTTGCCAAGGGCATCCTTATACTGTCGTATTGCATGGTCGTACTTGCCCGTCAGCTCGTAGCACTGGCCGATCATGAAGACCGCGTCAAATTGTCTGGGGTACTGTGGATATTTGGCCAGCAAGGCGGTAAGCGTCTCGATGGTTTCGGTATACTTGCCCACGGCCTTCTGGCAGAGCGACATGAAGTACATCGCGTCGTCGAGCCGTTCGCTTTTTGGATGATTCTTCGTGAAGTCCGAAAACGCCGCCATCGCTCTGTCGATATCATTCAGCAGATACAACGTTTGAGCATAGTTCAGCAATGCCGCTTCCGTGTAGTCGCTCTTGGGGTACTTCGTAATAACTTCCTTGAAGCACTTGTTCGCCTTCACGTACTCCTTGGTTGTCATGTAGCAGTGTCCTACAATCGCAAGCGATTCGGCCCGACGCGCAAGCTTGTCGCTGGCCAGGGCCTTGTTGATATGCTCAATCGCCTCGATGTAACGCTCCATCTGGTAATAGCATATCCCCAAACCGTGATGCGCCTCGTAAGCCCGGGCATGATCCGGAAAACGCAGGAGGAATGTGTGATACTCCGCCCGCGCCAGGGCCGGCATGTCGCGCTGCTGAAACCCGTCAGCCGCAGCCAGCAATTTGTCGGCAGAGATGTCGGCCGAGTTGTCCGCCGAGCTGTCCGCAGCGATAATCGCAGGTCCACCCAGCAATATGGCAACTATAACAACGCATGTAATTCGGTTGAGTGTCATTCCGTTTACTCCCGAGAAAACGCCCTGTGAAATCGTTGATCAGATATGTGTAACATTATCGCGATCTGCCGCCGCACCGGCCGCACCGACCGCGTTGTACACGCCCACACGTGCCCTTGACCCAATGCCCGTATTATTGCCGAACACGATCAAAAATGAAATGTAATTGTCCTTTCGGATAATCATGTCGCAGCGATCATGCTATTGGCCGGGATTTGCTTCCGTTGCTGATGGGAATGGTGCCAATGCTCGTTCGAATATCCCCAGCGAGTACGCTATGGCGACCCCGTAGTTGGTGATCGGTACGCTGGCGTTGCGGCACTGGAGGATTCGAGTCAGCATTTCCCGCCTGTTCCACATGCATCCGCCGCAGTGTATTACCAGCTTGTATGACGACAGATCTGCCGGGAAGTCATGCCCTTGCACAGACTCCACTTCCAGCTTGCCGCCGACATACTGCTGCAACCAACGTGGAATCTTTACTCGCCCGATGTCGTCGCCGATGGGATGATGGCTGCACGATTCGGCTATCAATATGCGATCATTTGGTTGCAAATTGTCAATTGCCCGCGCGCCGCGAACGAACTCACGCAGGTCGCCTTTAAATCTCGCGAACAGGATCGAGAACGATGTCATTGGTATTTCATTTGGCGTATCGCCTGCAACTTTGAGAAATGCCTGCGAATCGGTAATAACAATCGCCGGCGGACGCTTCAGCCGGTCAAGCGCGTCTCGAAGTTCGCGTTCTTTCACGATCATGCAATATCCGTCGCTATCCAGCACGTCGCGAATCGATTGCACCTGGGGTAATATCAGACGCCCCTTGGGAGCTTCGAGGTCTATCGGCACAACCAGCATCGCAAGTTCACCTGCGGGAACCAGGTCGCCAAGGATAGACGGCGCGTTGATGAACTCTTCTGGCGCGTTGTTTATCAGCGCTTCGCGCAGCTCGCTGACACCTTCGCCCTTGACCGCTACCGAGTGAACTACGCTTACCTTGTTAGCTGTTAGCCTATCTAAAACACCGGCAGGGGGTTTTGCGATATCGCCCTTGTTGAACACCACAATCACGGGCACATGGCGTTGCTGAAGTTTATCGAGAATTGTGTCTTCAAAGTTGCCCCAGTCACCGGCGTCTACCACAATCACGCCTACGTCGGTGCGGTCGAATACCTGGTGGGTCTTCTGCACGCGCATCTCGCCCAATGCGCCAACGTCATCTATACCGGCGGTGTCGATGAAAAGCACCGGTCCGATCGGTAGCAGTTCCATGGGCTTTTCGACCGGGTCGGTGGTGGTGCCCGCCACGTCGGATACGATAGACACGCTCTGGCGAGTCATTGCATTCAGCAGCGAACTCTTGCCGACATTACGCCTGCCGAACAGGCCTATATGGAGGCGAAAACCCTTGGGCGTTTTTTGCATATTCATCCATCCCGGTTATTGTTGGGAATCCTTTTTCTGCGGTGTACCCAGACGCATGACCCTGTCTGGCGATACGAGTTGGTCAAAAGCGTCACCCGTCAGCAGGCCGCGTTGAACAACCATCTCGCGAAGCGTTTTGCCTTCCGCACTTGCGGCCGTCGCTAGCTCCTGGGCGGCTTCGTATCCGATTGACTCCACAAGAGCGGTCACCGTGGCGGTTGCACCTTCAACATGCCTTTGACATTGTTCAACATTGGCTTCTATGCCCGCTACGCACAGGCTGCGGAAGATTCCGCATGATCGCGCAAGCAGGCTCAGGGTCTCCAGCAGCGAGTCTGCTATCAGCGGCATGAAGGCGTTGAGTTCCAGCGAGCCCATGCTGCATGCGTGTGCGATCTTTTGATCGTTCGCCATCACTACCATAGCCACCTGGCTTACCGCCTCGGGAATCACTGGGTTTACCTTGCCCGGCATTATCGACGAACCGGCTTGTCGTGGGGGCAGGCGTATCTCGCCGAATCCCGCTTGGGGCCCGGACGACATCAAACGCAGATCCGTTGACACCTTCAGCAAGTTGGTGGCCAGTGCTTTAAGAATTCCGCTGACTTCCACAAACACGTCCGTGTTCTGCGTGCCGTCAACAAGGTTCTCGGCGCGTGCGAGCCCGAGCGACGTGATATTCCGCAGGTGCTCGCTGGCCTGGAAGATGTACTGTCGCGGTGCGCCCAAGCCCGTGCCAATGGCAGTGCCACCCAGGTTGATCACGCGGAGGCGCTCTTCGCATTTGTATATTCGCCACCGATCGCGGCCGAAAGCTTCGGCATATGCCGACATTTCCCTTCCCAGCGTGGTGAGCACCGCATCCTGATATTGCGTTCTGCCGACTTTCACAACGCCGGCCAGTGCCTTCTCCTGCCGCTGAAATTCTTCCAGCAGCGAAACCACTTCACGCTCAAGTTCGCGAAGCAGAACAATCGCCGCGACTTTCAGTGCGGTGGGGTAAGTGTCGTTCGTGGATTGGTGAAGATTAATATCGTCGAGCGGACTGATGATGTCATATTCACCGGGCGACCGGCCGAGCAACTGAAGCGCCCGGTTGGCGAGCACTTCGTTTACGTTCATATTGGTGGATGTGCCGGCCCCGCCTTGCAGTGCGTCCACAATCACATGCTCATCTAGAATGCCTTCCGACATTTCCTCGCAGGCAGACCGGATGGCCTGAAAGGTGGCATCGTCCCATTTGCCAATATCATGATTTGCCTGAGCGCACGCGAGCTTGACCGCACCGTAGGCATGCACCAGTTCCGGATGGACCGGTCGCTGCGCAAGCGGGAAGTTTTCGACCGCGCGCAGCGTATATATCCCGTAAAGCGCGCTAGCGGGCACTTCCAGTGTTCCCAGCATATCCTTTTCAGTTCGGTACTCTGCCATGTCGCATAAAAGGGGTCAGGAACCTTTTCTTCTTTCCCCCTTTTTGGGGATAAGGCGAATCGGATAAAAATAAAAGGTTCCTGACCCCTTTTATCAAAAACTAGAAATACAGATCCCTTTCTTCTGATTCGCGTATGCGGTTCAGCCTATCGATCACTTCTTTCTTCTGATCAGATTCCGGCATCTTGTCCAGCTCTTCGCCGATCAGCTTCGTGCCGGCCGCCAGCGTTTCGTCCGAGGCGTAATCCAGCAGATATTCCAGCAGTGTAGTAAGCGCGTTTGGCGTGCAGAAACGCTTGATGAATCCGGGAATGGCGAACTCCATGAAGTGTTCGCCCGTGCGGCCGAGACGGTAGCAGGCGGTGCAGAAGCTGGGAATGTATCCGTCAGTCAGCAGCTCTCGTATCACTTCGTCCAGGCTTCGGATGTCGCCAAGTGCAAACTGTTCGCGGTCCATCACCTGGGCGTCGCCCACCTCGGTATATCCGCCGAGTTCAATCCTGCTGCCCGCATCGATCTGCGACACGCCGAACTCCATTACTTCGCGGCGGAGTTGTGGGTTCTCGCGAGCGGTGAGGATCAGCCCGGTGTAGGGAACCGCCAGACGCAACACGGCGATCAGGCGTTTGAAGTCGTCATCGTTCACCAGCGAATACTGGTCGATATCCACATTGTTCGCCGGCTGAAGTCGCGGGAAGCTTATGGTGTGCGGGCCGACGCCGTAACGCCTCTGGAGGTCAAGTGCGTGGCTCACCAGCCCGAGCGTCTCGAAACGCCAGTCATACAGGCCGAACAGCACACCCACGCCCACATCATCGCATCCGGCTTCCATGGCGCGATGCAGCGAATCAAGCCGCCACATGTAGTCGGCCTTTCGCGTGCCGGCAGGGTGCACCCGAGCGTAAGTCTCATGGTGGTACGTTTCCTGGAATACCTGGTAAGTGCCAATGCCCGCGTCCTTCATGATCTTGTAACCGTCAACATTGAGCGGCGCGGCGTTTATGTTGACGCGGCGAATTTCACCATGGCCCGATGTGGTCGCATAGACGGTGCGAACGGTGTCGGCCATGAATTGCGGATCGTACTTCACGTGTTCGCCGAAGACAAGAATCAGGCGTTTGTGGCCCTGGTCTTCCAGTGCGACTACCTGCTGTGCAACTTCCGGCTGGGTGAGCGTGCGGCGGACCGCATCTTCATTGGTGCGCTTAAACGCACAGTATTCGCAATCGTTCACGCAATGGTTGCCGATATACAGCGGCGCGAACAGGACTATGCGATTACCGTACACCGTCTTTTTGAGCGTGCGAGCGGCTTCGAACATCTCCTCGATCAGCTCTGGATCGTTCGTTTGCAACAGCGCCGCAGTCTCCGCAACATCGAGCGGCTGCTTGTCCAGACCCTTGGCAATGATCTCTCTGACGCGAGACGCGTCAGGCGCCCCGGCTGCCAGCAGGCCGTGTATGTATTGCTCGTCTATGAAGTCGACGGCATTGTCACTCAGTTTCATTTCAGCAAACTTAGGCATCGTCTTAACCTTTCCGTCTTACCGCTGTCCGGCGGAAGCCTGCACAACGTAGTTCGGCGAATCGCCACGCCCCGTCCCGACGACCCGTCCGATAGACTCTATCCTCCGTGTCATGCATCCGTGACACTGATCGGCAGTTTCGCGTATGCATGCTTTGGAGGGGTATATTTCATACATCGCTCGATACTCGCGCGGCGTGAGATTCGGCATTACGACATTTGCTCCGCGAGCCAACCCGAGCTCGCGTCCTGTCGCCAGATTTAGTGTTGCCAACGCCGAGGTTGACGGTATGTTGGCCTGCGGACACATGATCCGCGTCAGCGACACCACACGATACGTCAGTTCCTCGTTGCAGGGCACCTGCTCGCCCGCGGGTGCCATCAGCTTGTCCGCATCGCGCCCAAGCGGCGTAGCCGGATGCGCAATGAAAGGACCGACGCCGATCATATCCAAATCCAGCTCCGCGAACATCTCTATATCGCTGGCGAGGTCATCCCAGGTCTGTCCGGGAATACCGATCATGACGCCGCTGCCAACTTCGTATCCGTGCTTGCGGAGCGATTTCAGTATCGCCATGCGATCCGACCGCTGGCCGGCCAATGGCGGGTGTATCAGGTCAAACAGATCGCGATTGGAAGTTTCGAATCGCAGCAGATACCTGTCGGCACCTGCCTCATGCCAGCAGGCAAACTCTTCATCTGTTCGCTCGCCAAGGCTCAGCGTGACCGCCAGGTTCGTCTCGGCCTTGATCCGCCGCACGATGTCGGCGATCAGGTCTTTGGTCAGGGCGAAATCCTCGCCGGCCTGGATCACCACGGTACCGTAGCTGAACTGGACCGCCTTGTGAGCACATTCGACTATTTCATCGGCGCTCATGCGATATCGTTCGATATCGGTGTGGTCCGCACGCAGCCCGCAATACCCGCACAGGCGAGCGCAATGGTTCGATATCTCTATCAGCCCGCGAAGGTGAACATCGTCGCCGACGCTACTTTTGCGCACATTGTCGGCCCGAGTCCATAATTCTTCAAGCCGGGATTCGTCATCCTCACGCAACCAACCTTTTATTTCACTATGTTCCATAATGCCTGTTCACCACTACGATCATACATAACTGCCGCTAACTAGCCACTTAAGTTCAAATTTCCACGGCCCGTCGCCGAAGAAACTACACTTCCCCCGCTCCCCGCACGTTGCACATTATAGCCGCGCAGCATCGCATTATAAATCTCCTGACAACTTTGCCGGAAATATTCCCCACATATCCCCGCATATCCTTGCAGACCCCCGGCGGACACGATGCGCCATTGTGGCTGGCGGACGAAGCCCTGCAGTGGTTGGAGTCCAGAGTGTGACCGCTCGCAAGCCGCCAAGAGAAGTGAGCTGCACAAAGATGCTTGACCAAATACGCACGTGCCAGTAGAGTTACGGCTCGTAACTTCCGACAAATGATGGTAGCAGCGGCCGACTATTCAGCCTAAAATGTTGCCAGAACTGCGGTTACGCCGACGTAGCTCAACGGTAGAGCACAGCTTTCGTAAAGCTGAGGTTGTGGGTTCGATTCCCACCGTCGGCCTTTGTTATGCGCGTAGAGCAAAATGGTAAAATTAGGGACGGTGCCCTATTTAAATAGGAATAGTCCGGATTAAATAAGGCACCGTCCCTAATTAATGATGTCAGACTATCAGCCGATCAACCTCTCGACATCGCCACGATACCGGTCCTTGCCATTTCGGAGATACCGAACGGGCGAACCAGCTCTATGAACGCTTCGAGTTTGTCTTCGGTGCCCGTCAGCTCGACGAGCACGGAATCCTGCGCGACGTCTGCGACCTTTCCACGGAACAGGTCCACCAGGCTGACGACCTCCATGCGTTTTTCCGACGGCGCGCCAACGCGGATCAGCAGCAAGTCGCGCTGAACATGCGGGGTGTCGGTGAAATCGCGAACCTTCACCACCGGAACGACCTTGCCGAGCTGTTTGCGAACCTGCTCCAGAACGCTGTCGTCGCCTATGACTACTATGGTCATGCGGCTTAGATCGCGGTCTTCGGTTCTGCCTACGACCAGCGAATCGATATTGAACCCGCGGGCTGCAAACATACCGGATATCAGTGCCAAAACGCCGGGCTGATTCTGAACCAACGCTGTTATAATGTGTTTCATATGTCTATTCTCCAAACCCCACAGTTATCTGGCGGGGGGAATCAAGTGTTTCAAATTACCGTAAGCTCCGTCCGGTCGATTACGCCAGGCGGCCGAGTTCCATTTCGTGCAAGCTCTTGCCCGCGGGCACCATCGGGAAGACGTTTTCCTCGGGCTCAATCTGGGCCACCAGAACCACCGGTCCATCGTGATCGAGCATTTCCTTCAGTGCGCCTTCAACTTCTTCGGGCTTGGAGATTCCGATGCCCTTTGCGCCGAAGGCTTCGGCGATTTTTACGAAGTCCGGGCACGGGTGCACGGTGGCTGCGTAACGCTTGTCGTAGAAGAGTTCCTGCCACTGGCGGACCATTCCCAGGTACCCGTTATCCAGGACGATGAACTTCACGGGCAGCTTATACTGAACCGCGGTGATGACCTCGACCATCGTCATCGAGAAGCTGCCGTCGCCATCGATATCGATAACCGTTGCATCCGGGCATCCGGCCTGGGCGCCAATCGCCGAAGGCACGCCAAAGCCCATCGTGCCCAACCCGCCGGAAGTAACTATCTGGCGAGGCTTGCGCCAACCGTAGAACTGCGCGGCCCACATCTGGTGCTGTCCGACGCCAGTGGCGACGATAGCATCATGATTAGTCAGTTCGCCGAGCTTGCTGATAATCTCCTGTGGCTTGATACGTTCGCCCGGTTGATACGCAAGCGGGTATTCCTTCTTCCAGTCCAGCAGTTGCCGGGTCCATTCCTTGCGTTCCTTGGGCTCGATGAAGTCCAGCATTTTCGCCAGGATATCCTTCGCATCGCCGACTACCGGAATGTCGGCCTTGACGGTCTTAGAGATCGACGTGGGGTCGATATCGATGTGGACAATATTCTTGGCCTTCGGTGCGAAGGTTTCGAGCTTGCCCGTAACGCGATCATCAAAACGTGCGCCGACGGCGATCAGGCAGTCGCACTCCTGCGTGGCGTAGTTGGCGGTGGCCGAGCCGTGCATTCCAAGCATCTGGAGCGCCAGGGGCTCGCTTTCGTCAATCGTGCCAAGGCCCATCAGCGTGGTGGTAGCGGCCAGTTTGCCTTTCGCCATTAGTGCGCGGAGCTCATCGGTGGCATCGGCGTGCACAACGCCTCCGCCGACATAAAGCAGCGGCCTTTCGGCAGCGTTTATGACCTCGGCAGCGGCTTTGATCTGGCGCAGGTTGCCTGTGTAATTCGGCCTATATCCGGGCAGGTTCATCGTCAGGTCCGCCGGCTCGGTCAGTTTGTTAACCGTGCAATCGACCGGGATATCAACAAGAACCGGACCGGGGCGTCCTGTGGAGGCGATGTGGAACGCCTCTTTCAGAATGCGGCCGAGATCTTCAACCGATTTAACCAGGAAATTGTGCTTTGTTATTGGACGGGTTATTCCCGTCATGTCAGCTTCCTGGAATGCGTCATTGCCGATCAGATTGCTGCGAACCTGTCCGGTGATAGCGACCAGCGGGACCGAGTCCAGATAGGCGTCCGCCAGGCCCGTTACCAGGTTGGTGGCACCCGGGCCGGACGTTGCGATGATCACGCCGGTCTTGCCTGTGGCTTTGGCATAACCCTCGGCCATGTGTATCGCACCCTGCTCATGGCGAGTCAGGATGAAATCGATGGGCGACTCATAGAGCCTGTCGAAAATGGGGATGACCGCACCGCCTGGAAAGCCGAATATGGTCTTCACTCCCTCGTCGAGCAGGATCTGGTGGAGAATCTCCGAACCGGATGCCCCGACGAAACCTTTGGATAATGTTTCACTGTATTTCTTGTCAGTCATAGTGACCTCTTGTCTCAGAATTCTCACTCTGTATCGGTAGCTTTCTGTATATTTCTGTATGGAGACGCAATCCTACAAGGTCCGTCTCCAAAAAACCACATTTCAACAACCAACTCTTGCGTTGCAAGCCTGCACCCTGCGCGGTTTGGCCTGCAGGTTTGTCGCAGTTTGGGAGTCTCCGCTATTGCTCATTGTCTATCTCCATGTATGGAGGTTTGAAGTTCGTTGGCAGGCAGAATCGACGGTTGCACTCTGGTCTAGTGTGAAAACAGGGGAAGACACAGAAAGATTCACAATCAGCAGGTGGTGGTCGTCGATGGGATTTGTCGGTCGCTGCGCCGGTCTGCCGCCGTTGCGCAGAGACCTAAAGTACAGCTACTACCAAAACACTGCGCAGAGAAGGGGCGGTGTTGGTGCAAAACCTCGAAGAAGTTGCGGTAGCAGTATTCATGACTCTTTCTTATTTTAATTATCGGCAGAATTCTTGTCAATCTCTTTCAGAATTTCAACCGGGTCAAATCCACATTTGTCCCGCACCCATTGGACACGCAACGTCTGCAAATACAAGACATAAGGCACAGGGCACCGTGATTAATTATTTTGCCGCATTGACTCTCTGGCCCAAACACCTGTCATAATACTAATCTCCATAAACAATTGTAGCCCCGGATTTTTTATTGTAACAAGCTTGGCGCTCTGGCCGATATTCCATATTATTGAGGTCTGGGCATGGACTTGGTCAACCCAAGTTCGATAGGGAAATGGACGAGTAACTGAAGATATGGGAATCTAATGGCTAAGAATTTATCCACGTTTGCAATCGCAGAGATGTTGCACGTAGATCCCGGGTCTGTGGCGAACTGGATTGACCAGTCTTTGCTGAAGGCTCATCGAACACCAGGGGGGCATCGTAGAGTAGCTACGGAAGATCTTGTTAAGTTTTTACGCGAGCACAAGATGCCCGTGCCAGAAGAAGTTGGCGATGTCAAGACCAAGATCCTTATCGTTGACGATGAACCCGCGATTACGCAACTTGTTGCCAGGGCGATAGGTCTCGCTCATCCGGAATTCGAAATCATCGAAGCACACGATGGTTTCCGCGCAGGGACATTGATAGCCACCGCTAAACCGGATGTGGTAATCCTCGACTTGAGAATGCCAGGCATGGACGGATACGAAGTATGCCGCATGATCAAGGCTCAGGAAGCTTCCAAAGGCACCGAAGTTATTGCGATGACGGCCTATCCTTCACCGGAAAACCAGAAACGCATCCTGGAATGCGGTGCACGGGTTATGATCCCCAAACCATTGGATATGGATCAGCTACTTTCTGAAATCGCAGTCTCGGTCTGATCTTCTCCGCACTGATCTGCCCGATAGACCACAGCGCCCTTTTTGCGCGCCGAAATAGCATTCTCTGTCGGCTCGCAACCACCAATGCGACCAGACCACCGCTACGTCGTGTGCCCAAGAAATTTTGGGCATCTCCAAGGCCTTGTATTGCCATGCCACGCGATGTCAACTACGTGGCTCAGCTTCTGACCTGTGGGGTCGCCATGATTACAAGGCGAAACTGACACCACGTGCCTGTGGGGCCGTTGAAAAGGCCCTGCGGCCGTGCCGCAAGTACCGAAACGCCCCCCGAAAACACTGAACTTACATTGCATCCTGATGGTTCGCTGTGGGCAAAATTGGCTTCTTCAACAGCCCCACCGTCCCCGCTCTTGCGAGTTTCACTTTCTTGCAGTGGCTTTCAGGAGGAAGATGGAGTAGTCCCGAAGCTCGCCGTCAGTTCCCGGCTTCTGAAAGGTCATAACCTTTGTTACTTCCGGTTCGCCCAGGCCGGCATCTTTCGCCAATTCCGCCAGCTCCACAGGATCGAAGCCATTGTGCGGTACCGGATTGCGTGCGTGGAAGGAACCATCCTCCAGGTACAAGTCCGCCACCGCCAGATAACCGCCCGGGCTGAGCAAGCCTGCCAGATGCCTGAACGTGCCACACGCATCTTCAATATGGTGCAGAACCATCGCCGAACAGATCACGTCCCAAGAGCCAGTGAGGGTCTGCGTTATCGGAGGTGTCAGTAACTGGGGTGTAATCCGGGCCGCCAGCTTGGGCGCCGCTGCCAACTTGCCTTCGAGTTCTGCGATCATGCCGCTGCTGGTATCTACGGATTGAACATTCCCGACCCGGCCGGAAAGGAGAACACTGAGCGCCCCGGTCCCGCACCCGAATTCCAGCATGCTCATATCCCCGTTCAGAGGGATGCTCGCATCAATCGCTTCGGCGATAGTCTTCGTCATTTCCATGCGTCGAGGATTGTCATCCCACGAGGCTGCGGCTTTATCGAATTCATTCTCAGTCATGACAGCAAGATATCAAATGGCCAAATTCTCAACAACCCTCTCCGGGAAGCGGTAGCCGCTCGCGAAAATCTCCCGCGCAGATGAAGGGATGTCAATCCGACACGCCTTTGTCATCATCATGCGGATTTCTTAGTCTTTCTGTGCCGCCAAGCAAACTTCTACGCTTTTTTGGATGCCTTCGTCGTAGCCGACTGTTGGCTGCCAACCGAGTTCCTTGCGGGCCTTTTCGCAACTGAAGAATGATTTGCGGCCGATAAGCCAGGCCGAGTATCGCGTGACGAGCGGCGCGCTCTTTCGGCCGAAAATGTGCCCAAACAGCTCCATCATGAACGCTACCTTGTAGACAATCGGGTAAGGAACTTTCTTCGTGACGGGCTTGGCACCCAGGCACTCGGCTACCTTGTTGAAGTACTCGCTCTGCGTTATCTCGCCATCGCTGGACAGATTATATGACTCGCCCAGAGCCTTTTCGGCAGTTGCCGCCAGTATGCAACCTTCCGCTTCGTTGCCGGCATAAGTAAGGTTCAGAAGGTTACTTCCATCACCAATAAGCTTGGCTTTGCCCTTCTGGATGGCCTTGATGATACGCGGCAGGGATGCTCGGTCACGCGGGCCATACAGCCAGCTTGGTTTGACCACGGTCACAGGCACGTCGCCGGCTTTGTGGGCTTCCCAGGCGAGGTTTTCCGCAGCCACCTTTGCGCGGCTGTAATAGCTCCACTTGTAGAGACCAGCCCCAAGCGGGAAGGTCTCATCAATAATGAGCCCTGGAGTATTTATGTGTCCGTACGCACTGATGGAAGAAACGTGCAGAAAACGCTTTATGCCGGCATCGCGTGCGGCGGCCAGCATGTTGCGTGTGCCTTCTATGGTCACTGCCACGTATCGCTCCCACACGCCCCAGTCGCCTACCTGGGCGGCCGAGTGATAGACAGTGTCAATGCCCTGCATGGCGGCTTTGAGGCTTGCCGGATCGGTAACATCGCCGATGGCCTTCTCCACGCCAAGAGTATCCAAGAACCTGGTATCACTACTCTTGCGCACAAGAACCCTCACAGGCTCCCCTGCGGCGACGAGTTGTTCAGCGATATGGCTTCCAAGCAAGCCTGG
>CBDUQP010000076.1:0-17651 GCA_965369385.1 uncultured Phycisphaerales bacterium
CCTCATCTTTTGTTTCCTGACTTCAACGCGTCCTGGAAAAAGCGTTGTAAGTCCTTGTTTGATAAGGAGGCGGTTGCGGATTTGGGTGTCACGTTCGTAGAACGGGTTCATGTTCGTCAGAAAGAAGCTCAACAAATCCGGCTCGGTCAGTGTTCAAGTCATCGACAAATCCAACGGTTATCGCGTGGTCCGAACCGGTAACATAGGTAACACATTATACCGGACAGGATTGGGCTATACTGGTGATCGGCACCACTGATGCGAATATCTTGAAATATGCCGAGTGTGCGGTTGCTACGGTGCGATTGGTGGGATATGGTGTTTTCGGCCACGTTGTTTGTTGAGAAGGAAACCTATGTCCGCTCCCGCAGAACTTCCCCAAAACCTGCCGACCGATGGTGTGTTTACCTTTGGCGCCAACGAAGGTTATCTGCTGCTGCCTTTCGATTATGATCCTGACGCAAAGCACCCGCTAATTCTATTTTTTCACAGCCACGGACGTTCTGAGCTACCGGTCTATGATGGCGGCGATATGGGGACCAGCAGCTTCACCGACTTTTGCGATATGGCGCGTCGGCAAGGATATATTCTTGCTTCGCCAGCCTGTGGCGAGCGAAGCTGGATGAACGCTTCGGCCGAGCGGATTACGCTGGAAATGGTCGAGTTCCTGTCCGGGCACCTGGCGATCGATCGCGGCCGCATATTCACGATGGGCTCGTCGATGGGCGGGGCGTGTGCGCTCACGTTTGCTCTGCGGAATCGCCAAATGGTGCGGGCCGTCTGCGATGTGTTCGGCGTGAGCGATCATTTGCGATTCTGCGAGGAAAGCAATCTGGCTGAATCGATAGCCGCCGCTTTCGGCGGATCGCCGGACCAGTGCCTACAAGTCTATCGCCAGCGGTCTGCGATGTGCAATCTTGATATCCTCAAGGATATCCCGATATTCATGATTCATGGCGACGCCGACACCGCGGTGCCTCTGTGGAATTCGCAGGTACTGTATGATGCGTTGCAGGCATGCGGCGGGGACGTGGAGCTTGTTGTGCTTGACGGCGTTGGCCACGATAATGTTGCGATAAAAGGACTCGAAGATCGCGTTTTGGCATTCTTCGCGAGCAAGTGACGCTCAGGTGACGTGTGACTACTTGTCGCGTTTGGGGCGTGTGTAGTGGCCGCGGACCTCGTCGGCGGGGTACTTGGCGGCGTTCTTCCGCATTTTCGCCGAGAGTGCTTCGGCCAGGTCTATGCCTGTCGCGTTGGAGAGCGATAGCAGGAACGCGAGTACATCGGCCATTTCGTCTGCCACTTCCTGACGAAGTTCGGGGTCTTCCAGAGCTTTGTCGCTCTCGTCATGGTCAAGCCACTGGAAGTGCTCCATCAGTTCGGACGTCTCGATGGCGAGGCTCATGGCCAGGTTCTTCGGGCGGTGGAACTTCTGCCAGTCGCGCTCGGACACGAAGTCGGCCACGATGTCGCGAAGCTGCCGGAGCGTGGTGTCACTATCGTTCATTCTGGGTTCCCTCGGATGAGTCATACTTCCATGGGGGCAACTGCCGCATAGCGGCTGGCGACGTGAATGGGCATCTTTCCACCAACTATGCGGCGGTTTGTTTCGTATGCGAGGTCGGGGGTGTTGTTCTCGCCGGAAAGATGGCTCAGGCACACCCATTTCATCCTGGCGCTTGCGGCCGAGCTGACCAGATGGGCGGCTTGCTCGTTTGAGATATGCCCGCCATCGCCTGCGACTCGGCGTTTGAGGAACATCGGATACGGGCCGGTATCCAGCATGTGCGGGTCGTAGTTGCTTTCCAGCATCACGGCGTCCAGTCCGGCAATTACATCGGCGAGCCCGTCGAACACGTGCCCGAGATCGGTGAATACCCCTGCGCGGCTCGTGCCGTCATCGATCACGAACACGACGCCGTCCTGGCCGTCATGTGCGGTGCGGATGGTTTCTATGCGGATGTCGCCGATGCTGATCGTCTCGCCGGATGTGAAATGGCGAATATCGCTGAGCTCGCCCTGGGGCTTCTTGCGTTGGGTCATTTCGAGCGTGGGAGCGGTCACGTAAACTGGCACGTTGAACTTGCGCTGGTACACGCCCAGGGCTGAAGCGTGATCGGAATGGTCATGAGAGATCAGCAGCGCATCGACGGTGTTTATGTCATAGCCGGCTTCGTTCAGCCGAAGCCGGGCCTGCTTGCCGCTGATTCCCGCGTCGATCAACAGCCGCTTGCCGCCGGCCTCGACGAAGACACAGTTTCCTTTGCTTCCAGATTGCAGGGGGATGATTTTCATGGACACGGTCTCGGCCTGGGGCGTTAGAACCAGTCGAGTTTCCTTTCGTGCGTTCGGTACAAGATGCCCAGAATGTACATTTCCATCATGATGAAGTACAGGATTATGAGAAACACGGCAATACTGCCGGTGAACGCAAGCAACGGGGTCGGCATAAACGCAGTGAGATAGAACAGCAAGCCAGCGAGCATGAATCCGACTACCAGCGAGATGCATGCCAATACGTATCCCGGCAGTACACGTAGGATGGAGATGACTACGCGAACGGGGTTCAGGCCCGATAGGTTTCTGTGCATTGCCAAAGAGAGCATTGTCATCGGGAGAGTTAGCACGACTGCAAGGACGCACGCAAGCACAAGTGGATTGCGGTCCTCAGACGCCGAACTACCTTCTTTCATCGCGGCATCCGCTCCCCAAACCACAGAGCCGACTATGCAGGCCATTATGAAGGACGCCAGCAGAATTATTGTGGCCATGTCGATTTCCGGCCAGGTGGGAGGCTCGTTGTCTCCTCCGGCAACGGAACGGATGACACATGGTGCATATGCCAGGAAGTAAGCGAGCAAGCCCAGTGATAGCAACCCGCCGGTCATTGAGACCATAGATACTAGCTGGACCATAAATATCATGAAGGCCGCCACAATCATCATTATCTTCCCGCGCCCGCGGAATGGGAAGGCGAACATGCCGGGCAATAGCTTCAGGAATCTACCCATTGACTCCTGTTTGTGCAGCATGTCCCTTCTTTCATCGTCCTCATAAAGGAATTCAAACTTGTCTTCATCGTTCAATGCCATACCCGCATTCCCCTTCGTGTTGTGTCCTCACGGCTGCTTTTGGGCGTTGTGTTGTGGGGTGATCTTATCTTACCTGTAAGTGATCCCGATTGCATGGGATGTATTTGGCAGGGAGGGGTTGTATGCGGTAAGGTGATGTTCGGACTAAATCCTCAAAACTATCGGCGAAATTGGCTGTTTGAGGGCGATTTATCGGTTCCCAAAATGTTTGCATCTGTCTTGCGACTTGATAAACCGATCTCAACTGCTATCCTAGCAGGACAACAGTATATATAACGATGAAGTGGCCGCTCGACATACTAGACCCACGGAGATGTGTAAACGGATGAATATAAAGCAGATAGAACAGTGTATTGCCGAACGTAACATCAAGGGTGTTGAAAATGGATGGACCGAAGCCGTTGCCGGGAAGGCATCTGCCGGCGATTTGCGATCGGTCGTAGAAGCCCTTGTTGCCAGTGATATGGGAGAATCTGCCGAGACGTTCGTATGGTCATATCTTGCAGAGGCAAAAGAAGGCGGAAATATCGACACAGTGGCTTTTGCCGCCAGCCAACTGCTCGTGCCGCTGAAAGGAAACGATGAACTTCGCCAGCTCGCGGTAGATATCTATACGCAGAAATACGGTCAGCAGGAGCACTTTGCCGAGTTCATGAAGGATTCCGGACTTGGCGGGAAGCAGTCATTCAGGCGGGCCGTTCGTACCTTGGATACCTGCTTAGCCGCGATGGCCGGTACTTACATGGCAAACCGCTTTGACGAGGGGGTCATTCGTGTAAAACAGTACGAACCGGTTATGGAGTATTTCGAGCTTGTCGACCCAAGCGGAAAGACACTGGAGCTTGAGCCCAAACAACTGGCCGACGAGTACGAGTGTGTTGATGATAATCATTTCAGCGTTATGCGCACCTTCCGCAAGGATGAACTGGCGGCAATGGTGAAGAATAATATTGCCGATTTGCTTTCCGGTATCTGCCAGGCTCGTGGCGGGTCGATCAATGCTACCGATCTGAAGGATCTTCTTGTCGGTAGCTTTGTCGAAAAGGGCAAGTGGAGCTCCTGGTGGTCACGTGCCCGCACCGCAAGCAAGAAGTCCGATAACCTCAGCATCGAAGGCCGCAATCCCGCAACGGTTACCTACTACTCTGGAGGCAGATCACTCGAAGATGAGTTTGCGGATCTTGTTAAGGATGCTCGCGTCCCGATGGATTATCTGCTGATGTTCCGCCAATACGTGCAGGATGTCAAACGCCGTGGTGTTGAAGTGCAGGCGGACTTCACCGGCCCGATTATCGAAATACTCAACGAGCAGGCACAATCCTACAGACGCCGCCGACCCGTCGATGCCATGGTCGCATGTCTTGCCATGGAAGAGGCACGGACGCTGGGTATCGAAGTAAGAGATGATGTGATCAGCGTAGCCGACGAATTCGCAACCATGGACGATCCCGCTGCCGCCATTGCAGTCTTGCCCGACGCATCGCTCTGGCCCATCGCGCTGGAAGGGTTGAATAGATGCGAAGGAGCGGTGGAGAACTTCGTGAAGTTGCTTGAACTGCTGCCGGCTGTCCAGTTGGGGCAGGTTGCCAAGTATCTGCACGATCATGACCGCGTCGATGCATTGTCCAAAGCCGTTAGCGAGGCTATGGACAATCCGATGGACAACATCCAGTTGTCCATCTGGCTATGGTACTATCCTTCGGAGTTCATCGAAGCAATGCCACCGCGGATCGAGCTGTTCTCACGCCTTATGAAGATAGCCGAAGAAATCGCCCGCAGCCCTGAGATAGGCCACGAGACCCGCCGGGAATTGTTCCAGCAGTTCCGTTCGGCGATGATATCCAGAAACTTCGCCAGCTATCGCGCACTTCTTGAGGATATAGACGAAGGCGTAGCCGCCACCGTAAAACGCCGTACAGAGCGGTGCCCCTGCCTCAGTGAGAACCAACGTGATGACATGCTGGGCATTCTGCGAGGTGAGTTCTATTCACTATTCCTCAAAGCCAAAATAATCCCATGGTTGGATGATTCAGTCATATGGATTACGCAGGAATCTATCGAGCATCATCAGGCCGAACTCAAGGAACTGCACGACATTCTGCTTCCCGCAAACTCACGGGCAATTGGGGCTGCTGCAGCGCTGGGCGATCTGAGCGAAAATGCTGAATGGCAGTACGCTGTTGAAGAGCAACGTCGCCTCAATGGCCGCGTGGCCCAGGTGAACGATGAACTCCTTATGGCCAGGATCATTGATCCAGAAGATGTTGCCACCGACTTTGCGTCTATTGGTTCGAAGGTTATGTTGCAGGCTGTCGACGATGGTCACCAGATGGAGGTTAACATCCTTGGCCCGGCCGAAAGCGATGTTGCGAACAAGGTATACAATTACCGAACACCGCTCGCACTGGAAATACTGGGCAAGAAGATGGGCGACACTGTAACGCTGAAGGTGGAAGGCCCTGAGCAGGATTACACCATCGTTTCGCTGGGCGTTGCGCTATAAGCGGCAGCGGTAGGCGAGAGTAAGGGCGGGTTGCGACCAGAGCGTTCCTAACGCATCTGTATATCGTTCGAGCTGGCTGCGGCTGCGGCTGGCTGCGTCCTCGCCGACGCTCGAACCGCTACATCTGCATTAGGAATGCTCTATTCGAGCTGCTCGCCGATGTGTTCCCACTCGTCCCAGAGTTGCTTGAGCTGGTCCTCTTTGGATTGATAGTCCTTTGAGAGAGAGTCTATCAGTTTCAGGTTGCCGGCCTCTCCGGCTGCGGATACTTTGTCATTTAGCTGGGCAATCGCCTGTTCTACTGAATCGATCTGCGTCTCGAGCTCTTCGTGGCGGCGTTTGAGACGCTGCATTAGGTTGGCCTGCTTGCGGGCGTCCTTGTGCTGGCGGATGCGGTCTTCTTTGGGTTTCTCCTGGTTGCTTGCGGCGGCTGACGCATCTTCGGTGGCGCAATCGCTGCGCCACTTGAGATACGTTTCCCATCCGCCTGCCAGGGTCTTGACCTGCCCGTCGCGGATAGCCCATACATCGGTGGCCACCGCCTGGATCAGGTAGCGGTCGTGGCTGACAAAGAGCAGCGTCTCGGGGAAGTTCTGCAGTGCTTCTTGCATGATCTCCGTTGAAGGGATGTCAAGGTGGTTGGTGGGTTCGTCGAGCGCCAGGACGTTGGCGTTCTGGACCGTCAGTTGCGTGAGCACCACGCGGCTTCGCTGTCCGCCGCTGAGCTCACAAATCTTCTTCATTCCGTCATCGCCGGTGAACAGCATGCTGCCCAGCGCATCTCTTGCCTCGGGCGTGGTGCAGCCGGGAACTGCCGAAGTGATAGCATCCACGAGTGTGCTATCGGGAGCCAGTTCCGCGTGCGTTTGTGACAGATAACCAAGCTCAACGTGCGTACCGTAGCTTAGTGTTCCCGCAATGGCAGGCAGTTGTTTCAGCAGTGTTCGCAGGAGAGTGGTCTTACCTGCACCGTTGGCACCCACAATGGCGATCCGCTGGCCTCGCTCAACCCGCAAATCCTCAGCCGTAACCAGCGGGGTGTCGTCATAGCCGGCCGCCAGATCGCGAGCCGTCAGCACATCGTTGCCGGTGCGTTTTGCCGGCGTTAGTTTCAGGTGGATCGTGTTGTCTTCGCGCGGGCGATCTATGGCTTCATCGCGCATGAATCGTTGCAGGTGCGAGCGTCTGCCCTGTGCTTCCTTGGTTCGCTGGCCAGCGAGGTGTATGCGGATGAACTCTTCGGTCTTGCGTATGTAGTCTTGCTGGTTGCGCCATGTTCGCATCTTCTCTTTGATGCGATGTGCCTTTTTGGGCAGGTACTGGCTGTAGCTGCCGGAGTATGGCTCAAGCGTGGCGGCCGCCACTTCCCATGTGCTGGTGGTCACGTTATCCAGGAAGTATCTGTCATGCGAGACCACCACGAGCGTGCCCTTGAACGATCCCAGCCAAGATTCCAGCCACTCGATGGTGTCCAGGTCCAGGTGGTTCGTCGGTTCGTCGAGCATCAGCAGGGTGGGCGATTTCAGCAGCAGGGTGGCGAGATAGGCTCGGGTGCGCTGGCCTCCGCTGAGTTCTGCAATCGGCTGGCGGCGCATTTCCATTGGAAATTTCAATCCGGTGAGGACTTGTTCTATGCGGGTGTGGTAGTCATATCCGCCAAGGTCCTCAAACATTGTCTGCATATTGCCATAGTCTTCGATGAGTTTCTCATCGTTGTCACCGCCGGCGGCCATCCGGTCTGCCATTTTGTGCATGTCCTGCTCCATATTGCGAAGTGAAGCAAAAACGTTAAGCATGGCATCATCGATAGTGCTCCCCGTCAGCGCTGGAGGGTCTTGCGGCAGGTAGCCGGTTGTGAGGCCGGAGGTTCTGTGTACTTTGCCTTCAGTGGGTTCCAGGGCACCTGCGACTATATTAAGCAGGGTGGTCTTGCCTTCGCCGTTGGGCCCAATCAGACCGATTCTGTCGCCCTGTGACAGGCGGAAAGACATATTGCGAAGCACGATCAGTGCTCCGTAGGCGTGCGTGATGTTTTCAGCTATTACAAGTGACATATCCGTTTGGTCCTGACGCTTAGTCCGCGGCATGTTGCCGACGGCCGCGTATTTCACCATATCACACACGATTGATGCAACCTTTATCGCCAATAGAGATGATGCTGACGGGGATGTGCGGGTGTGGCGTTGCTTCCAGGACGAGATAATCCGGTTGACGCAGCAGCAGATTGCGGATTTGTTCGGGGTGGACAAGTCTGGCATAAGTTGCCATATGAAATGCATATGATGGCAGAGAGTCCGATTCCTCGGCAACTATTAGGAAATTCCGAATAGTTCGCCAAGAGGCAACTGTTTCCATTTTGGAAACAGTTCAGCAGGAGGGAACCCGTCGCGTCAATCGAAAGCTGGAGCCCCACAGCCTTGACGCCATCATTGCCGTGGGCTATCGGATGAACAGCTGCCAGGCGACGCAGTCCCGCGGTTTTATAGCCGCTTACTTTGCCCTGCGACGGGCCATGACCATTCCACCCAGGCCCAAAAACGCCAGAGTGATCGGTTCGGGAACCACAACAACTTCACCGGTGCTGGTGATCCAGCCGCTTTCGTTGCCGATGCTCTGCACGTGAGCAGCGGAAAGATAGGGCTCTTTTTTACCGGAAGGCAGGCTCAGTGCATCAAACGAATATGCATGCAACGATGAAATGCCCGTGATTGTGAACACAGCCACGTCGCCAACGCCAAATCTGTCCGCCTCGGCTGTCCCGAAGACAATCTTGATGTCGTAATACCCATCACCATCGGCCCTGTATCCGTCTTTTAGCAAATTTATCACAGGATCGCTAAAACTGCCTGTTTTTGTGACAGAAGAGAAGATCAGTTCGGATACCTGCGAATCCGTATCTATATTGAACGACCAGTCAGACACGAATTCTGAATTGCTCAGGCCACTTGTATCCAGCGTGAGTGTTACAGAACCAAGAGTGCCACCATCGTCGATTGTAGCCGTCAACCACGGGGGCGGGCCAACCGGTTCGGTGGCGCCGCTGAACTCCATGTCCAAGTGACAGGCTATTGCCGCTGCCTTGGCCTCGCCTGCCAGCAATACCATCGCTAGCAGCACAGCCAAAGCACGCCCCATCCTCCAAATACTCATAATCCCGCTCCTTGGTAAAAAGACTCGTCTGTCTACTAACATTCCCAATTAAGTCAAGGAGTTGCTTTTACAAAACCCTCGTAATGATATTCTGCCACTCCTTGTAATAGTATACCATAGATTGCCATCCACGATAACTTTCTAATAGGGCCTACGCATCTATGTTTATATCTACTATTTCTGTTGTTGTTATTGTCGTTCGGGCCGAAGGTCCGACGGGCAGTCAATATGGGGTTATCTGCTACGTAAGCACTTGTATAGTGATCTGATCAGACTTAAGGGCAATTGTCCATCCCGAAGGGCCCAGGGGAAGGCTAAGTGGCGAATTGGTACAATTATTCGGCACAAATCGCCAAGAAATATCTGGAATTTGTTGCGCAGGAAGAACTGTTCTGGCTACATTTGCGGGGTTTTGAGTCTTCTTTGAGCTTGTTTCCTGGGGTTCCATTCAGCCATCTCAGGCTTGTCGCATACAGGATGGAGTTGCCAAGATGAGGTACCACGCGGAATGCAAGATATGCCAAAGCGTCTCGTCTTGCTTCAGGCTTTGCCGCCAGGCTGGTGTCCGCCTGTAGGGGGGAGGGACGGTTGGTTCGAACCGCATTGGTCTCGACGCAATCCGCAGGAAGGAGTTGTCACGATCTCGACGCGACGGGCGAAGACGGGAGGTGTGGGGTTCCGCTGTGAGATGATGAATCCGGCGACCGCGCACCTCCGTCCGGGGGAGAGGTGTGCGGTGCCGTCACCATGTTTGTCAGCACATTTCGCTATCGTTGCAGCCAGCGTCCATGCTGTCTGGCGACAGATACATTAGGCACGTTTGCGTCTCAGCAGGCCCAAGCTGCCCATTGCCAACAGGCAAATGGTGGCAGGTTCGGGAACGGCCGCGACCTGCACTCCACTTATGTACGAATACCAGGTGCCTGTTACCGTCAAGTCGAAATCGGAACTCGTCAGACCTTCGAACACCACGTAGTTGGCATCAGCAACACCGTCTGAAAGGACGAAGTGGGTGTCGTTATTGGTCGTGCCTTCGTAAGCAGCTAGCGTTGTTCCGCTAATGGTCATGAACTCTGTTCTGTTCGTGATTTGTGCACCATTGTAGTACACGTAGACGTCGTATTCGGCGTACGGGATGTTGGTCATGGTCGAAGTGAAACTCGCGTTCGGCGCCACGTAGACATGGCCGGTCATCATCGCGTTGTTTCCGGCAGCATCGTCAATAAAGGCGATATCAGTGGTGTACCACGCGCTTGCGGCCGACTGGCTGAATGTGGCGGTGGTGGCATCGCCATTGGCATCAACCAGGCCGGTCATCGCAGCGCCGGCGAAGTTGTTCCAGTTGGCTACCGATACCACACCGGCGTTGTCCGTGGCGGCAACGCTTGCGCCGTTCGTACTGTGTCCAACCATATTGACACTGATCACGTCCGTTTGTGCAAATGCCGTTGACGCCGCTAACGCGACGATCAGGACGGCCAGTGCACCCTTCATTCCTGTTCTAATCATAATCTGCTCCTCTGGGTTCCTCTTTCGGTTCCCTGCACAAGTGATAAATGGCATCGCCAATACGTCGGCGACGCCCCCAGCCGGCCTATCCAGCCAGGTACGAGAATCATGAAAGTCGTTTTTCGCACACGCGAAATACTTGCCTATGCATCTGTCAGACGCTTCCCAGCCCCGTTGCGGCATTCATCCATGATTTGATTTGTGCTACTGGTCCAGCTCCTCCGGCTTGTCAAACTTGCTCAATATTCAGCGATTCGGCTAGTCCGGGAGTTCCGGGTCCGGTGCGTTCTACAAGTCCTGGCTGGGGACATCTCGCTGAAGCCAATCGAAGACGATTGCATGATATTGCTTGGCGTTAGCGATGTGCTCGCGAGCCCAATGGGACGCGGCCTGCGGATCCTGTTCTATCACGGCAGTGCCGATGTTCGTATGGAACGTCAAGTCGAGCTCCATTTGCTTCAGATCGTCCCTGCCGGGCAGCATTGCCCGTCCGGGCAGAAAGGTCGATAGAAGATGCAGGTTCGCGATCATCTGCGTCAGCTTCGGATTGCCCGATGCACGCACGACGATCTTGTGGAAGTTGGCGTTGTGCTCGTTCCATTGTTCCACATCCGAGCCGACCATGAACCGGTGTATGGTTCCCACGTCTACGGTATCACTGACGTCCTGCTTCATCTTGTTCAGAAGGTTGCGACTTGCGGTGATGACCTCGTGGATTTCGTTGACATCCTTCTCGGAGCGTCGCTGGGCGGCGAACTCGGCCGCTCCGCTTTCTACGAGTAATCTGACGTCGAAAAGCTGCTCCATCTCCTGTCTGGTTATCTGCTTGGGCCTGATGCCAACGCGTTCGACCGCTTCTACAATGCCCTCGCTTTCGAGCTGGACAACGGCTTCTCGCACAGGCGTATAGCTCATGCCGATTTGCTTGGCGACTTCCTTCATAGACAGATACGTCCCGGCCGGCCAGCGACCAGCCAGCACCTTGCTGCGAATATGCTCGTACGCCTTAGCTTTCAATGCCGAAGCCATAAGTGCCTTCCTATGAATAGTATAACAATAAAATACCTGCTAAAACACCAATAGAAATACTAGCTGAAATACCAGCAACAAAAGTAATCATATCCGATTTTCTCCATCTGTCAACCCCAAAAGTCAGCTTGGGGGCGCGGCAGCCGTCTGCCACGTGTCACTGCTGGTCAGCAGGTGTGTATGAGAAGAAGTGCTTCGACGATAATTGGCAGTGGCCGAGGCGTGGCCCGAAGAGCTCATCTGTTAGGCAATAAGCAGTGGCGGTCGCGGTGTTTGGAGGATATAAACGAGGCTGGTCAGGCAGTCAGGGTTTCGCATGAACGAACACAACTTTGCCGACGCGGGAAGCCGTAATGAGCATAACGCCTGAAAAAGAAACACACGCACAGGAAGGATAGATGTGATGAATGTAATGAGTAGAGGTGTTGTTGCCCAGGGAGAGGCCGGGAGCGACCGGCAATCACTGGCGTTTGCACAGATATGCGTATTGCCGAGCGGGCGATGGATAAGTTCGATGCGGGCCGCGCCGATGAAGGCTCCGCTGGCGGGGCAGTGCGTGTTGGTGACATGGTCCGATGATCAGGGCAAGACGTGGAACGATCCCATCTCGCCGATGGTGCCTGTAGAGGTTAACGGAAAGATCGGTACATTCCGCCAGATGGGCATGTTGCCGGTCGGCGGGCAGGAGCTGCTGGGGACGGTGCTGTGGGTGGACCAGAGCAAGCCGGGACTGGAGTACTTCAACACCGAGACCGAGGGGCTGCTGGATACTCGCATTTTTTCGACAAGATCATTCGATGGCGGCCAGACGTGGATTTCGCCAACGCTGATCGATATGCCCTCCTATGATATGCCCACTCCGCCTACCGGTGCGCCGCTGCGGCTGGCAAATGGCGATATCGTCTGCCAGCTTGAGCTCAACAAGCATTACAACGATCCCAAGCCCTGGATGCACTGGCCGGTATTCTGGTTCAGCTCAGATGACGGTAAGACCTGGACCGAGGATGCTGTCCCCGTCCGCGATCCGGACAATCGTATCCTCTACTGGGACCAACGCCCGGTAGTGCTGAAAAGCGGCAAAATCCTGGACATGTTCTGGACGTTCGATAGCAAGACGGGCCAGTATCTCAACATTCACGCATGCGAGTCTGCCGACAACGGCCGCACCTGGAGCGATGTGTGGGATACCGGCGTAAGCCAGCAGCCAGCGCCGCCGGTGGAGCTGGCAGATGGCACGCTGGCGATGGCTTACGTAGATCGCGCGGGCGCACCGGCGATTCGCCTGCGTACGAGCAGCGATGGCGGGCGAAGCTGGCCGGCAGATACGGAAGTAACCATATACGAGCTGGCAGGAGATTCGCAGTCAGTCGGTGCGACCGGTGCCACGGAAGCCTGGGACGAGATGGAGCACTTCTCGGTTGGCTTGCCTTGCGCGGTACTGACTTTGGATGGCAGGGTGCTGGTCACTTACTACGCCGGCGAATCCACCGACCACACGCAGATTGAGTGGGCAGTGGTGGGGTAGGTCGCAGGCTTGTAGAAATCGTATTGGGCTCTGTTTGCAGGGCCGAAAAAAGAAAAGCGGGCGGTGTGTTCTCCTTCACACGCCGCCCGCTGTGTATTTCGTATCTCTTGTCCTATTACATCATTGGCATTGTACGGACCACTTCTTCCAGAGTTGTATGACCCGAAATTGCCGCCAGCTTGGCTGATTGCTGCAAAGACAGCATTCCCTCTTGCTTACAATATTCATCCATTTTCGCCGTTGATGTCCCGTCCAGAATCATCTGGCGGGCGTTTTCGTCAGGAATGAACATCTCGAAGATGGCCATTCGCTTGCGATATCCGGTGTTGAAGCATTCGTCGCAGCCTTCACCCATGTACAGCCTGGGCTCCACGCCGCTGGCCATTCGCTTCAGCATGGCAGGGTCAACCAGCATGTCGATCGTCTCGGGAAGCTCCATTTTGCATTTCGGGCAGATATTCTTCACAAGCACCTGCGCGACTACCGCACGCAATGAAGCGCCCAGGAAGTATGGATGCACGCCCAGCGAGAGCATTGCTTCGATAGCGCGGGTTGCGCTGATGGCATGCGTGGTGGCTAGTACAAGGTGACCGGTGTTTGCGGCGCGGACGGCCGTCACTGCCGTTTCGTGGTCGCGAATCTCGCCGACCATGATGATATCCGGGTCTTGCCGCATGATCGCGACGAGCATGTTGGAGAAATTCACGCCAATTCGCGGGTTGACCTGTGTTTGGTTCACATCGTTCAGATCGTATTCCACGGGGTCTTCGATAGTCAGTATCTTGCGATTGCGTCCGGCGAGTTCCCGCAGGATTGCGTAAAGGGTAGTCGTCTTGCCGCTTCCGCTGCCTCCGCCGACAAGGATCAGCCCTTGCGGCCGCGCTATCACATCCTTGAGCTGGTTGAACTGATCTTCAGGCATTCCCAGCTCATCCATCGCCAGCAGACTGACCTTGCGATCGAATACGCGAACTACCATATCCTGCCCGTACAGCGATGGTATGGTGCTGATTCGCAGATCCACGGGGCGCTCGCAGATTTCCAGGCGAGCATGCCCGTCGGTGGGCCTGCGCGACTCTCCCACATCCATTTCCGCCATCACCTTCACGTGGCTTATCAGCGGTTTGGCCAGGACTTTCGACATCTTACCCTGCAGCAGCATGTCGCCGTCATAGCGAAGCAGAAGCTCATAGCCATCCCGCTGGGCGAGCAAATGGATGTCGCTAACGCCCGCTTCGACGCTGCATTCCACGATAGTCTGCCATACGAGCCCGACTTCGGCATCGTCGGCAATGTTCGAAATATTCACAATCACGTTGTCTGGCATATAAACCCTCTCAATCGGTGACTTTTTATGAGGTGCTAATTACTGCTCGTCACCGGCAATATTGCGTGGTGTTCAGGCGGTCGGTCAATTCTCACGCTGATAGCCAGTTCAGTCCGCTTCGCCGGGGCAAAAACGTTAGGATGCTTCCAGAAGTTCTCTGGCTTGGTCGAGATCGGACGCTACGGGTATCAGTTCCGGGATATTGGCGGTTTCTAGCAGGCGTTTAACTGCGGGCGTGGGGCGGGCAAGCACCATTGTTGCCTGTAAGTCCACAACCAGCTTGCGAACAATGAAGATCGCGCCCAATCCTGCTGAATTGATATATGTCACGCCGTGGAGATCGAGTATCACTCCCGATACTTCCTGTCCGGCCGTTTTTCTGCGGAAGGCTTCGGCGAAGTCAATTCGCGCTCGCCACTCAAGGCAGTCGGGACAACTGATGATATAGCGTCCGTCACCGTCCGGCTTGACAAGAATCTCCATCACTAATCCTTTCATTCGTCAGCAACTGCCCGCATCCGGCGGGTTGGCGTGCATAGATATCTCTCTGTGAGGATCGACCAATCTCACCATTCGTGAGTCGAACAGGGTTTACCTATGCCTATATGAGACTTTTCGGCAAAGTCGGCGTTAGCAGTGAATTAATTCCGCAAAACCGGTGTTCGCTGTCAATACATACGTTCAGGCCTTTCGGGCAAACTTCGGAGCAGATGGCGGTATGCAGAGATTCATCGAAATCCATGACAGAACGCCGAAACTGGCATTTGATATTTGATTCGTGCAGGATACGATCTCAGTGAAGCAGTTTTCCATTCAGTTTCTGGAGCCAAGTACCATGAGTGAAGCCGAAAGATTGAACGTTGGGATCGTAGGAGTTGGCGGAAGAGGCAAATCGCTGAAGAATAGTTGGGAGGCTATTGGAGCGACGATACAAGCCGTGTGCGATATTGATCCCGAGGGTTTGGACAGCGGCGCTGAAGCCACCGGTGCATGCGAAAAGTATATCGATTATGCGGAAATGATAGACAAGTCCGATATTGATGCCGTCATGATTGCCACGCCTATGCACCTTCACGTCTCACAGTCAGTGGCTGCCCTGGAAAAAGGTCTGCACGTGCTATCGGAAGTGCCGGCGGCTGTGAATGTCGACGAGTGTCGCCAGTTGGTAGCCGCCTGCAAGAAGTCCGGCGCGGTCTATATGATGGCCGAGAATTATAGCTATCAGAAACCCAACGTGCTCGTTCGTGAACTCGTTCGCCAAGGCCTGTTCGGCGATGTGTATTACGCCGAGGGCGAGTATCTGCATGAGCTCAAGGAGCTCAATGAAACCACTGTCTGGCGGAGGGAATGGCAGACTGGAATAGCGGGAATCACGTATGGTACGCACAGCTTGGGGCCGATTCTCCAGTGGATGCCGGGTGATCGCGTGGTGAAGGTATGCTGCGAGGATGTGTCGCCGAGGCACACAGACCCGCGCGGCGATAACTACGCACAGACATCTCCCGTCATGCTGTGCAAGACTGCGCAGGGCAGGCTCATCAAGATTCGCGTAGATATGATTTCAGACCGGCCTCACGCGATGACGAATTACTCGCTGCAGGGGACGGACGGGGCGTATGAGTCCGGCCGGGGCGGTCCGGTGGATCGTGGCAAGATCTGGCTCCGGGAGTTGAGCGATAAGATCGAATGGCAAGATGCCGATTCGCTGACGACGATCAAGGCCCTCGCGGACAAGTATCTCCCGGAGATATGGCGCAATCCGCCCGAAGCGGCGTTGAAGGCCGGCCATGGTGGTGGGGATTACTTTGAATTGCTCGATTTCGTGAACGCTATCAAGGGCATTGCCGACTGCCCCAGCGGTATTCATGAGTCGATGGATATGACACTTCCGGGGCTAATTTCGCAGGAGTCGGTGCTGAAGGATGGCGCATGGATAGAAGTGCCCGATTCGCGTGATTGGTAGTTTTCAGGTTCATGTCCAATTATCGGGGAAAGGCCCCATTTTCATTGCCACATGTGGCGGGGACATGTCCGGCTGCGGTAGTCCCGATGTACATCGGGACCGTGTCCTCTTTCGCGATCAAAGACGCACACCCGCACATGCGTGCCACCGCGACGGGACTGTCCCTGCTTCTGCGATAATTGGATGAGCCTCTTTTTTTTGTCGCTGGGGTGTTGTTGTAACCACTTGTAGAAAAAGGCCGTGTCTTCGCAGGGGCAATTTTCTTGTCCGCAGCCGCCCGCTGGAAAGTAAACCGGGTTGACAGGTGGCGGAGGGAGGCGTAGAATGGGTGAAGATACAGTAATACAGAATATAAAACTGCATTGTGATATACTGTTGCCGGATCGTCCGGTTGGTCGGGGCAGCATATCACTGCATAGAAAGTCTCCAAGGGAGGCAGACCGATGAGACATCAGTTCAAAAACTCACGCAGGAATGCAGGCAGCGGATTCACGCTGATAGAGTTGCTTGTCGTAATTGCGATCATAGCGATTCTCGCCAGCCTGCTGCTGCCTGCTATCGGTAGGGCACAGAACCTGGCCAAAGAGGTTGCGTGCCTCACGAATCTGCATGGCATTGGTGTGGCTGTGGCGATGTATGCGGCGGAGTACAATGGCCTTCTTTGCCCCAGTAGTGCGGGGCCTATGGGCTGGAGTATCGTTTCGCACTCCGGTTCTTTTCCATTCTGGTTCGATATTATGCACAAGGAAGGCATGATCGAGTTTGCGGAGAGCGACAATCCATACCCGCAAGCCAAGACAATCATAAGCGACTCCCATATTCTGCACTGTCCGATGGCGGAGAAAGGGCCCCGTTTTGTTTCGTACGGAGCAAATGCCTATGCAATGGGAATGACATGTGACCTTGGGACGCAGTTTAACGTAAAACGAGCGGGAGATTTTGGCAGGGATCCTTCTGATGTTGTCTTGGTAGGTGACGGCGGACAACGCTTGGATGCTTGGCGCGGGCACGCGTATTCCGGGAGGGGGCCGGTCGTGCGGGCGTGGTCTGGAGAGGGAGACTCCGCCTATACGTCGGGATTCTACTGGGGGCGTCATGGTGTGAACATGTCCATCTCCGGCGGGATGCTCACGGGCGGGCGATGCTCCCTTGTGATGGTCGATGGTCACGCCAAGGCCTATGACGGTGAATTCAATCCGATACTGGAATCCGGAAGTACCAACGATTTTCGCAGGTATTCGCCGGGTGGAATCTATCCCTATTTGAGGACGTATTAGTTCGATGACGCGGCGAAGTCGCCGTCAGAAGACCGCAGTGTCTTTGCTATATACATTGAAGTTGTTCTTCGCGATGAACATAGGTCTTCGTAGCGAGACAGGCATCCATGAGCACTCAAGAGCGTTAGTGTCGGGCTGAACCCCGAAAAGTGCACAAACCCCCCACAATCCGCAGTAACCGAGTCATCCTTACAAAATATTAGGAGTCATCCCATGCGCAGATGTCTTGCAACCACCGTCGTTTTGTGTCTGATATCTCTAACATGTACCGCG
>CBDUQP010000077.1:0-17542 GCA_965369385.1 uncultured Phycisphaerales bacterium
CCTCGATGTTGCTGGTGGGGGCACTGCTGCTGGTGGGGATTCTGCTGGCCGCTCGCCGGGGCAGGCGAAAGGCCCTTCCAACCGGTGGATACAATGTGCTGGAAGTGCTTACGGTGTTCGTTCGCGATATGATCGCCAAGCCGGCGCTTGGCGACAGTGCTTATACATTTCTTCCGATGCTGCTGACCCTCTTTCTCTTCATATTCTCTATGAACCTGATAGGTCTCTTGCCGCTTGGGCAGGTTTCGCAATGGCTGGGTGGCGTGGTTCCCTTTATGGAAGGCAGGCCTGTCGGTGTGACGCCAACGGGTATTCTGGCGGTTTGCGGGGGACTGGCGGCAATGGTATTGTGCACAATAGTGCTGCTTGGGCTTGGGGCCGCAGCCGTTACGTTTCATGACCATAAAGGCTGGCCGATGGCGTTGTGCATTGCGATATCACCGCTGCTCTGGCTCAAGAGCCTCTCGCCGGGTATTGGCGGGGTGACAGGTGTGATCTTGATGCTTCCTATGATTTTGCTGGAGACCGTTGGTTTGTTGGCAAAGTGTTTCGCGCTGATGATAAGGCTGTTTGCGAACATGACAGCCGGTCATGCGCTGCTTGCGGTGATGATGATGTTCATAGTGATGGCGTTGGAGAATCTGGTGGCAACTGGGGCTATGACGGTGGCGTATATAGGTCCGCTGTGCATAATCGCCAGCGTGCTGATAGACTTCATGGAGCTGGCGGTGGCAGGGCTTCAGGCGTATATATTCACGTTGCTTACCGCGGTGTTCCTGGGGCTTTATATTCAGCCGGAACATTGACGTTTTCCCAGCCGGTTTCTTGAACTGGTCAGGCGGCGGCGTTTATGGTATCTTTATAGTCGATATGCTTTTATGGTGTTTTTTGCAATCCAGGTGGTTCTATAGCTTTTTGGGAGTAGATAATGTTGAGAATTGGCACGCTGATGTTGGTATTGCTCGTGATCGTGGGAGTCGCAGGCATGGCGCAAGGTGCTGAAGACGGTGCGGCAAAGGCAGAGATCAGCCTCGGCCGGGCGTTGGCTATCATAGGTGTTGCGCTCGGTGCCGGGCTGTGTGTTGCAGGCGGCGGAATGGCTATCGCCAAGATCGGAAGCAAGTGCCTGGAATCCATAGCACGTCAGCCGGAAGCTGCCGGAGCGATGTTCATCCCCATGATTATCGTTGCAGGCATGGTGGAAGGTGCGGTGTTCTTCGGCCTGATAGTCTGCCTGTGGGGATTGCTCTAGTATTCGGGTCTGGCCCAGAGATAGTATCGATATGGCGGCGGTGACGCTGAATGACGTTCTGCGGGCGCCGCCTGTTCGGTTTTGTGTGTATTCAGGATGATTCGGAAGCATTCGGGAGTTTTCAGGAGTTCATTTGCCTGTGCGAGTATCAGCGACAATTCGTGTTTTGATAGCAGCGTTTGTCTGCATGCTGCCGGCAGTCGCCCGCGCCAGTAACGGCGCATACGATGTCGGTAGTCTGGGCCAGGCAATCGCGGCTGTGATTATCTTTCTCATTCTGCTTGCCGTATTGGGCAAGTGGGCGTGGAAGCCGGTGATAGCCCAGTTGAAGCAGCGTGAGGAAGACGTCGCCAAGTCTATAGAGCAGGCAAAGAAGAGCGAAACCGAGGCCCGCACCCTTGCCGACGAGTACAGGCAGCGGATGGCGGACGCCGAAAGCAATGCTGAGCAGATGCTGGCTGAATCCCGGAAAGAAGCCGCCATCGCCCGCGCCGATCTGCTTGAGCAGGCCCGCAAAGAATCGCAGGAAAAAGTGCAGCAGGCCCGCAAGGATATCCAGCGAGCAAGGGAAGATGTTGTCGAAAAGATGACAGTACTCACCGCTGAGATTGCCGGGGAACTGGCTTCGAAACTTGCCGGCGAGAACATTTCTCCCGAGCGGCACAAAGCCTTCCTGGCCGAGTCGCTCGAGGAAATTAACGCCAGAATGCAGGAGCGCGTGCAGTGAACGCCACTTGGGCGCTACCGAGTGTTATGGACCCATCCATGGCCCCGCTTGCCTCTATGTATGCCTCGGCTTGTCTCGATACGGTTGAACAGGACGATATCGCCAAAGAGCTTGCAGACGAGATTGACCAACTGGTGAGTCTGATAGACCAGATCCCCTCGGCGGATATACTGCTTGTCGGCGCTATTATTGATCGAAAACAGAGGCAGGAGCTTGTCGATCGGGTGTTTGCCGGCAGGGTCAGTAAGAGTCTCGAAGCATTCCTTGGCGTTCTTGCCTCCCGCGACAGGTTAGGGTTGCTGTGGCACATGGCGCCTGCGTTTCGTTCGTGTCTGAATGAACGCATGGGGCTGGTGGAGGTGGATGTGACTACGGCTGTGGCATTGGATGCCCAGCAGCTTGACGAGATATCCAGCTCGCTTGGGGCATCACTTGATGTTCCCGTCACGGTGAATACTACTGTGGATGAATCGCTGGTGGGAGGGATGATAATCCGCATCGGCGATAGGGTATATGACGCTTCGATAGCGACATCATTGAACAATACGATTAGCCGGAGCGTTTCGCGGATGGTTGGCGGCAGGAAGAAGGATGTGCAATGAAGATAAACGCCGACGAAATTGCTTCGGTGATCCGTGCTGAGATCGCGAACTACAAAAAGGAAATGGACGTCGCCAATGTGGGCTCTGTGCTGGAAGTTGGCGATGGGATTGCCCAGATATTCGGCCTGTCTGAAGCGATGGCCGGTGAACTGCTGGAGTTCAAGAGCGGGGCGATGGGGCAGGTGTTTAACCTGGAATCCGGATCGGTTGGCGCTGTTATATATGATGGCGCCGACGAGGTGAAGGAAGGCGACCAGGTGCGTTCCACCGGGCGTTTGCTCAGCGTGCCTGTGGGCAATGCAGTGATGGGGCGAGTTATCGACCCGCTCGGCCGTCCGCTCGATGGCAAAGGTGAGATAGAGTCCACGCAGAGTCGCAATGTCGAGATGATAGCCCCCGGTATCGCCGAACGCCAGCCGGTGACCCAACCCATGCATACCGGGCTGAGGCCGGTTGACTCGATGGTGCCCATCGGACGCGGGCAGCGCGAGCTGATAATCGGCGACCGCAAGACCGGAAAAACCGCCATTGCCATAGATACGATAATTAACCAGAAGGACAGTGGCGTAGTCTGCATCTATGTAGCCATCGGCCAGAAGGAATCTACCGTAGCAGGCGTTGTGGAAATTCTCGCCAAGCACGGTGCCATGGAACACACTATTGTGGTCTCTGCCGGTAGCAGTGATCCCGCCCCCATGCAGTACATGGCTCCATACGCAGGGTGCGCCATCGCCGAATACTTCATGTATGAGCAGGGCAAGGACACGCTGGTTGTCTATGACGATCTCACCAAGCAGGCCGCGGCGTATCGCCAGATTGCATTGCTGCTGCGCCGCCCGCCGGGACGCGAGGCGTATCCGGGCGATGTGTTCTACCTGCACAGCCGCCTTCTGGAACGCGCGTGCAAGCTGGCCGACCGATACGTGATAGTGCCTGCCGCTGCAGCCGATGATGCTGCCGATATCGTCGGCGTTGACGAAAAGATATACGTGGGGCCGCGGGGGTATCTCCAAGCCCAGGAAGACGTCAAACTGCTTGGCGGCGGGCACAAGGTGCACAGGATTGCCCAGTCTGGCGGTACGATGACGGCGCTTCCAATCTGCGAAACGCAGGAAGGGGAAGTGTCGGCGTATATCCCGACCAACCTGATTTCAATTACGGACGGGCAGATATATTTGGAACCATCGCTGTTCTTCGCAGGAGTGAGGCCGGCGATAAACGTGGGAATATCGGTCAGCCGGATAGGATACAAGGCGGCAGACCCGGCGATGAAGGAAGTTGCCAAGAGTCTGCGGCTTGACCTGGCATCTTTCAGGGAACTCCAGGCGTTTGCCAAGATAGGAATGGACCTGGAGCCTGCTGCCCAGCGTCAACTGAACCGAGGCGAACGAATGGTGGAGCTGCTCACGCAGGGGCAGTATCAACCTCAGCACGAGATGGATCAGGTGCTGGAGATATTTGCCGGTAATGAGGGCTTTCTGGACGATCTTCCCGTGGAAGAAGTCCGCCCTTTCCTGAACGGTTTTGTTGGATACATTCGCGAGTCTCACGAGGGTATATACTCCGAGATGCTTGCCACCAGGAAATTGGAAGGCACTCTCGCCAAGCGTCTGCGATTTGTCACGGGCGAGTACAAGGAATCCGAGTATACCGCAGACCTGCGGGCTAGACGTAAAGCTAAACTGACAGGCGAAATCGCCGATTCGCAAGTGAGTGACTGAATATGCCCAAGGCGAGGAATATCCTGAACCACGCTAATGCCATCAAGGGCATACGCACTGTCACCAAGACCATGGAAATGGTTTCGTCTGCGCGGTTCAAACGTATTCATGACCTGGCGGTGGCGGCAAGACCGTACACCGAAAAGCTCGCACGCGCGGTGTCGGAGATAGTATCTCGCAATATGCGTGACCACTTTGACCATCCACTGTTGACCGAGCCGGTAAGCGATGCTCCTGAGGGGCTGTTGGTGCTTACCTCCAATCGTGGACTGTGCGGGGCGTTCAATTCGCAGGTTATCAGGCTTGCAATGGAGCGAAAAGCCCAGTTGGAAGACCACGGGTGCGGTGTGCAGTTGCACGTAGTCGGCAAGAAGGGCATCCAGTCTCTGAGTCACAAGGGCGTGGAGATATATAAGGCGTATAACGACTTCGAAGACCTGCCAAGCTATCCCCAGGTGAACTTGCTGGCCGAGACTATCATGAATGAGTTTCTCGGCGGCCGGATTGGCGGGATGGAAATAGCGTGCATTCAGTTCAGGTCGGCAGGCAGGCAGCACCCGGCAATAGTCCCGGTAGTCCCGCTTGATGAGCTTGTCGGTTCGAAGGAGCGACTGAGCGTTGCGGAACCGGCATCCATGGAGTTTTTTCCGTCTCCGGGCGAGATACTCGATACGCTGCTGCCGGCTACGATTCGTCAGCGTGTGTACCAGTGCTTTCTGGACTCGGCCGTCTCCGAGCAGATAATGCGTATCGCCGCCATGCGTGGCGCAACCGATTCCGCCGACGATATGATTCACGATTTGAAGGTGCAGTATAATAGGACCCGGCAGTCTGCCATAACCACTGAACTGGCGGAAATAATGGGCGGCCGGGCGAATATGGAATAATTTTGCCCGGTGCGATGGTGGCGGGATTGTTGGCGTGTCTTATTGAAGAAGCAATGTGAGAGGCAACAGATGGCAGCGACAGGCAAGCCAGTGTGCCCTCGATCATTGCATTCAAAGAATGTGAGAGGATGACAGATGGCTGCGACAGGCAAGATAACGCAGGTGATTGGGTCTACGTTTGATGTTGAGTTCCCACAGGACCAGCTCCCTGCGATATACAATGCGCTTCGCATAGACTCCAACGTCAAGTGCGAGATCCATCTCGTCGGAGAAGTGCAGCAGCATCTCGGTGCCAGTCAGGTGCGGTGTGTTGCGCTGGGCGTCACGGAGGGGCTGTCGCGAGGGATGGATGTTGTCGACACAGGCAGTCCGGTGATGGTGCCCGTGGGGCAGGGCGTTTTGGGCAGAGTGCTCAATGTGCTTGGCGAACCGGTGGACGGTCTGGGCGAAGTGCAAGCTGAGGATTATCGTTCGATACATGCCGATCCGCCGCCGTTTGAAGCCCTCACGCCGCAGAGCGAGGTTTTTCACACTGGCATAAAGGTTATCGATCTGCTCGCGCCGTTCGTTCGCGGCGGAAAGACGGGACTGTTTGGCGGGGCTGGACTGGGTAAGTCGGTTGTTATCCAGGAGCTGATCACGCGAATCGCCACAAAGCATGGCGGATACAGCGTGTTTGCCGGCGTGGGAGAACGCACGCGCGAAGGCAACGATATGTGGCTGGAAATGCAGGATATGAAGATCGGCGATACTGGCGAGCAGTTGCTCGATAAGGTCTCGTTGGTATTAGGCCAGATGAACGAACCGCCGGGGGCGAGAATGCGCGTTGCGCTGTCTGCCCTCAGTATTGCCGAGCACTTCCGGGATCAGGGTGCAGAAACCCTGCTGTTCATCGATAACATATTCCGCTTCAGCCAGGCCGGATCGGAAGTCTCGGCGCTGCTTGGCAGAATGCCGTCGGCCGTAGGATATCAGCCAACGCTGGCCACCGAGATGGGCGAATTGCAGGAGCGGATCACGTCGACACGTCGCGGTGCTATCACATCGGTGCAGGCCGTGTATGTGCCTGCGGACGATCTTACCGACCCCGCACCTGCGGCGGCAGTGACGCACCTTGATGCGTTCATCGTTCTTGATCGCTCGATTGTGGAAAAGGGCATATACCCGGCGGTTGACCCGCTGGCCAGTTCTTCGCGAATTCTCGATCCCCAGATTGTGGGTGAAGAGCATTACGAGACGGCCCGCCGCGTCCAGCAGATTCTCCAACGCTACCGCGACTTGCAGGATCTGATCGCGATTCTCGGTGTAGATGAGTTGTCGGAAGAAGACAAGAGCATTGTTCTGCGTGCACGGCGAATTGAGCGTTTCCTGTCACAACCGTTCTTCGTGGCCGAGGTGTTCACCGGAAAGGCGGGCAGATTCACATCCATAGAAGATACAGTCCGCAGCTTCAAGGAAATCTGCGATGGTAAGTGGGACCATCTGCCCGAGCAGGCGTTCATGTATGTGGGCGCGGTGGAAGAGGCCGCCGAGCAGGCTGAACGCATGGAGAGCAAGGCAGAGAAGAACGCGAAATAACAAGCAGGCTAATTGACAATTGTGATTTTAAGAAGGTTTAGCAAGGAGCAAAAAATGGAACTCTATGATGCCATCAAGAATCGTTACAGTGTGCGAGACTATGATAGCACGCCTATTGCCGAAGATAAGCTGCTGCGGGTTCTCGATGCGGGCCGATTGGCACCATCGGGCAATAACCGCCAGGACTTGAAGTTTGTGGTGGTGCGAGACGAGAAGGTGAAGGCCGCAATTGCCGAAGCTGCCGAACAGCCGTTCATTGCGACCGCTCCTGTGGTGATAGCGGGCGTGAGCACCAACAATGACCGCATGATGTTCTGTGATGTTCATTCCGGAGCGGTTAACTGCTCAATAGCTTTGGATCATATGACTCTGGCTGCGGTGCAAGAGGGCCTGGGCACGTGCTGGATAGGGCACTTTCATCAGGATAAGTGCAGGGAAATCCTCGGCGTACCGGCAGAAGGACGTATTATTGAGATGCTTACACTTGGGCACCCAGGCAAACCCGGCGGCCCAACGACCACAAGAAAGCCGATCGAAGAAGTTGTCTGCTGGGATAAGTTCGGCGACTAATATTTTGTCATGACGAATAGTCAAAAAAAATTCAGGATTGAGGTGTATACGCCGTCGGGGCCTGCGTGTCGGTCTGACGTGACAGGCGTGGTGTTTCCCGCTATTGACGGGCAACGCGGTGTTCTTGCTTCGCATTCGCCAATGGTTACGCTGCTGGGGGCGGGCCTTATGACGGTAACGCTGGCGGACGGCGGGCAGAAGGAGTATTTCGTATCGGGCGGATTCGCCAACTGTCATCCGGAAGTCCTCACTCTGCTCCCTGACGAGTGTGATGATGTGGCTGTGATGGATCGCGATGAGGCATGGGATCGCATAGAATTCGCCCGCAGCCTTCCGCAACGTAATGATACCGAGCGTGAATATCGCCATGCGAAGCTGGAAGTTGCCCTTAAGCGTTTCAACACATTTCAGCTGTCCAAACGCCACGGCAAGGATCGCGCGTGACAGGCCCAAATGAGATGAAGCGATTACGGATAGGAACTCGCAAGAGCGCCCTGGCGATTGCGCAAACAAACATTATCGCAGAATCCATTCACCGGAGGTATCCAACCGTTGACGTGGAGCTTGTGACGTTTGTGACTGCCGGCGACCGGGCTGCGGGACCTCTGGCGGATATCGGAGGAAAGGGACTCTTCACCGAGCAGCTTGAGCAGGGACTACTAAGCGGGAATATCGATCTGGCGGTGCACTCAGCCAAGGATTTGCCAACGGATATCTCCAAGCGTTTTATGATAGCTGCTGTCGCCGAACGTGCAGATGCTCGCGATGTTCTTGTAACGCCCGGCGGACTTGGACTAGACGAGCTACCTGCCGGTGCGAAGATAGGAACTTGCAGCCGGCGGCGTGGTGCACAATTGCTGGCAGCCCGGCGTGACCTGCAAATAGTGCCTGTCCGCGGTAATGTTGATACGCGTGTAAGCAAGGTATTGAGCGGGGGTGAGGATGTGTGTGACGGCGTGGTGCTTGCGATGGCGGGCCTTGGGCGGCTGGGTTTATCGCAGGCACATCGCAAGCATATGCATATTCTGGATTTCATGATTCCAGCATCTGGACAGGGTGCGATTGTGTGTGAGACCCTGAAATCGGCGGACTATGTGTCCAGCCTGATCCAAGCCCTCAATCACGAAGTGAGTATGGATGCATTATTGGCGGAGCGCAGCGTGCTCGACGGATTGCACGCCGATTGCCACAGTTGTATTGGTGTTAATGTGTATTTGGATGAAGGGCGTTGGCGCGGATGCGCAATGGTTTCTCGCAGCAATGGTTGCGATATGCAGCGAGTCTGCTGCGATGGCCCGAGTGCAGGCGATGTGGGCAGGGCTATTTTGGGTATGCTCTTGGAAAGAGGTGCGAAGGGGATTCTGCGAGGGCATTAAATATTTTGCCAACCGGACGCTTGTGACGCTGATCGCATTGACTTTGCTGATAGAGATCGTAATAATCGATGGATGTGACTCTTGCGGGGATGTGGTGGTACGTTAGATGGAATCCAGGACAGACGTAGGCAAATTGTTGGTTTTGAGAGGCCCAGCCCTTGAGGCAAGCGGGGTCCTTGATTTTCTGTCGGAACACTTCGAAGTATGCCAAGCCAATGATTTGGGTGATGCGCTTTCGGCGATGCGTCACGAGCGTTTTTGTGCGGTGCTTTCGGAGACTGCCGATTTCCTCCCGTTGGAGCGAGGCGTAGTTACCCAGCAGGCGGCGGCGGTTCTGGACACCATAGGCGATGGCGTGTGCATGGTTGATTCGGCAGGCGGGCTGAGCTGGGCAAATCGCAGTATTCGCGAGTTCTCGCCCGAGGTACTCAGCAAGTTGTGTGCGATATGCATGCGAGCAAACAGGGAATTCAGGTCGTCCGCATCACGCGAGACCTACCGGGGCCGCCGCTATACGCTGATTCCTGATGACCGAACATACTATGAAGTTATCTGTTCGCCCGTGCGAGACCCGCAGGGGAAATTGCAGCAGGTGGCAGCAGTTGTGGTCAATGCTACGACGCAACGCAGGCAGCAGATCAAGCTTAACGCGATAGACCGTGCGGGCAGGGAGCTGGTGCATCTGGAGTCGGCGCAGGTGTTGTCTATGGATGCGACCGAGCGACTTAAATTACTCGAAGACCGCATCATCAGTTGCAGCCGCGATGTTCTGGACTATCAGCACTTCGCTGTTCTGCTGCTGGACGAGGCCACAAACAAGCTGGATATCATCATATCTCAAGGTATGGGGTCCGAGGTGGACGATTACGGGTGCTTTGCCAGGACCGAAGGTAACGGTATCTGCGGATACGTGGCTGCCACCGGGCGGAGCTACATATGCGCCGATGTGTCCAAAGATCCCAGATACATGGGAACTCACGGAGCCATGAGCTGCATGACGGTTCCGCTGATGCTGAATGATAAAGTGATCGGCGTTCTGCACATCGAGAGCGATCAGATAGGGCGTTTTGGTGAGGAGGATCGCCAGTTTTCGGAGATTCTCGCTAACTATGTGGCGTTGGCTTCGCACATTTTGAATCTTCTGGTAGCGGCGCGTCACACTACGCACACGAAGGTTACCGGTTCGATGGCGGCTGAGATTGCCGGGCCCATAAACGATATTATTACCGATCTCGGGGATGTGCTGGAAGACTACATCGGTATGGATGACCTGCGGAATCGCCTTAATAGCATAATAGACAGCGCGAGCAATGCGAGGAATCTGGTGCGTGCGTGGGGTAAATCGCCGACATCAGGGATGATGGGCGATACGGACAAGGTTGCGAAGGATCCGGTTCTTGCGGGCAAACGGGTGCTGGTTGCGGAAGATGAAGAGATCATCCGTGAGACAGTTCAGGGCGTGCTCGCCCAGCGGGGCTGCATTGTTGACGCAGCATATGATGGCGGTATGGCGATTGAGATGCTGAACTCTAATCCTCGGTACGATCTTGTTGTGTCGGACATAAAAATGCCCAAATCAAGCGGTTATGATGTATTTGCTGCCGCCAAGGCCAAGAGTGAGGACACACAGGTGATACTGATGACGGCATTTGGATATGACCCGAATCACGCTGTTGTACGGGCGAACAAAGAGGGCTTATCTGCGGTGCTGTATAAGCCATTCAAGGTCAACCAGCTAGTGGATCAATGTCGCATTGCGATACAGGGTGAGTCCTGATAACAGTTGTTATTGACTGAGTTTGTGTCACTTCATAAACGCTCCGGTTCGGGGCGTTTTTTATTTGGTGGGGAGTTTTAGGGGATCGGGTATTGCAGTTGGGGCGCATTTCATGGGTATCTTGGAGGGGGAAAAGTTTTAATAATGCGATAAAGCCCCTATATTTCCTGGTCGATATCAAGCGTTGGAGATAGGTAGATCCGCTTTTCGGATGGCAATGATCGGTTGGGTCTGCTACGGCCTGGATACCCGGAGGAGGGATATTCGGGAGTTGGAGGAATGCAGGGCAGTTTGATTAGACGGGCCTTGCCTTGGTTTTATCCGGTTGGAGGAATGATGGCGGTTTCATCACGAAATGCATTTACGAGCCTGGAGATAGCGATTATCGTTAGTTTTCTGCTGTTGACAGCGGTGGTTGTGATTCCGCAGTTCTCGGAGGCTGGCCAGGACGATCTCTCTCAAGAGCTTGCAAACAAGGTTGATCTGGTGCGAGCGCAGTTGCAGATCTACAGCATGCACCACGACGGTAAGTTTCCGGTCGATTTTGTTTCGCAGATGACGAGGCGGACGGATCGCGAGGGAAACGTGATGTCGGAGGATGACGATCCGCTGGATTACTCTTTCGGTCCGTATTTGCAAATCGTTCCGTCCAATCCGTATGCCACGGATTTGTCGCGAGCCCGCACGGTTGGAATACGTGGCGATGATACGGTCGGACCGGGGTGGGTGTATGATCCTGAGTCGGGACGTTTCTCCGCTGTGGGAGTTGATGTCCCGAATTACCCTGTGCAATAGAAGGAGTGTTCCGGTGCTACGGATGCCAGGTACGCACGGATAGACACTAATGTTTAAGTGGCGAAGAAAATGTTGGCCCATAGGTTTGGATATAGGAACTGACAGCGTCAGGATGTTGCAGTTACATCCCGTTGCAACCGGTATGGACCTGCTTGCCTATGGTGGGATCAATCGCGTCAATCTGAACGGTCAGGAAACCGTTGTCGATTCGATTCGTCACGCATTGAAGACATTGCCGTTCCGCGGGAATAGGGTTGTTTCCTGCATAGCGTCGGACAAGCTGGAGGTGGCAACTGTCCGCCTTGGCGAGATGCCGGGCCAGGAATTCGAACGTGCTGTTCTGCACGAAGCTCGCACACGGTTTGGAGGCGATATTGCTTCAGAGGGTGTGCAGCACATCGTTGCCGGAAAGATAGCAAGTGGAACCAATCCTGGACTTGAGACCATCATCATGGCCGCCCGCAACGAGGACATTGAATCGCATTTCGCCCTGTTGGATGAAGTGGGGCTTGTTCCCGTGCATATAGAAGCCGAACCCGTGGCTATGTTCCGGATGATGGAGAGATTCCAGCGTCGCGGGAGTGATGCTGGACGTGTTGTGGGGGTTGTGGATGTCGGACATAAGACTACGACTGTAGTGATAGCCCGCGGGCGAAGGATTCTGTTTGTTCGGACGATCAACCTTGGCGGTGGTGACTTCACGCGTGCGGTTGCCAAGAATCTGGACATAGATATTCGTGAGGCCGAAGAACTGCGGAATAGCATTCGTACTGAGAACGCGCTGAGAATTGCCGGTAGCGGCACAGGCGACAGGGGAAAGGTGTATGCGGATATCCGCGATGATATCCAGTGGGCGATATTTGATGCTGTCCGTGGTGAGGTTGGCAGGCTTGCGGAGGAAGTGGAGATGTGTGTGCGTTATTGTTGCAACACTTTTGCAATATCACACTTGGAATCAATGAATATTGCCGGTGGTGAAGCATATGAACCGGCAGTTATGGAGTTGCTGTCAAAGCGTTTAGGTTTCCCGTGCATCGTGAGCAATCCGTTGCGAGGGATAAGAGCACGAGTCATGGGTGTTGATGCCGGATGCAGGACGCCTGCCAGCGAATGGGCCTTGTGCACAGGATTGGCGCTGCGGGAAAGCAATATATTTGCCGAGAGTGAGGGATGCTGTGAAAAACGCGATTCCAGACTTTCTGCCTGAATGCAGGCGACAGGCCGCAAAAAGCAAAGGCAAGGAATTGTCTCCTGCGGCAGTTGTGATTTCGACGATAGCGGTGATCCTGCTTGTGGGTGCCTGGCAGATGGGGATCTGGCCGATCATCCGCCATGTGGCGGCGGAGGATGTTCTGGAAGAAGGCGTGGTGAGTGAGGTATTGCCTGAACTAGGATGCCGGCCGGGGGCGAAGTTGCCCTGCTCGGTAAACAAAGCTGGAACGCATGAGGCGGACGGTTGCACAGACGAGGCGTCTGATGTATGCCCCACCGGCGGCGAGGCTTGCGGTTCTGACGTGAAATGATATGTGAATATACATTATACGGTAGGTTAAGGTGCAGTAGTTGAATGACGATAAAGTGAACGTGGTAAGTGTGGCAAATGCTAAGGTATTTGTTACTCATTTGATATTGTTCGTGGAGGACGCCGGCTGGAATTACGCCGGATTGACGCAGGAGGATAGTTGAGTGACTACAGCAAGGCGACTAGGCTTTGTTACGGTGGTGTTGATTTCGCTGGGAGCTTCTGCGGCGTATTTTACTACCGCTACCGTGATGAGATATCATGGTGAAGAGGTTATGAGATTTGGATTCCTCGTTCCGGCGCTTGTCACTGCTGTAACAACTCTGACTGTTCTATTCTTCTGGCGTGGGTTGCATGGTGCGGTGGCTTTGCTTTCGGGGCAGCTTGAAGAGATGGCAACGTCTGGACGTGTCGAGCCGGTAAGTGTGGGAGGTAGCGAAGAGCTTGGGAAGATAGCCCTTCCGTTGAACCGGGTGCTTACCACCGTTCGTGAACAGGTTGACGAGTTGGACAGCAAGAGTCGTGAGTTCCAGATTCATTCACACGTTGCCCTGGCGGAGAAGCGGAACACCGAGGCGATAATCTTCTCGATTTCCGATGCTGTGATAGTTGTCAACCGTTTTGACGAACTCATGCTTGCCAACCAGGCTGCCGAGAAGCTGCTGGGGTTCAAGCTCAAGACCAGTATTCGCAAGAGCATAGATAGTGTTATAAACGATACCGCGCTAGTGAAGCTTATACGCGATACACGAAGCCAGGGGCAGGTTGGTACCCGCAATATCGTTGAACACTCGATCAACCATCAGGGAATTGCCCGAACGTTCAACATAACTCTGAGCAGTGTGGTTACGCATATCGGTGAGGTGTCCGGAATAGTGGCCGTCATGAGGGACATTACTCGTGACAAGGAAATCGCCCAGATGAAGAGTGATTTTGTTGCCAATGTGTCCCATGAACTCAAGACTCCGCTCGCATCGATAAAGGCATACACCGAGTTGCTGAGTGACGGGGATATCCCCGAAGGTCACAGTCCGCAGGAGTTCTACAAGATAATCGCAAAAGAGACAGATCGCTTGCACCGCTTGATTGAAAATATCCTGAATATCTCACAGATAGAGTCCGGACTGATGCGGACTTCGTGTGAACCTGTGAGCATCAGCAGTGTGGTGCAGCAGGTGCTGGACGTGGCCAGACCCCAGGCATCACAGAAGGACATCGAGCTGGAAACCCATCTGGCGCCGATTTTCAACCAGGTCATTGGTGATCAAGATCTGATCTATCAGGCTGTGATGAATTTGGTTTCGAATGCCATCAAGTATACGATGGAGTCGGGCAAGGTGAGCGTTGAAGTCTATCTCGATGAGGTGAGAAGTGTTGTGGTGTGTACTGTAAAAGATACGGGGATTGGCATCGCTCCTGACGATCTCTTCCACGTTTTTGACAAGTTCTACAGGGCTCAGGGTAGCAGGTATCTTGCAAAGGGTACCGGCCTGGGGCTCACGCTTGTCAAGAATATCGTGGAAGTTATCCATGGAGGAAAGGTCTCGGTAACCAGTGAACTCGGCAAGGGAAGTACATTTGGTTTCGAACTGCCTGTTTTGGACTGAATGCAACGTGCCTGCGAAAGAACCATGTGATATGCGATGAGTAAGAAAATTGTAGTAGCCGACGATGAGCTTAGCATCCTCCACGTAGTGTCGATGAAACTGCGTAATGCGGGATATGACGTGTTTACCGCCGAGGATGGGGAAGAGGCTCTTGAGCTTTGCAGGGCCGAACATCCCGATATGCTGATCACCGACCTGCAGATGCCGTATTTGAACGGTTTAGAGTTGTGCAAGTCTCTTCACGCAGATGATGAGACCCGTAGTATTCGAAAGATGATGATTACCGCTAGAGGGTTGGATATTGCCCCCGAAATAATGGATGAATCCGGCGTGTCAGTCGTTATGAGCAAGCCGTTCTCTCCGCGTGAAATGCTTCAGAAAGTAGTGAGCATGATTGGCGAAGCCGCCTGAGCAAGTATACCCCATGAGTTCGAACCATGAAATCCAGGCTCGTCGTACTACGCTGTTGCGTAGGACGGGCGAGCGTCTCAAAGGCTGCCTTGGCGGTCTGGGGATGAATCTGTCTGTGCGAGACGATGCCGGCGAGGATGTTGCCGGTTTCGAGCCGTGCAACGGGCTCTGTAAACTTCTGTGCGCCAACGGGCGCGGGTGTGCCGCCGCGATGCGAGATATGGCTGAGCGAGTGCTCAAATCCGCTGATGCGGTGCATGAGCGGGTGGATAATGGATGCTGCCTGTTGGCGGTTCCGGTGAACTTGCGTCGCAGGACGATCGGCGTGGCGATTTCATGTTTCCCCGCTAAGGAAGATTTCACCGAACAGCGAATTGCAGAAATAAGCGATTCTTCCAGACTGGACAGTTCACTTGTTGGCGAACTGGCCGTGGACGCCTGCACTCGCAGTGCAAGTGAATCCGGCGCGATGCTGGAAGTATTCAAACAACTGCTGGGCAGTGAGCAGAGCTACCAGGTGAGCCAGGAAGAGATTGCCAGTCTTTCGATGAATCTGGCCACCAGCTTCGAAGAACTTAATGTTGTTTACAACGCCAGCAAGTCCATGCGGATTGACCAGAGTCCCGAAGCGTATCTGAAGGGTGTGTGTGAGGAACTTCAAGACGTCTTGAACGCCCAAGCCGTCGGTGCTATTGTCAAGCTGCATCCCGATAACAATGAAGAACAAGAGATTGTGGTTGCTTGCGGCGAAACCGGACTGACCGGTGACCTGCTGAGGGGCCCGCTGCTGGAAAATATCACAACCAGGTTAGCCGAATCGCCGCGAGGGTTCAGCGACAATGAATTCAGTATTGGTGATCAGTTGATAGATCATGCGATACATTCGTTGATGGCTGTCTCGCTGACTTTTGATGGTCCGTTCAGTGGCGTTATGTTCGCCGTTAACAAGGCCGAGGGCGAGTTCGGCAGTATCGGCCAGAAACTACTGAGTTCCATCGCCAGCCAGAGTGCCGTATTCACCGCCAACAGCCGCCTGTACGCGGATGTCCAGGACCTGTTGATGGGTGTCTTACACGCGATGACGTCAACGATCGACGCCAAGGATCCCTACACTTGCGGGCACTCACAACGTGTGGCGATTATCTCCAGGCGACTTGCCGAAAGCTGCGGATTTGACAGGAAGTACTCGCAACGGATTTACCTTGCCGGCCTGATGCATGATATCGGTAAGGTTGGCGTGGATGAGTCAATCCTGTGCAAAGAGGGGAAACTCACCGATAGCGAGTATCAGCAGATGCAAAGGCACCCGCAGATGGGTGCCAAGATCCTCGGTGGGATTCGCCAGTTGGATGATGTTCGCATAGGCATTCTGACCCACCATGAACGCCTGGATGGGAAAGGCTATCCCCAGGGGTTAAAGGGCGAAGAAGTGCCCATGGACGGTCTTATTATTGGATTGGCCGATGCCTTCGATGCGATGACTTCCAATAGGACCTATCGGGCTTCGCTTCCGCTTGAAAGCGTGGCTGAAGAATTGCAAAGATACGCTGGTAAGCAGTTCCACGCCGAGCTTGTCGAGACATTCCTTTCGTGGGATTTGCCGGCATTGCTTAGAGAATTGCACGCTCCAGTGCATGATGTATTCCCTGTTCTTCCAGACGAATCTAGCCTGGCAGGCGTCCTGAACCGCTCCTTCTGAGGGGCACCACTGCAGGTGAAAAGTCCTGAAGTGTTCTTATCTTTGCCGGGTGCGCCTTTCCACGCTTTGCTTTAGCAGGTAGAATACCGCTATGGCAAAGCGTGACTATTATGAAGTTCTGGGCGTGGGGCGCAATGCGTCGGATCGCGACATTAAGAGTTCCTACAGGAAGCTGGCTCGCGAGTTTCATCCCGACGTGAACAAGGCTTCCGATGCCGAGAAGCGTTTCAAAGAGGCTACCGAGGCCTACGAAGTGCTCTCGGATGCGAAGAAACGCCAAATGTATGACCAATTCGGACACTCCCAGCCCTCAGGGGCGGGGCGAGGTGCCGGAAGGAGCCAAAGCGGCGGTTTTGGCGGATTCAACTTTGAGGACATCTTTGGGGCAGCCCAAGGTTCTCAAGGCTCCCAAGGCGGCGGCGGGTTCTCGGGGATGGGGCTTGACGACATCCTCCGTAATCTAGGCGCAAGGGGTGGCAGGAGAGGCGGCTCGCCACGCCCGCCCAGACGCGGGGAAGATATCGAGCACAACGTGAACCTGGACTTCCTCAAGGCGATCAGCGGCTCATCGGCCACCATGCGCCTGAGGCGGGGCGATAAGACTGAGACGATTGACGTGAAAATTCCCCAAGGCGTTCATGAGGGTGCCAAGATTCGCCTTCGCGGCAAGGGGCAGCCGGGCAAGAGGGAAGATGGCGATCTGTATATCACCGTGGGCATCAAGTCTCACCCGTACTACCGCAGGGAAGATGATGATCTTTATGTGGACGTGCCCATAAGCATCACAGAAGCCGCCCTGGGTGCCAAAGTGGACGTGCCCACGCTCGAAGGCCTGACCACGGTCACGGTCCCGGCTGGCACATCAAGCGGCACCCGCCTAAGGCTCAAGGGTAAGGGTGTCAAGAAGGCAAACAAGACGGGCGATCAGTTTGTGGTTATCAAGATAATGGCACCGAAGAAGCTTTCGGACAAGGCCAAGAAGCTCCTGAAGGACCTGGACCTCCAGGCCCCCTTCGAT
>CBDUQP010000078.1:0-17487 GCA_965369385.1 uncultured Phycisphaerales bacterium
GCTCGGTGAAATTCCGCGTACTCGCTACGGAACCCATTTTTCAACGGACTGCTAGGAGCGGGCAGGCTCTGCGAGCCACGATGCGATAAGTAAATAATACCACCTGGGCAAAACATACGAAATACTACCTGTTCCTCGTCGGCGGGGTCGCCAGTGCCTTCAGAATCGCCCGCAAACTTCGCAATTGTACTCTCTGCACCTTGGGTTTGGCCAGTGTTCCGCTTACACGGATTTCCAGCCACTCCTTCATCATCGCATGCACAACATCGGCACCAAGGCCCTTGAGACGCGGAACGCTTCCCGGCGGACCAGCGAGAAAACGCATGCTAACCTTCTCGGTATCCATGTCGACAACACCCTTACCCAACAGCGACAATGACGTACCATCGAGATAGAGTTCGTCGAACATGAGGTTCTTACCTTGGATGCGATAAGTCATTGCACCCTTGTTGAACGCAGCCTTTCCAGGAAGCTCCAGGTTCAGAATATGCATCATACCCAAATTAACGGGCATCTTGTAGAGCTTCCCTTTCTTTATGCTTGCGGTCCCGACGGCCTGGCGGGTTTCAGGCTTGCCTGCAACGGCCTCGTAGCTGATATCGCCCGATACAAGTCCGCTTATATCGTTGCGTTTCTTGTCCTTGGGCATGCCTGCATTCATGAGAAGGCCAAGATCCACGTTCTCGTAGAAAATCCTGAAAGAGTACTTCATCGGGTCGGTCAGCCTTATGAACGCCTCGCGTCCAAAGAGCCTGCCCTTGTAAGCCCTAGCCGTCAGATCGCTAATCTCGATCAGCCTGCTGTCATGTCTCTTAAGCAAACGCCCCTTGACGTCGGTCAGCTCTCTTTTGGCCACCTCAACACGATCCAATTCAACCCCCATATCAACCGCCAGGCCGGTCTTCTTCGCACCGACAGGAGCCGACTGGCTCAGCGAACCGCTGAGTTTACCGGTTATTCTCTTGGGGCCGATACCAATATCGATTACCGCATCCTTCAACCACACATTGCCCGCTGCGTTCCAACTGACATCCTTGGAAAACATGACATTTTCGTCCGTATTGGTACCCTTCCAGCGTCCTGTCAGGTCCAGATCACACGTTCCTCCTTCTCGAACGTTGTCGAAAACCGGGGCAAAGTCGGAAGGAGCGGCAGCGAAAAGCTTCTTATCGATGGGGATCCCTCTTGCGAGCACGGCTACTTCGGCACTGCGTTTCTTCCCATTCCATCGTATTTTACCGTTCATGCGGGTAGTCATCTTCCCCTGGGCGCACTTGAGATCCTTCAACGTCACCTCGCCGGGAACTGCCCTCACGCTGCCGATAATGTTCTCCAACCTGTACGGGAAACCTATATACCTGACAGTCATCCCCCGGCCCTGAATATCCAGGCGATAGTCCATGTCCTTCAGATACCCCCCGGCCGTTGCTTCCTTCGCCTTGTCCCCGACAGGCATCTTCTTCTTCAGGCTCAATGCCACGTCGGCTGTCCCACCCAGCTCAAGATCCTTCCACATCCTCTGCAAGTCCGGAAGCGATGCAAGTGCATCGTACGCATCCTTGTCCAGTTCCATGCCGGTGGCTGTGAACTTCATGTCAGGCCACACCCCCTTGTCCGAGAAGAGCATCCTCCCGTTCATCCGTATATTGGTCTTGCCGTGCCTGCCGATAATCCCTTCAGTCTCCATCCTGCCGGGCACTATCACCAAGCTGCCGGCAACATCCGTCAGCTGATACGGAAAATCGACATAATTAGCCTGGGCGTTTTCGAAGTTCACGTCAACTTGATACCCCAAATCCTTGCCCGGATCTTGAAAGACTCTGGCAGACAGTCTGTCGGCAGTGCCCTTCAAACGCAGCATCTTTATTGCCTTCTTGTCTTTGGGGCCGAACGCTTCGGCAAGCGCATCATCCATCGGAAAATCGGAGCCCCTGAAATACAGCTTTATGTCGGCCTGCTTCGTCTCCGGCGCCTTCAGGGTACCGTAAATCGAACCGCGTGACTTGCCATTACCCCGCAAACGCACGGGCTTGTCCTGATCGATCCAAATATAATCGTTATCGACATTCACCACGCCGGTAACTTCTCTCAGCGGGTAGGGTTTGCCCTTTTCGTCAAACGTCCAGCCTATTCTCGCCTCACCATAGCTAATCAGCGTAAGGCGAACGTCAACATTGTTGACCCCATCCTTTCCGCTCACATGGACTTGTGCGTCAATTCTCCCCTTGGGTCGAAGCTGATCCCACGCGTATCCGGCATACGGCCGCAATGCATGGCCCAGTTCCTCACTCAGCCAAACACCCTTGGCGGCGGCTGTCAGAGCAAAAGACTTCGGCTGGCCACCTACCAGTTCAAGCTTGCCATCAACAACGATACTTCCGCCGTCCCGCTCGGCGGTCAGCTTCTTCAGCTCGATCTTGTCATTGTTGAAGAGAATCTTGCCAGCCACATTGTCAATCCGATGAGGAATCAGATAGTACGTCAATGACAGACCCTTGGGGAAGATTTCGCCTTTGAAATACGTCCGTCCGCCCACGACCTTTCGCGATACATTGGCATTGACATCCATCTTGCCAACCGGACGATATGATTCCTTGATATTCTTCAGCCACCCGGCCATGTCAGCATTCATACTGCCGGCCGGAAGCTGCATTCCCTTGATCGCCACATCCACGCTGAACGGGGACTTCTCGCCATATCCGTAGAAATCTCCCGAAAGTGCGAACTCCGCGTTACCGGCTTCTACGAGCTTACCGGTTACATTCTTCAACCTCACATGCCCGGAATCATTCTCGCCCTGCGTGTCCTGGTCCATCATGAACGCCAGCGTCCCCCGCACATCCCGCAGATCGTACCCACCCTGGGCAGGGGGCAATTTCATGGTGACGCCCTCCATCACCACCTCAAGACCCTCGGGCATTCCCGCGACGATTGTGCTGGCCTTGACGCGAATCTTGCCCCGGAAATCGTAGGCTTTCTGCCACTGCGCATATCTACCGCGAAGGGCACGGCCGAGAGATTTCAGCTCGCCGGACATGTTGAAATCGCGAATATCGCCCGTATCCACATCGAGCGTCATGCTACCTTGAGTCGGTTTCTGCGAATCTGAGCGTTTCTCGGTTACGCGTATATCGTACTTGCCCGCATGCGGCGTCATCACCAGGTCCCAGACAATCTCCTCGTCCTCCCAATCCGTACCGTCGATCCGCTCGACCGGCTTGTGCTTGCAGCCCCTGGCGCGAATGATCGGCAGCGGGCCTGCATATTTCTCACGCGGGCCCCGGTCTGGCGAGCCTTGCGTAAAGAGCTTCTGGAAGTTGTAGGTGTCGCTGGCCTGATCGTGAACAATTCGCACAGTGGGTTCTATGCAGATGATCTCCGTAGGCTCGACCTGCCCGCTGACAAACAGCGACCAGGGTCGATGCCGCAATCTGACGCTGCGGGCCCGGAAAAATGGTTCCTTGCGGTTCTCGCCAGGAATAGTCACACGCACGCCACGCAGTTCTATATCGCCGAACAGGCGAAACTCGGCATGATCGATCGCAACGTGCGATCCGGTAACCTCGCGGAGATAACGCCTTGCCTGACGGCGAATCCGGGCATCGTCAGTTATGTACCAGAACGCGTAGAACGCAACCAGCAACAATGCAAGAATGACCAGCCCCACATTACGCCTGCCGGGCGAGACATACTTCCAGTATCGTTTGGGACGCTTGGGAAGGAATTTCCGCAAAGAGCGGCCTATTGTGAGCAGTCGATTCACCCGGTCTCTCCAGCGGCTACCATACCGCTTCCAAGAGTATACACCGAACATTACTTCTTTTGCGATGATTCGTCCGCAGCCTTGCTGTGCCTGCGTTTACGCTCACGCAAATGCAAATCATCGCTCGCAGCCTCGATCATGTCACCCAACTGCGCACCAGTCAACTCAGCCGATCGGCGAACTATCAGCCCGCGACGCTGTTGACCCCTGAAAAGATAGCTCGAAACCAGCCCAATCGCATAAACATCAGCAGGCCCGTCGCCAACACCATCCCTACGCATATCCCCCCACGCATCGGTATCTCCGGCCAGCAGCTTATCCAGAGATTCGACTTCCAACGGATACGATATCTCACCCGCATCGCAGATACTGTCGCCGTTTACCGCAAATACCCGGGCAGTCTGCCTGTTCGCGCCCGGCTGAACCACTACGAATCCAAACTCGCCAAACGGGCGGGCGAACCGGAACAATGCCTTGTTCAGCTCCTTCAGACGCTCAATTCGCCCCTTGATCGCTGCCGCCTGCTCATACTTGAGCTCGCCGGCCGCGGCCTGCATTGCATCGTTCAGTTCGGCGAAGAACGCATCACGCGGGCCCGCCGCGAAATCGGCAGACCTCGCGACAACTTCTGCGTATTGCGACATGGGAATGCTGCCGTCGCATGGCGAAAGGCACCTGCGCATCTGGGCATATGAGCAGGGATGGGCGTTGGGGCTCTGCCGCAGACACTTCAGATCGCGACACAAATCGAACCCGTCCTGAATGGCTGAAATGAACTGGTCCGCATCGCGACCGCTGATAAACGGGCCGAAAGAACGAACACCCCCGCCGGGCAGCTTCCTGCTCTTACTGTAGTGCGGGTAAGTCTCCTGCGGATCCACATGCACGAACCACGCCGGTTTCCACGGAAGCATAGCACCGTAATCCGCCGGCCAGATCGCCCGTGCCACCTGCATGAACCGCAAATCGGTCTCGAAGTGGCTGGTGCACAGTTTCCAGTATACTCTGGTGGTGATTTCGCGAAGATCGGCAGACTTGCTGCGGCGATCTTCGAGCGGTTCGTCGAGGCGTGTGCTCACGCGGCTGCGAATGTTCGCTGCCGTTATCATCACGATAGGCTCATCGCCCGCCGCAAGCATCACCACGCCGCGTTTGTTGGGAATGTCAGCCAGTTGCGTGTCGTCCAGCGGGGGCGACACATCCACACTGCCGTCAAACATGGACTTCCAATCGCTCAATCTGCCTTCCATTCCCCCCCCCGCAGCCGCACTACATCCACATTCCGGTGATAATGCCCTGGAAGACCATCGAATCTCCCACGAATCCCTGCACGTTGGCTTTGCAGCGCCTGCTTCGCATCTCAAGCACATCGCCCAGGATAATCAGCCTGTCGCCCGGGACAACCGCCCCGCGAAACTTCACATTATCGATACCACCAAACCCCAGAAAACCGGCATCGGGCATCTCGGTCATGGCGAAGAAACCAACCATCTGGGCAGACGCTTCCATCATCAACACACCCGGAAGCAGCGGCCGGCCCGGAATATGCCCCTTGGCCCAGTAGTCGTCCTCGTGGTTGTCACGATAGGCGATGATCTCGCCCTTTGTCGTATCGTAGTGAACAATCCCATCCAGCAGCATGAACTCATGACGATGCGGCAGAATCTTATAGATAGCGTCGCGGTCGGCGAATACGTTGTCGAAGTCGACACCAGTTGTATCAAGAATGGCTTTGGGAGGCATGACGTCCTTTCATCTGAAGCTTAAATATCTCAGCAAATCCCAGTGAATCCCGGTGAGGGCCGAAGGATTCCGAAAAACCCGGCCGGCCGAGCGCGTAAGCCTATCACCCGCAAGCGTCACGGTCAACGCTAAACACCCATGTCAGTATATGTCCAGCAGCGATACTCCGGCAGCATTAGATCGCAGATTGCCGGCCGCCGCGCCACTTTCTTGAACTTGCGAACAAGCGACTGCACGGGCAATGCGAAATGTTGCAAAATGTTACACGCACTGGGTTTTGTGTAACAGGATACAGAATCGCTAAGAACCGTTCATGACATGCGTTAACCCGGCAAATCGTGACAGGGCGTCCCCTATGCGTACCAAACCCGGTCAGCACCCAAAATGCAGCGTTTAGGAGACCATTTCCCCGTCGGAAGCGAGTTTTTTTACAAAATGAGCCGTAGCCGCTGCATCAGAATCCTCCCCGGCGGTCAGTACGTTGATATATGACTGCGCGCATAACGCGTGTTTGCCCGCATAGGGGCGGACCTGTGTGCCTGGATCACCCCTGACGGGGCTCTCTGCGTATGTTGGCTTCATTCCCACGGCTCCGTCGCTTTGCGACTACACCATGGGCTATGGTTCGCGCCGGCCCTAACGGGCCTCTTACCGTAAATTAGGGACGGTGCCTTATTTAAATAGGAATAGTCCGAAATAGAAATAGAAATATATAAGGCACGGTGGGGCTGTCGAAAGAGACCCAAAATTAGGGCGGTGCCTTATTCAAATGTGAATCCGCTCGCCGTTCGAATTAAATAAGGCACCGTCCCTAATTATCGAATCACTACTCATGCCTGTATCCTCTTCTTGACGTTGGCAATTTGAGTTCGCCTCCTTGGTGGGCACAATTCATTTCAGCAGAATTCCAAGTTCGTTAGCTAACCATTCTCGCCCATCCAACACGTACTGCTTGGGTGTATCAAGATCCCAGAATGCCGCTTCAAGGGATTGCCGTTCCACACCTTGCGATCCGAATCTGTCCTTGAGCTCACGAACAAGCTCTTCTCGCCACGATTCCAGATTCTCTGTCGAGCACCCGCACACCGGTATCTCTGACGGCGCACAATGCAGACACAATAGGAAATCTAGACACTCCTCGACCATCCCAATTCGGAATTTTTCAGAAACCTTACCTTTGGCAAGTGCCATCCCCCAGACACAGTAGGACCACACCCGTACAAGCTGACAGTCGACTGAGACCAGTTCCGCTCTTGCGGCGTTGCTCTTAACTCCTTGAGCATTAGAGCTACCTGCAGACGCAACATCTTCCCCTTCTACGCCAGCATCGATACTATCCGAAGCCACAAGTGGAATCCGTTTGCATGAGGCGTCAATCGCGTCCGTTATGAGCCAACGCAGGTCATGGAATACTTCGTACAATAAGTAGGCATATGGTGTGGGGCGATCAGAATCGGCTAGCGAATCCTCCCACACAAGCGGGTCGTACAGAGAACGGTCGCGAATCCCCTTGAAGACATACCACAGATCCGTAATATGAAGGTCATAGTTGCTGCGTGCCTTGACCGCCGCCTTGATCGCCAGCACCTCCATTTTGATGGACAGATACACAGGGCAATTCACGCGCGGACTTATCCCATTCGGAGATGCGTAAGCGACACTGATCTTATTGTAGTCCTCATCAAACCTTCGAGACTGAAGTGCTTCCACTGCCGTATTGAGTAGAGACATATGTGCAGATGCCTTCACGTACCACTCGGGATCCCCAAGCGTCCCTTCCACGATCTCCGCGTCCTCGCCCAGAGGGACTACTGAATCATACCCACCATACTCACAAACCACGGCACTGCGCCACGGCGAGTTCGACGACAACACTAATTCACGCACGACGTTGTCCACGTATGAAAAGCGGGACTGTTCTTTTTTGTCAAGGATATCCTTAGACTTCAGGAGCTCAAGGTGCAAGACCGAACGAGACTCAAGCAGTGTCCGAACTACCTTGCGGTCAAAAACACGACCCCGAGTGTCGTTGGACAGGAGTTTCAGTTGCGTCTTGTTCTGCCCAAGAATTCGTTCCACCTCGTCATATTTCCCCTCTCTCATCGCGGCATCAATGACCTTTGAAAAACCGCCCGCATTCTTCGTCGTGAGCTCCGCCTTATGCCAGTTCCAGATACATGCAACGATAGCCCAGATGGGCATGAGAAACGATATCATATAGAACAACAGATTCAACCATGGCGGCGTGGATACTCCCCACAAAGCAGCAATCCGAAAATAGACTGCTATCAGAAGCGACACGCAGAATGCAATAAGGAGAAAACGACGAGGCACGAACATGAGAATGGACCGTCGCTGTATCGGATCAGCAATGGCAACAATCGCAATGAGAATACCAGTAATCGCAAGCAAACCGTCAAGTGTCATATTGCACCCCTCAGTACCGATCCAATCCCGCCATCGGCGGACAATAGATGAGTTGAATAGGCGTAAGTTTAAGGCTAGAAGGATAGTGCAACAAGAAAAATCCGGGGTCACCCGGGACAATTGCATCTGGAACAAACCTAATTTGCAGGCGGGTGACATGCTCCGTCATCGCCCCACTCGAATAATTAGGGACAATAATTAGGGACGGTGCCTTATTTAAATGGCGAATTCACATCGCAAGTGCAACACGTCCTTTTACCTCGCGAGTTTCGCAGTTACTTTTCTCGCGGGCCAAGAACGCGTATCTATCACGGTACCCTCGGGAGTATACACCTTCATTGTGCAGACATCGCCACTGACGGTGAGAAGGCAATAGTGATGCTTGCTTGCGAACACCTTCGAATACGGATTCTGCTTGGACGCGTTACCGGCCTTGCCGCGTAATGGCGCGCCTGCGCCCCCGCAGACAATCATCGAAACACCATTGGTGGGCTCTGATCGCTCATAGATGTGATCATGACCCGCAAACATCGCAGTGGCTTGGTACTCTTTAAGCATCGATTAATTAGGGACGGTGCCTTATTTAAATAGGAATAGTCCGAATCGAATCAAATAGGGCACCGTCCATAGTTTCTTGGTTTCTAGTTTTGAGGCTACCTCGGCAGGCCCTTGCCTGTGGTACCCGTGGAGAGCTTGGCGTGCAGGACGCCCTTTTCTCGTTGCAGCCGCCCAGCCAGCGATCTCAGGTCCTTCCCACGCCCGCGAGCCATGATCATCTCGGCACACAGATGCTCTTCAAGGTGAACGTGCGTAGTGGCCAGCACGGTTCCCGGGAAATGATGCTGCTCGGCGGTAAGTCTCTCACTAAGCCCCCGGGAATGATGATCGTAAATCAGGGAGATCGTTCCCAGCAGGATATTGTCGGTATTCCATTCTTCCTCAACAAGATGGTTGCGAATGAGATCACGCACAAATTCCGAGCGGTTATCATAATCACTCTCATCGACCAGCTTCTCCAGCCGCTCAAACAGCGGCTTCTCAATTGAGACACTCATTCGTACCAGATCAGACATGGCAAACTCCTTTGCTTAGCAGCCCGTTGAAAAAGCTGTTCCTGCTACATACGGGCCTTTCACCTGCGCGTCTGCGTCATGAAAACTCGACAATTCACCCGAATTGCCTTCATTTTCATTCCTTGGTGCTCGGTGAAATTCCGCGTACTCGCTACGGAACCCATTTTTCAACGGACTGCTGGTCGGTACAATAATAACACCATCCCGGAATCAGTCAAGTACTCGAGTGACTCAACTCAGGGCTTACGCATCTAAATGTTCCTGCCGTTGTTATGGCTGTTCGGGCCGAAGGTCCGACGGGCAGTAAGCCGGGTGGTGACCGAAGGGAACCCCCGGAAACAAGCTAAAAAGACTCAGAACCCCGCAGGGGTGGCCAGAGAAGCTGCTCCTGTGGCGCAGATTTTCCGATTTCCCTATTCCTGATTTTCCAATAGGCCTGGCGATTTGTGCCAAATATTCGTACCAATTCGCCGCCCAGCATCTCCCCCTGCCCCTTCGGGGCAGGGAGTTTAGAGAGCCGTATCCGGGGGCTGCACCGCGACTTACGTCGCGGCTTACCCCCGGCTAACCGCCCATCGGACCTTCGGCCCGAACGACAAAGCCCCCTGCACAAGACAGGGGGCTTTGCGATTGTAACTTCTACGATCTACGCAATTGCGGTTATTACGCTCTGCGTTTCCTGGAAAGCAGCAAGCCGCCAACACTCAACAAACAAAGCGTCATCGGCTCAGGTACAATATTGTGGAATACCGAAACATCACTACTTAGCGCTGGATCTTGAGGATATGGTATCCCTGTATCTATAGCCAAACCCTCAATCCAGTTGCTGATTTTTAGTGAAGTTGTACGGTTAAGCAGAATGTCTTCACCCGCTAAGGATTCTAGAATGGCATCATAACGAGGATCGCCAGCATACAACTCGCATGTAAAACTCATTGTCCTGGTAGACGCTTCTCCTAATAGGATATCGCCGAAATCCCAAGTTGGAACAAGGTAATCGCCTTCGGGCTGCTTTCCCGAATCGGGATTGCCCGGCGTCCAGCAATACCAGCCGAGTTCGTCATGGTTTTCCGCATATATACCCCCGTCCCAGTCCATATTATATTGATCAGTCGAGGTACCTTGGCTCCCGGGCCAAGCGTCGAAAGCTATTTGATCCATCGCAAACTCTGCTGTCAGTTTGGTGTCAAACAGAGTACCGACATACTGTTGCTCTGTGCTGAGTGTTTCATTATGGCTGTTGCTGCCATCTGCCCAAGGTGTAAGTGCCGGACAATCGTTGGTAATAGTTGCGTCAATGTCAAAGCCAATCAACATGCTATTATAAGGAGTTCCATTCCATACCAAATTCTTTACATAGCCTTCAATTGCCAAGTGACTAGCGGAACCGCCGCCGTGACCAGTTACATTGTCATAAAACTCGTGCGTACGCGCTTCTTCCGTACCGACCACACCTGTTTCCGGGTTAATGTGTTTGAACCACTGACCCTGAATAGCATCAGGGTCTTGCACAGGTCCGGTCCAGCTTTGCATGGGGCCGACCGGCGGCTTGGTGATCTCAAGCGAAGGTGCAGCCATCGCCGTCCCCGCCACCAACAAAACAACTACCATACTCAACATCGTTGCTTTTCTCATGTTTCTACTCTCCACTTTCGTTTTCCTCGTTCTTTACTCGCTTTTTCCTCGATTCCTCGAAGAAGACCTAGCGCCGCCGAATCAAAACCGAATCGTCGAGAACAACCCCGAACTGACACGCAAACAGACCCTTCAGCGCTCCGCATACCCAAATTGATCAATTGAAACAGTTTAGAACATCTGTCGCCAATATGCCTGAAGACAGGGAAACATAAAATCAACTTACCCTTCCTTCATAAACGACCTTCCAAACATGCCAGAAACAACTCCCGCTACCACCAACGACCTGATCCGAAATCGCAACAAAAAGACCTGCAATATCGACCCGCACAGTTTACGGCCTGTTTATGGCTTCTGTCAAGAACTCTTTATTATCTTCTCAGGGCTTTGTGTGCGACGTCATACCTGCTGTTTGGTCTGTTCCCGGTGGGATACACGCACTCGCCTATCTTCCGTCTCCACCTGCGGCTACGCCGTGACAAATCGCCTGTGGCTTACGTCTGCGCCCTCCTCCGGCGGACACGCGACAAGTCGTTTCTTGAGCTTACCCGCCGAGGCGAACCGATCCCGTTTTCACTCAACCATAATCAACCATGCTCGACCAGCTGACCATTTTCCATATGCACACATCGTGTCTTCAGGTTCATCACGAAGCCGTGCTCGTGGCTGACGATAATCATCGCCTGGGGAAGTTCGTCGAGGACCGAAGCAATTCGTTGCTTGGAATCCGCATCCAATCCGGCGGTGGGTTCGTCCAGCAGGAGCACATCCGGCTGCATTGCAAGCACCGTAGCCAGCGAGACCAGACGCTTCTCCCCTCCCGAGAGCTTGTATGTGATTCGCTCTTCAAAGCCTTCGAGGTTCAGCATCCTGAGTGTCTCACTTGCTATCGCTCTGGCTTCGGCCGGCGATTTGCCCAGGTTAAGCGGACCGAACGCCACATCTTCGATCACGGTCGGACAGAAGAGCTGGTCATCGGCATATTGAAAGACCAAGCCTGCTCTCCTTCGCACTTCGTGGAAATCCTTCTCTTTTTCGCGCGGGCTTCCGAAAGCAAACACCGTGCCGGCCGTGGGCTTGAGAAGTCCAACAATAAGGTGCAGCAGCGTTGTCTTGCCGCATCCGATAGGCCCGACAAGACCTATTCGCTCACCGGCATGCAGCACAAATTGTGCCCCATCCAAAACGGGCCTTTGCGATAAATACGAGAAATATACGTCATCGAGATGAATCAACGGATCAGTCATAAACTCCACTCCATCCAGACCAGCACGGTAAGGCACCCGACAGCAGCCACGCTGAATATGGCATCGGCGCGGGTTAAGCGAAACGGCGATAGCACATAAAACCGGCCACAAAAGCCCCGACATTTCATGGCATCGAGTATACGTTCACTGCGGTCGATACTACGTAAAAGCAACAGGCCGATAACATAACCGTAAGTCCGAAAAGTGTTTCGGTTGAACCCGGGCCTGAAACCGCGAAGACGCAAAACATCTCTGAGGCGATGATACTCTGTGTGAATCACCTCGATATAGCGAATCATGAAAAGCAGGACGTGTGTAAGCTTGCGTGAAATCCCCAAACGATTCAGTGCAAATCCCAGGTGCGTGGGTTCCATTGTTCCCAGCAATGCCGTCAGGGCGATCATGATGGCGTTGGCCCGAAGTGCGATCAACAGTACCTTCCATAGCCCCTCACGAGTCCACGCCAGGGGGCCAAGCTCGAATACCGGAAAACCGGCTATGACCATTGGAAGAAAACACGCCAGCAGGAGCATGAAAAAGTTGAGCTCCTTCAGATTGCCGAACAGCCGGCCGCTACCGACACGCACAAGAATTGCCAACAAAACCGCCATGCCCAGAGCCAACTGGAGCACCGAAAGCTGTTGGCTCACACATACCGGAACAACCAACGCCACCGCCGCCAACACGCGAACACGCGGATCAATGCTCCTTATAACAGACCGCTTGGGAACCTGAAAGATGATCATGTCTTCACTTGGGAAGGTACATCCTTATGTGGCACATCAACAGCATTATCGCAGTTAGCGGCCGAACTCCGGGGCTTCTCCCCCCTTCTCAGACCAAGGAAGTAAAATGCGATGCCCGTCACACCCAAAAGGTACCCTACTCCACCAATAACGTCCCGCAGAGATATCCTCTCTTCCATGCGATCTAGTTGTTCACGCAGAGGGCGAATCTGCTTGCTGACGGCCTTGGCGATCATCCTCTGCACATCTTTCGCCGCAAGCAGTTGTCCGGCATCATCCGTCAATTTCGTTTCAGCAGATGCCGCAGAAACACTACCGGCCTTGGGGGAGTTACCAAAAGCGGGAAGATCGTCCGGAAGATCGTCTGCCTTCACAACAAATTCGGCAGCATGTCCGTCGCCTGTATCAATCTTCAAAACATGATCGCACTTGCAGCGGGCAGAGAATGCGAACTCCCCGTTTTCGTTGGTCATTGCCTGGCCGAGCTTGTCACCGCTCGGCGAACAGACCTGAACCGAGCGATTGCGAAGCCTTGTTCCGCCGGACAGATACGCATATCCAGAAATTATCTTTCCTTCGGCAGTGGCGAACAGCTTCAGCTTGTGAGCATACGCGCACCTGGCATCCAGCAGAAGTACTACCGCCAACGAGAACAAGGTCCAGAAGATGGTGGCTGTCTGATTCCGTTTTCGCATGTGACTACTCTGCTCCTTCAGCATCAATACGCGGCGAGGCGATAAACTCAGGACGGACTTTGCACAAAAAACCCAAAGCCGTAGCAGTTACGAAACCCTCGATTACCATAACCGGAATGTGCCCAATAGACACAGCCCCGACGACAGCGAGGAATTCCCGCCCACTCAGGCAAAGCACAATACCCAGCAGCACACAACTGAGCACCACCCCAAGCACACCCGCACAAAAGGCCAGCACGAAAACACGCCGCGCAGAAGCTTCAGGACGAATGTAACGCCCAATACAGGCATAGCACGCAACAGCGGGCAGCCCCATTATCAGGAGATTGGCGCCCAGGGAAGTCAGTCCACCATAGCCGAACAGAATCGCCTGCAGGAATAGCGCGCACACCAATGCAGGCAACGCCGCCCAACCGAGCAAACACCCTATCAGCCCGATCAGCAGCAGATGCGCACTGCATGGCCCGATGGGCACGTGAATGAGCGAAGCGACGAAGAACACCGCCGACAATACTCCTGTGCGAGGCACCTGCTCGTAATCCATCTTCGCCAGTCCAATCCCAACCCCTACAGTAGCCAAAACTCCTGTAGCGATCAAAACCGGGCCGGAAAGAATACCATCCGCAATATGCATGCGTTACTCCATGTCAACGCACTTGACCCACATAAGTGCGCCAAGTTCAACGTCCACATCCTTGCCTTGAGGGTTCTTCATCTTGGCGTCGCCATCCACAAGCGCCGCAAATGCCCACCACCCGGCTTTGGGCATGGCGTAGGCAAAAACACCGTTAGCGTCCGCCTTAATCACCTGGGTTACAAATGGATCAGACGGAATCTTAACCTTGCCACCCTCATTATAATACTCTACCTCAATCTCCGCAAACGCAACGGGCTTTCCGTTCTTCTTCACGATACCGCGGAAAAGGTTACCCGTCCACAGACCATAGGGACGAACCAAGGGCTCAATCTCGACCGGAAAACCAACCATCGAATCCCAGCCTTCCTGCTCACCATACGCATTCACTACAACCTTGGTGTAGTGAATGATCATTTTCTCCTCGGCCGGCTCCCAATAGGGAATTGGCTCGATATAGAACACGTGATCGCCCGGGGCCGTCACCTTGTAAGATGAACTGTAACTGGTTTTCCCCGAGACCGTCCTGGCCTTGAGTGTGCCGGCCAGGTCGTGCTGCTTCCCGTGGATCAACACACCAAAGCTCTTGGGCTTTGCCATGTTCATGATCGGCCCCTGTTCCATAGGATGCGTAAAGACAATGTTCAGATCGACAGTCTTCTCGCTTCTGGCAGTAACCACGTCCGCCGAAGGGATCAGTACCTGAAAGTGCGCCCATGCCAACGGAGAGACGGCCGCAATCATCAAAACCACCACACCCGCCGCCACAGTCACTTTCCTCATGATTCGTCCTTGCATCTGTAGTATCTCCTTTGTTGAATTCCATTGAACCAAGCAAAATACAATCCATCTCTCCCTCGATGCATAAACACTCACCAAGGCCAAAACTATCACAAAGGAAAGCTCTGCGAAGGAGCAGGGATCGCTAATATGAGTATTACTATTACGAGAAACGTATTACCGCGTCAACAAGAACTCAAGAACAAAAGCCGCTATCGAAGGATATTTCTGGCAGAGCGGACGAGTTGATTTGTCAAGGTGGAAGGTCCGCCCAATTGAACTCGACACGGAAGGATGCCAGACCTTCACCGTCAATGTTCTACCGCTTTTCTGCTTTGCGGCGATAGCTCTCCTTGAGGACAAATAACCAGCCTGAATAGCTTTAGTACATCAGCTCTCGAAGGATTTTTGGCAGGTCTGTTACGCTTACGTCGTCTTCGCATTGGAGGTTGCATGTGCTACCCAGCACGCAGGCGGATTCCGTGGGCGCGTCGGCGCGTCCCTTGCTGGCCCGCACAAGGCTCTCGTCATATGCAATCTTGCCCGGCTCTGCGCCGGCGAACAATTCGCAAGGATCGTAACCACACTTCTCGGAATTGGGCGAATGGCTCGAATTGCACAAATCGCCAGTCTCATACGCCATCGCGGGCGGCGTCTGGCCATCCGCCCACCACCTATAGGCGAACCATGCGTCCCTGGCCGCGATTATCACGTATTCGCCCGCCCTGTCACGCCCCAGGCCCTCGCAGAAGACTTCTTCACGCGGCAAGACCGCATCCACGCCATCAAGCCCGGCAAGCACTGCTGTGGCTTCGCAAGCGGATTCGTCATCCGCGCAATACAGGTGTGCAAACTGGTGATCCACCATGGCAAACGCCCGCGAACCGGCAGTGTCCAGCACGTCACCCGCATCGGTCTTCACAGTTTTCAATAGTCCCGCAGCCGCCAGCGCAGCGTTAGGCGCTACGGCGCGCGTCACGTCAACGTAACCGCCACTACTAACGATCACCACCTCGCCACCGCTTTCGGCCACGCATTCGGCAATACGCATGGCATAGGCGTCAACGGTGCGAAGTGCGTCGATGACAACGGGCGAGCCCGTGCCGCCCCGAACGATCTCCGTTCCAACCCCCGGAAGGTAGACCCACTGCAGATCGGGATTATGCTTCCGCCATATCTCCCGCGCCGCCTGCGATATCCAATCTCCCGCGCCGAACGAAGCGGTCGGCCCATGGAAAGATGACACATCAAACTGGCCGAACTCTGCCGTGAGTGAGTCATACAGCCCGCGCGGCTGAGCCGACACCCCGCCACAGCGGCAGGAATACGTGGACGCCCCCAGCACAACATCCGCCCCGCCGGCCAGCGGATTGGACCAGAACACGAGTGATACCTTCGGTGCGGGCGTCAGCTTCCGCGAATGCCAAAACCGCTTCTTGCTCAGCAGCGTATTGCTGCGTTCGGCGAAGCTCATCGCCCCGCTCTGGCGACGATAAACACCCCCGGCGACGATACCATGCAGTCCCGGCTCGCATCCGGTAGTCATCGATGCGTGCAAGCTGGCTTGAACAGCAGGCAGCGTCGACGTCATCGGGCGCAGCGGGGAACTCAAAGAGTCAATCCACAGGCCCTCGGCGCCCGCAAGCAGTCCAAGGCTCAGTCCGGATATGTCAATAACGCATATTCTTTTCATATTGGCACTCTTGCTACGTGCGCATAAAATGGGGACGCTACCCATTAAAAACCATCAGAAACCATTTAATAGGGAAGCGTCCCCATTTAAATGGCAACCAAAATTAACGGTCCTGCTCTGTACAACTCTGTACAAGCAGCTCGGCCACGATCTATCATATACGTATACGAGGCTTCACGCGATGACAAACATCACACACCTACTCATTCGCTTTGCACGCAAACGCCTGCTGTCGGCCGGTATAATGCTCTGTGCGCTGGCGTCGATAACGGTTTGCGTCGCCACCGCCCCAACAGCAGGCGCATCAGACAAAGATTCGCCAAGAACGCCCGCCCCTGCCACCGACAATCTGGACTACTGGCTCTCAAGATCCAAATCCGTCGCAAGCCAGCCAGCCTCGCCTGCCAAAATCGCCCAGCCCCAGACCGACACCCGGCAAACCTTCATCGCGCCCGATGGTTGCCTGCCGGGCGTCGTTGAAATGTCCGACGGGCAGCTTCACACCGGGTGGCTTGGAACTACGCCGGGTAAACCGTGGATACTGTGGGTCCCGGCAGAGAAACGCTGGCGACGTATCCCCTTGGCTGCGGTGCTGCGAATAAGGGCGGTTGTGCTGGAAGAAAAAATGGCACTCAAGTGGCGTTGGAAGGGCATGGGCCAGGCCGAACGCACCTACAGCGGAAAAAAATTCCCCACCAGAAGGACCATGTGGGAGTTCACGCTGGCCGACGGAGCCGCAATCACCGGCGAAATCAAGGGCCAACCGCTCTGGATCCACACACGGCAAGGCAGAATCGGGCCACTGGTGCTGCACGAACGAAGCAAGGGCGAGCCCGGCGAGTCGCTGGCCGACCTGATCTACGTCAAGCAGGCAATAGTCTCGCGACGCCTGTATGACAGTGTACGAGAATTCTTTCTGGCAAGAAAGAATTCTCGTACACAGAGCAGGTGAGCCCCGATGTGCATCGGGATCTTCGACGCCGGACGCTGGCAGGTGAAACGGCAAAGACGTGATCCGTCGCCTGGACTCGAAGTCCAGAAAGTCGGCTCA
>CBDUQP010000079.1:0-17478 GCA_965369385.1 uncultured Phycisphaerales bacterium
CACAAGCATTTTTAGTCAGAAATTGGTTGCTGGCGAGACTCCCGTTCGATGGAAGGCTATTCTGTAGACGCGCAGGGCAGGGCGCAACCCGTAGAAAAGCATGACGAGATTCGTGAGTCCGAACGCCTCTGATTAGATGCGATTGCCCTGCATTTATGACTATATGGGATTGACCTGCGGAGGCAGATGCGTATACTATCTGGACGCTTCACGGCGGCGTAGCCAAGTGGCCTAAGGCGACGGATTGCAAATCCGTTATCGTGGGTTCGAATCCCACCGCCGCCTTTTTTTGTTGATGCATGCCTAATATTGGGGGATACTTACGTGGCGGCGTGTTGGTCCGCCGACCTTGCATCATACAAGACCATATCGAGGTGTGCCATGATGAAGAAAGAGCTTTGCATTCTTGTTTGCCTGGCGATGTCGGCATTGCCGCTTTTTGCTGAGACCCAGAGCATTTATCGCAAAAGCGGTGGTGTTGTCACTGGCGAAGTGACCAGGACGAAGGCTGGATACAGTGTCAGATCCAAATTCGGGGCAGTGGTCATTCCCTATGACGACGTTGCGAAGATCGAGAAATTCGTTAGTGCTGGCGACGAGTATCGCGAAAAACGCAGCGATATTAATGTCGATGATCCGCAGGATCTATATGAGCTTGCCGAATGGGCCTACAATAAGGCGCTCTACGAAGACGCCAGGCAGTGCCTCAACGAGGCGCTGGCGATCAACAAGGACGACGAACTTTCGGAGCTTTTGCTTGAACAGGTGAAGGCGAAACTGGTTGCACTCGAGGCGAAGAAAGCGAAAAAAGCCAAGAAGACCAGGGTGGGCAAGTCACATGGATCGAAGTTTGTCCGAGTTGATAAACGGCACCTTATTTCAAAGAAAGACATCTACAAGATCCGCCTGATGGAGTTCAGCAAGGCAGACGCAAAGGGGAGTCTCCGCGTTACCTTCCGGAACAAAGTTCTGGACCGCTTCATTGCAGAGATGGAAGGGCGAGGCGGTTTTAGGAGGGTGAAGTTCAAAAGAACTTTCATGTCATGGAAGTCGGCGAGAAAAATTGCGTATATTCTCGAATATGAACCGGACAACGAGGACCTGCTCAAGGATATCCAGATTGAATCGGACCCGGCCTTCATGAGGACATTCCGACGCCGGGTCTGGCCGTCGCTGGAGAAAAGTTGTGCGTCGTCGAGTTGTCACGGCGACTCCAAGGGAGCGGGCGGATTGAAGCTGTTCCCCCAGTCAAGTAACGAATACATGGCCTACACTAACTTCGTTATCCTGGCTGGCTACAAGGCCAGAGCCGGGCGACTCATCAATCGAAGCGATCAGGCCAGCTCAGCGTTACTCACGTATGGTCTTTCGCAAACGAAAGTCAACCGCGGTAAGCATCCCACGCCAGTTCGGCCGGCGTTTGGGAATGTCAGAACGAGGCAGTACAAGAATACTCTGAAGTGGATATCCGATCTGAAATCCCCGGGGTATCCTGATTATGCCCTGTCATACAAGCCTCTCATTGGAATGAAGTTGCACCTGTCAGGTGATGATGACCTTCCTGGGGCAAGGGTGCCTTCCACCAAAGGCAAGGATAGCGATGACGATGATGATGACGATGAAGAATCCCCCAAGCGTCCCTCGCTGACAGGGGACTGAAGTCTGCTCTGGAGCGTCGATGCAAACACTGTTTGTCTTGCTGCTGATATGTGTTCTGGTGTCTTGCCTGGCCGCCATGGCGGCAATGGGCGTGATGCAGTGCAAGCGAAGTAACCGTCTTGCGAGGAAGGCATATGATCGGCAATTGCACTTTGCGATGATTGACCCGTTTGATATTCCTCGGCGTTACGAGGGTTTCGCCCTGGTATCGTGCGGGCACAGTTCGCTTGCTCACAACATTACCCACGGACACGTGGGCGGGTGTCCTATAAGGGCGTTCGATTTCCGCTACGAGGTAGCCCACGCGACCCGGCGGGTGGCCAGGCATTACATCGCGGTAGTCGCTGAGACCGATAATGCTCTCCCGCGGCTTGTGATGTGGCACGAACAAGACCATGCCGCCATGCCTCTGACGCACATAGGCCGCTCGGTACGTATGGGCAGTTGGTATTGCATTGGCCAGGGCGATGTCCTGACGGGTCTGGTTGGGCGGCTTGAGAAATTGTTCGGTGATGGTGTGGTGAACGTAGAGACGCGAGGAGCATCACTGATGATATGTTCGCCGGTGACCGCGCCGAAACAGGATTACTGCGATATATTGGTGATGCTGCCCGAGTTGCTGGAATTGTTTCTGGCACATGGGGCAGGCAATCTTAGGGCTGACGAGGCAAATCACGCTCGTCTCGCTGATTCAGCCGCACCTGCTGACCGATAGCACGCCAAGCGTATGGACGGAAACTTGTCGCCAGCTCGCCGCTGCGGGCTCCGCCGGGCACGATTGATGAACGGTGCACTGGATCAGCCCGACATAAACTACTATGTAATGCCGGTTATGGTGAATCGCATTCCTTGCGTGAAGCTGTGTTTGCCATTCTCTTGCATTTCGCAACGTTGAAATGCACGGGCAATCATGTTAAAAAACAAGGACTCGGCGGTGTGCTTATGTCGAGCTTGGGAGATATAGCGTGAAAAAGCTTAAGTTGGCGTTGTTTGCCTTAGGGTTGATAGCTGTGTGTGCTGCTCTTTTATACAAGTTCTGGCCACCGGTACCCGGGCTTGCTGAATCAGCAGAACTAGTTGATGAAGCTAATGTTGCGAGAAGAATGTGCGATAAGGCAGCAGTGCTTCTCTGGCGTGAGTCTTTGGGCGACGACAAGCTGCAGAAACTCTCGATACGCGGTATTTCCGTGATGGTTCCTCAGAACCAGCGAGATGCCTGGGAGCACTGCCGCAAGATTCAGAAGCTTCTGACCACTGCTGGAATGACGAAAGTAAAAGTTTCGGCCTCCGCAAAAGCCACTCTTGAGCATGCCCAAGGACGCCTCCGACTTATCCGGCGTGATTGTATCGAGCGGATGCTGGATGATACGCTCCCATCCCTGGATGAGAAGTTCAATGCATTGAACGATGCCTGCGTAGAACTGGAAGCCCTCCACGCCAGGATCAACACGCTTGAGAAGCTGGCGGACGGCAACGATGACGATATCGATCGCGAGCTGAAGAAGGCAAATGCCGGGATCAAGAAGATAGATGTCAAACGTGGCAATGCCAAGTCCGGGCTCATCGGACGCAAGAACTCACTGGAAAGCCAAATTGCCGGGCTTAACGACAAAGCTGCGCAGGCTATGAGTTCAGCCAGCCAGTTGCAGTCGCAGTATATTCTTGCCGAAGGCAAAGTTGCTGGAGTATTGCAGGAGCAGGCTCTAGCCAACAAGTTACTGGCTACCAAGGCGTCCCAGGACGCAAGCAGGTGCCAGGGCGAGCTGGACTTGGTTCTGGCGGATCTCACGAGCCTGAAGATGGCGCGGGCGGCGGCCGAGGAGATAATCGCTACTGTCGAGCAGAATCGCCAGAGCAGGAGAACCAATAGAAAGCCCAGCCAGAAGCGATTGCTTTCCGTTGAAGATCAGTTGGGCAAGGCGCCGGCGAAGTTGAAGGCGATGTCCGCTGATCTGCTGAAAACGTGTGATATTGCTGCGAGACTTGCCAATGCCGCCAGGACTGAGAACAACTTTGCCGCCAGCAACTTCCGGGCTGCGGCTGGGGGATTTGAGGCCAGTGGGGCAATGGCAGCCAGGCAAGGCGAATGTTTTATGGATTGGGCTCAGGTGCTCATGAAGGGGCATGACCTTGCCAAGAAGACTCGTAATGTGGCGGATAAGCTCACCGGCGCGTGGGCACTGGCCAAGCTTGACGGTGATGCCCCATATGCCAAGGAAATGCTGGAGTTTGCCGAAAAGATGAGCCGCAACGAGGAGGACGCCAAGAAGAAGCTGGTTGAGGCCATCTCCAAGTTCCAGCAGGCAAGAAATGCCGGCGGCAAGAATCGGAACATATATGCCTGCCAGGCATACGCTGCGGTTCAGTACAAGTTCAGGCTGACCGGCGATGCCAAGGACAAGGAGCTTTTGGATAAGCTCAAAATGGATATAAAGGGTCCTCTGGCAGAATCGCTGTTGAAGTCGGGAGACTAGAGCTGGCGTAGGAAGGGCGTACGGGACCGAAGGGACGCCTGCTAGATCGCTCAGGTTGCCGGGGTGGGCAAGGCTCCGTTTGGATGATGCGGTAGATGGTGGTGGCTGTAGGACTTGAGAAGTGCTGGGGCCGATTGGTCTGTTAGAAATGTCGCTTTAAGTGGTTTATTTGCAGCCTTGTCTTTTTTTGGCAAAAACTTCTTGCGAGGGGCTGTTTGTGGGCGTAACATGATGGAAGCATATGGGTTTGGGGTGATGTTCGATTCTAGTTCTTTGTAATGGCGAATGTGACTTGTCGCGACGACTTGTGACGACGAAGCCATAGGCGAAGCCGCAAGCTCGCAGAGCGAAAATGCAGTCGGGCTGCTGGATTCTTAAGTCGTTCTCCGGTTCCGACCTGCCTGCCGGCAGGCAGGTGTAATCGGGATTACGGCCGGGGTGTCATCTGACATTCTTTCTGTTACAGAGTACTGGTCTGTTTTGCAGACGTTACGGACAAGCTTTATGGTTCGTGGCGTGACGTCTCATTTTATACGGGTGCCAACTTTGTACCGCTGTGCATTTGCCGGGTCTTCTTGGCTATAGGGTTACATGTCTGATTTTGGTTGTTGTGTTTGTTCCAAGGTGCCTGATGCTGTCGGAAACTGGTGGTATATCCAGCTCGAACTGGGTACACTGTAGAACTAAGGTTCATTTCTATTTGTGGGTTACTGCTGATGTTAGCGGTGTGGGGCGTGTGATGAGGTCTTGTTCGTTTGGTTCTGGAAGGTGTGTTCCACGGATGGGTGTTTCGCTTGGCGAGGTGGCCCAATGGATGACTTCGAGAAAAGAAAACTTGAGCGATTCGCAAGTTTTAGTCAATTCTCTCCGAATAAGCACATGTTACAGGGGCGATTCACACAAGGGTGCTGAAGGAGTCGGGAGTATGCGAAGGTATACGGATGTTTCTATCACGGAATTGTCGGGGGAACTGGCAGCCGGTTTGGTGCGTCTAAGGCGTGGGTATATCGACGCAGCCGAGTCGCTGATGCAAATCGTAGAACCCGATCAGGAGTATCCTTTTGAGTTCGTTGTCTCTCGTCTTACGGGATACAGACCGCCGAAATCCGAGAAGGCTTCGCACACCATAACGGGCAAGGGGTTGCTGGCTGACATGCAGATGTTGATGTTTGATATTTGCGACAGTGTCGATCTGAAAGTCAGCGACTATGGTGAGGGTGTCTATGATACTGCCACTTTGGCTCGCAAGTACAATGTCTCCACCAAAACGGTTCAACGCTGGCGTAAGCGCGGGTTGCCTGCCAGGCGGCTGGTGTTCCCTGATGGGAAGCGTCGTGTTGCTTTTCTGAAGACTTCCGTGGACACCTTCACCGATCATCACAAGAACGAGATTGATCGCTCGGTGCGTTTTACGCAGATGTCGGCCGAGGAGCGGGAAGAGATTATCCGCCAGTCCAAGCGAATGGCTCAGTTCACGAACTGCTGCCTGAGCGACGTGGCAAAGCGTCTTGCAAACAAGACGGGACGGGCAGTTGAGACCATTCGCTATACGATCAGAAACCACGATGTTGAGCATCCTGACGATGCGGTATTCCCGTATTTGCTGACGCCTCTGGATGAAAAGGAACGCTTGGCGATTTACCGGAGTTTTCTGCGTGGTGTGCCCGTGATGTCACTGGCCGAGAAGTATCATCGCACTCGCGGAAGCATATATCGTGTAGTGAACGAAATGCGAGCTCGTCAGTTGATGAAACGTCCGATCGATTTCATCGACTCAGACGAATTCGCCAGGGAAGATGCCGATGCACTGGTTCTGGGGGATATGCCTTCCATTTTGTCGAAAGAAGATTCGCCGAACAGACGCAAGTCCAAGAACTCCGTTGCGCCCAATGGTCTGCCTGCATACTTGAGATCGCTCTACGATGTGCCCTTGCTTAATGCCGAACAGGAACGTCATCTGTTCAGGCAGTATAACTATCTCAAGTTTAAAGCCGACAAGCTGCGGGATGACTTGGACGTGGAACGCATCAGTGCTTCGCAGTTGCGGAAAATCGAAGGACTGCTCGTTCGTGCCAACGCAGTGAAGAACCAGATCATTCGCTCGAATCTGCGATTGGTCGTATCTATCGCCAAGAAGCACGCCGGCGGCGCACAAACGCTCTTCGAACTCATCAGCGACGGTAATGTTTCGCTGATGCGGGCTGTTGAGAAATTTGACTACTCTCGCGGGTATCGCTTCAGCACCTACGCTTCATGGGCGATTATGCGAAATTACGCCAGAAGCGTACCGAAAGAGCGTTACCAGCTCGATCGCTTCTCCACCGGGCATGAAAGCGTGTTGGATATCGCCGCCAGCCTGCGGGCATACGATCCCAATATTGCCAACGTCAAGGAACTCCGCGAAAGCATCGATTCCATGCTGTCCCAGCTTTCTTCCACCGAGCGATCCATCCTGATAGATCATTACGGGCTCGATGACAACGGCGATACCAAAACGCTTGATCAACTTGGCCAACGTCTGGGCATATCAAAGGAACGCGTCCGGCAGATAGAAATCCAAGCGCTGAAGAAATTGCGGGCAGTCACCAATCCGGACGAAGCCGGCATCCTCGGCTGATTGTTCGCCCGTGCAACCCGGCAGTGTATTCCAGGGAGCTTGTCGCGTTGCGCTAGCAGTCCGTTGAAAAATGGGTTCCGTAGCGAGTACGCGGAATTTCACCGAGCACCAAGGAATGAAAATGAAGGCAATTCGGGTGAATTGTCGAGTTTTCATGACGCAGACGCGCAGGTGAAAGGCCCGTATGTAGCAGGAACAGCTTTTTCAACGGGCTGCTATGGGCTCTCAGTACCCCGGTTTTTCTCGCCGACACCCCGCGGACAGGCTCTATGAACTGTGGAGTTTGCCGCGTGTGCGTGCGGATTTCCTCGCTCCGGTTGGTCAGGTCAAAAAACAGCCCGGCCGGTGACCATCACTTCCCAAGCTCCTTCGGACATGCCGCTCAACGTACTAATCCCATTTCCTGACGGTTTGGCCGAGGAGTCTGCCAAAGTGGCGACAAACGCTGGGAAGTCAGCCGGTATGGCATATTTGCTCTAAGTGGCTCTTAGCGTAAGTGTCAGCATATAAAGACAATAGCGTTGTGGCACGCATGTTGCATATATTATGGATGTAGGATCGTCGCAATGCGGCGGATTCTGATGAATATACTATTAGGAAGCCGGTTTTCCGGGCTTCACAGAGTTTCCAGGATTTACACAGAAAGTGAGAGTGGCATATGGCATCCAACAAGATCATAGGCATCGATCTGGGTACGACCAACTCGGTCGTCGCGGTCATGGAAGGTAATGAGCCCAAGGTGCTTATCAACCAGCAGGGCAGCAGGACCACTCCTTCGGTCGTAGCCTTCACCGATAAGGGCGAACGTCTGGTCGGGCAGCCCGCCAGGCACCAGCAGGTCACCAACCCCAAGAATACGGTGTTCTCCATCAAGAGATTCATGGGGCGTCGTCACAAGGAAGTAGCCAGCGAAGAGAAGCAGGTACCTTATGGCGTAACCGGTGAATCTGAAGAGCTGGTGAAGGTGGGCGTGAGGGATAAGCAGTATACCCCGCAGGAGATCAGCGCGATGGTCCTCGGCAGCCTGAAGAAGACGGCTGAAGACTATCTTGGCGAAGAAGTAACTCGTGCGGTCATTACCGTTCCGGCGTACTTCAACGATTCACAGCGTACTGCCACCAAAGAAGCCGGTGAAATCGCCGGTTTGAAGGTGGAGCGTATCATAAACGAGCCCACCGCCGCCGCTCTGGCGTACGGTCTCGAAGGCGACAAGAACGAGAAGGTCGCGGTATTCGACTTCGGTGGCGGAACGTTTGATATCTCGATTCTTGATATCGGCGATAACGTGTTTGAGGTTATGAGCACCAACGGTGACGGCCATCTTGGTGGCGATGATCTGGATGAGATCCTGATCGATCACGTAGCTTCTGAGTTCAAGAAGACCGAAGGTGTCGATTTGCGTGAAGACGCGATGGCATTGCAGCGTCTGAAGGAAGCCTGCGAAAAGGCGAAGTGCGAGCTTTCCACGGCGATGGAAGCGAACATCAACCTTCCGTTCATTACCGCTACCGCGGACGGCCCGAAGCACCTTACGATGACCATGACCCGCGCCAAGTTCGAGATGCTCTGCGAGCCGGTATTCAGTCGGCTGGTCGGTCCGTGCAAGCAGGCTCTGTCTGATGCGGGCTTGAGTGCCAAGGATGTTGATGAAGTTATCCTCGTTGGCGGTTCCACTCGCGGCCCGAAGGTTCGCGCGATCGTCAAGGAGATATTTGGCAAGGAGCCAAACCAGTCGGTCAACCCCGACGAAGTTGTTGCGATGGGTGCATCGATCCAGGGTGCTATTCTCACCGGTGAAGTCGAAGAGCAGATGGTTCTGCTGGACGTCACACCCCTGAGCCTTGGTTTGGAGACTCTCGGTGGTGTCATGACCAAGCTTATCGAACGTAATACCACCATCCCGACCGAGAAGAAGGAAGTATTCTCCACGGCCGCCGACAACCAGACCGAGGTAACTATCCACGTGCTCCAGGGCGAGCGTGAGTTCGCCGGTGACAACCGCACGCTCGGCAGGTTCAATCTTACTGATATTCCCCCGGCCCAACGCGGTATTCCACAGATCGAGGTGAGCTTTCAGATCGATGCGAACGGTATCCTGAATGTTTCTGCCAAGGATATTGGAACGGGTAAGGAGCATTCGATCGAGATTACCGGTTCTTCGGGCTTGAGCGATGAAGAAGTCGAAAAGATGAAGACCGACGCCGAAAGCAACGCCGCTTCCGACAAGGAGAAGCGAGAGCTGATTGACGTCAAGAACCAGGGCGACCAGATGGCCTACCAGATGGAGAAGACCCTCAAAGACCAGGGCGAAAGCGTGTCGGCCGAAGATCGCGGCAATGTGGAATCGGCAATAGGCTCACTGCGTGAAGCCCTCAAGGGCGATGATCTCGCCGCCATCAGACGCTGCATCGAAAGTCTGGAGGAGGCTGGGCACAAGATTGCTGAGCAGATGTATAAGTCGGCAGCCGAGGCCCAGGCAGCCCAGGCAGAGCAGGCCGCACCCGGCGAAGCGCCCGATGCGGCAGCCGAAGGCGACAAGAAGGACGATGGTGGCGATGATGTGATCGATGCCGAGTTCGAAGTTAAGGAATAAGTAACGCTGCGGCCGCCAGGGTGCTCCCTTCGGTGGACGGTATTATCAGCGAATGTTTGATAAACATGGTTGTTTGACTCGAAAAGCCCCGGCAGGTAAGGTTCTGTCGGGGCTTTTTGCGTCTTCTTGCATTCTTCGCGAGTCTTTGCGGCAATGGGGCGTGTCAGCTACGCCAAGGCGGGCAGGGTTCCGTTGCTCTGGTCGTAGACGCCGAATTCTTTCGCCACCTCAACGAGTGCGAACAGGTTTTCCGGCGGTGTGTCCGGCCCGCACTGATCGCCGGTGGACAGGATGAAGTTTCCGCCTTCGCCCGCATCTCGCAGGGCCTGTATGGCTTCGCGGCGGACGTCCTCCACAGAACCCCTGAGCATCACATCGGTGGTGTGCAGATTGCCCATCAGGACAATGTCCTTGCCTCGCTTCGCTTTCACTTCCGCCAGGTCAACATCGCCCATCGGCGCTATTTCCAACGGGTTGATGCAGGTGACATCGGTGTGCTCGACCAGCATTTCAACAAGAATGCGACTCTTTCCGCAACTGTGAAGTACCGTCGGAATTCCCGCGTCTTTCGCCATCCGTGACAGCACTTTGATTGCGGGTATGGCGTACTTCATTGCGATGTCGGGAGACGCCATTGTTATGGTGCCTGATCCGCCGAATGTTATGTAGTCGGGCTTGGCGGCTATTGCCAGTTCCATCTTCCTGACCAACATATCTTGTTCGAGCTTCGCCCATTCTTCGAGAACATCCGGGGTGTCCATATGAGCTACCGACAGGGCCATCAGGGCATCTTCCAGGTAAGTGTTCCAGTTCTGGAAACCAGGATAGCTCAGGCAAACAGAAAACGCCTGGTCGCGCTTGTCGCATTCGGCGCGAATCTCGTTCAAGGTATCGATATCGGCTTCGTATTCTTCCTGCAGCAGCCATCGGTACTTTGCCCAGTCATCTTCCAGCGTGTTCATGAGCTTCTTCAGCATAGCAGGCGGTTCGCCACGGAAGCAGATCTCGCGGCTTTCTAGGTCGCCGTCCGGCGTGTGGGCGATGCTTGTGCGGATGGCTGCGTCACGATCGTCATCCATCGTGATATTGGATTCCCATTCGACGCGGGAATTGATGGGCTTCACGGGCATGTCCACGCAGCAACCCACCCAATGATCCACGCCGTAGTAGTCGCAGACGTCCATGTAGGCACGCCACTGCGTGGCCTTCCTGGTGAAGTAGATATCCCAAAAGGGCAATCCCGTATACTTGCAGGGTATATAGTTTGATATATCTGGAATCACTGGCACCCTGTCTGGAATCTGCCCCTTGAGGACAGCCATGAAGCGTTCTTTTGATGTCATTGTCACAGGTCTCCTTTAGCTAGCTCGTCTGGCACGTGCCCTTTGTTATGCAGCCTGACCGGGCGTGGTATTATCGCGTGGGCGCAGTATCGCAAGTTGCCGGGGCGTTTGTCTAGCGCAATGCTGCCAAATGAATCAAGAAGTTTTGCAGGTATTTGGCCACATATTCAGCCTGGTTGCGTCGCTTACCGATAGAGACAATGGCGCCGCTTGTCGCTGGGATGTCCCGTATCGTTGACTGTGGTTGGCAGGCGGGATATTCTGGCTCGGCGGCGAAAGGGCGTTACGCCCGAAAACTCATAGCTCCAAGGATACCATGAGCAAGATTCTCCTGTTAATCATCACACTAGGCTGCTGCACAGGCGGCTGCACCAGCCAGCCATACGTGACGCCAGAGCGTCTCAAGAATGGCCTGGTGATAGTCCTGACCGGAATCGAGGGGCGAAGTGTGTTCAACGAGGCCATTTGCGAGGGTATCGATCAGGGCGGAGTCTCCCTGGCGATTGAGCTTGAGGACTGGACTCATCCTTTTCCCGGGGCTTATCTGCTGAGTTTGCGCACTGAGGCAAGGAATCGCCGCAAAGCAGCCTTGATTGCCGAGCGAGTTGTTCGTTACCAGATGAAATATCCCGGCCGTCCCGTGGTGCTGGTGGGCCAGAGCGGTGGCGGGGCGATAGCTGTTTGGGTGTGTGAGGCGATGCCCTGGGGCAGACAGGTTGATGGCGTAATTATGCTGGCTTGTGCGCTTTCGCCGGAGTATCCGCTGGACCTGGCCTTGGGCGGCACGAAGCGGGGGATAGTGAATTCGTATTCCGAGTATGATCTGGTGTTCCTGGGGGCGGGCACAATAGTGTGCGGAACGATGGACGGGCAGCATACGTCGTCAGCGGGAAGGGTGGGATTTGTTATGCCCGATGACGACGATGTTCGCGACGGATATAAGCGTCTGTTTCAGGTGGCGTGGAGCTCTAATATGGGTGGGTCGGGCAACATAGGAGGCCATCTGACCAGCGGAATGCCAAGTTTTGTATCGCGATATGTAGCTCCGCTTGTGCTCATGGAGGATTGGAACTCCCAATCCGTGGCTGCCATCGCGAGCCCCGCGCTGACGGAAGTTGCTTTGCAGAAGGAGACAAGCGAGACACCGTCAATCGCCGATCCTACTACTCAGCCCTTGATGCAAACGAAACTCGCACAGATGCCCCAAGCAGAGCCTACAACGCAACCCGCGCCGGCCACCCAGCCGGCAGCAAGTACACAACCCGATCCTAATACGCAACTCGATCCTACTACGCAAAGTGAACTCGCCACCCAACCGGTGGTCATTCCCCAATTGGACGATGTCAAATCATCCGAGAATGCCGATGAGTATCGGGGCACGAACTGGCATTTTTGACGGGCGGTCAATACCCCGACAGAAAACTCAATTTGTGGTTTGTATGGACTGGCGAGGGTCTGACGATCCGCCAAAGAGTAGCAATGAACCAACCAACATGCTGACGGCGATCCCCAGCAGTGTGCGCCTTGCCAGCGGATTGGTTAATCTGTCGGCCGTCGTCAGGAGCAAGCCTGAAGGTTCGGGAGGAAGTACCAGTTGTGCGGGGGTCAGGATCCTGCTGGTGGTGTGCAGCGCAAGTCGCTTTGTGAGGGTGCGATCTGTCGGAAGTGCAGCTTTGAGGCGTTCATTGGCGGCAGCGTAGGTCGCAGCCTGCTTGATTTCGGCCTGTTTTACGGCCAGGATGTGACCGGTCCGCACCATGTTGGCGTAGGCAGGCGCCAGTACCAGAAGTGCCAGCACAGCCATTGCTGGTACCGCCAGCACAATGAATCCTACCGCCCTGGTGGGTCCTCGCAATTTGCCGGTGCCCTGCGGGCCATTCCTACTTATGCCACTTGCCATAAACAGCCCTGTCTCCCAGCCGCTCTTCAATGCGGAGCAACTGATTATATTTGCAGACGCGGTCAGTTCGACATAGCGATCCGGTCTTTATTTGTCCTGTGTTCTTCGCTACCGTCAGATCCGCAATGGTTGTATCTTCGGTTTCACCGCTGCGATGGCTGACAACCGCCGTCATGTCATTGCTCTGGGCAAGGTCTATCGCAGCAAGTGTTTCGGTGAGCGTGCCTATCTGGTTCACCTTTATCAGTATCGAGTTTCCGCACTTTTCCTTAATACCTCGTTGGAGGAAATCTACGTTAGTTACGAAAATATCGTCGCCCACAAGCTGGATCCTGTCTCCCAGCTTCGCGGTGAGCTTTGCCCATCCGTCCCAGTCATCCTCGGCCAGGCCGTCTTCAATGCTTCGGATGGGGTATTTGTCGCACCAATCGGTCCAGATGTCGATCATTTCGTCGCTGGTGGCGATGCGACCGGGTTCGCTCTTGAAGAAGCAGTAGCCCTCTTTGCCTGCGGCGCGGGCTTCGTTCACCAGTTCACTGGCGGCGGGGTCGAGCGCGATCCACACATCCTCGCCCGGTTTGTAGCCGGCCAATTCGATGGCTTTGCAGATCAATTCGGGCGCTTCGGCGTTGCTTTTCAGGCTTGGTGCATATCCGCCTTCGTCGCCGACCGAGGTGTTGTATCCCTTGTCCTTCAGCACAGTCTTGAGGGCGTGGAATATCTCCACTCCCATCCGGAGGCCCTCGGAAAACGTAGGCGCACCCCAAGGTTGGACCATGAATTCCTGGAAATCCACCGTGCCATCGGCGTGTTTGCCGCCGTTGATGATATTCATCATGGGAACCGGCAGGGTCACGGCGTTATCGCCGCCAATGTAGGCGAACAGTGGCATGCCTTTAGACTTTGCCGCCGCCTGTGCGACTGCCAGCGACACGCCTAGAATGGCGTTTGCTCCGAAGTTTCCCTTGTTCGGCGATCCGTCCGCTTCAATAAGGGTCTTATCGACCGCGGCCTGGTCCAAGGCATCGAGCCCGATTACCGCCCTCGACAGTTCGCTATTGACGTGCCCCACGGCTTTCAGAACGCCTTTCCCGCCATATACACACTTGTCACCATCGCGAAGCTCGACGGCTTCGTTTTCGCCGGTGGACGCGCCCGAAGGCACCGCAGCCTGGGCGGCTGAGCCGTCTTCAAGCAGCACTGCCACTTCCACAGTGGGATTACCTCGAGAATCGAGAATCTGACGGCCGATCAAGTCTTTGATTTTGGTAGACATAGGCGAACTCCTTTGTCCTGTATCGGACCGGTTTGGCTTGAACCGTTAGCGAATATGGATCCCCGCGCCATGAAACCCGTATCAGGGATATTTTGGGGTGTTTCCCGGCTACGCTAAGCAGCATCGCAGCGGCCGGACGTCTCCTGATTTCTACGCCCCCAGTTGCCAACTATCCCGCTTTCCCCACATAATAACACACGCCCAACGCAGGGCCGCCAGAGAGGGGACCGCGGTGTTGGGCGTGCTCAAGTGTTTTGTGTCCGGGCAGCTACCACATGTCGCTGAATATCCGCAGGGTGTCCTGCAAGGTTATCCATATGAATACGCCAAGGATCAGTGCGAGCCCGGCCCATGAGAGGATGTTAATTGCCATGGGGGTGGGAGGCTTGCCGCGGAGTTTCTCGTATACGAGGAATACCGCGTGGCCGCCGTCAACTACCGGTATCGGCAGGAAGTTTACCACTGCCAGGCCCACCGAGATCATCGCGAAGAAGTACATGAAGTCGCCGAATCCCTTCCTGGCTGCCGACATGGAGAGCTTGCCGATACCAACTGGTCCCCGGAGTTCCTTCGTGGATACGTCTCCGCTTATGAGGCTGCGGATCGACGCGTAGTTCACCGCCAGGTGGAACATAGTCTCGTGTGCGCCCCACGCAAGTGCAGCGATTGGTCCTCGGGGTTCTGTCCTGCTCATCATCGGGCCGCGTGGCCAGCCGGTAAGCAGGGAAGCTTCGAAGTCCGTTGCCTGGAAGTCTGTTGTCGCAAGTGAGGCAATGGTAATTTGAGTGCTGGCTGTGCCGCGTTTGACATCAAATGTGACCTTTTTGCCAACCAGACCTTTAAGAGCGTTGATCATGTCTGCCCATGTCGTGACGTCTTTGCCGTTGATCTTCTGGATGACATCATCTGCCTGGATGCCTGCCTTGGCGGCCGGCGAGTTTTCGCGGACATCGGCTATGGCGAGATGTGTCATGTCTCCGCCGGCAAGTATGCCGATCTGAACACCACCGTTACGGCTGACTGGTGTGATCTTAGCTGGTTCAAGTCGTTTGTCGCCGCGAACCAGAACGATGTCCAGTTCCTTGTTCGCATACGACTTCTTGTTGGCATCGTGTAACTGCTTGAGTGTGACAGCGCCATGGCGTCCATAGCTTGCGATTACATCTCCCGGTTGGAGCCCTGCTTTGTCTGCGGGCGAGCCCACCGTCACCGTCAGAGCGATGACTCTGGGTATCATGCCGAGCACGTCCAGCAACTCGGCCTCGGCTAGTTCCTCATCATTTACAGTGGTTTCCATGCCGTCGGCGACACGGATGGTGATGGTCTTCTTCTTCTCTTTCACGTTTACTGCCACAATCTTGCCCCTGAGGGTGTTGCCATTTTTCAGGAAGACAACATTGGCATTGTGTATTTGCGGCGTAAGTTTTACCGACACATCCTTGCCGCCGCGTTTTACGGTGACATTGGCGCTGCCGGCGATGAGCTTTTTGGCAATCGGGCTCAACTCCCACTCATAGGACACCGGTTGGCCGTTCACTGCGGTGATAACGTCATCGGGCTCAAACACGCCCTTGGGATAGATACTCTCTTCGACTTTGGCGATTTTGAGTGTGGCGGCAGGGGTAATGCCGAAAGCCAGCGTTCCGGTCGAGGGACGTCGCTTCAGGCCGAGTTTGGCGCGGCCTGTCTGTTTCTTGCCGTCAATTTCCCGCTCGATCGTCAGCGTGTACTCATCATCCGGATCAGACAGTGTCGCCTGAACGCCGAGCTTGGCGTAGCGGTTCACTTCGCTCCCGAGCAGCGCCAGCAGCATTCCATCGCCATCGATTTGCGTGATATTGTCGCCGGGCAGCAGGCCAGTTGTCTTTGCGGGCTGACCTTCGGTGGGTTGCTCCCATACTACAGTTGCCGTGGCGGCGGGGAATCCGGGCATCGTTTCGCCGACGATGGGCGCGGGGAAGTCTTTGCCTGTCATGCCGAGAATGACGAAAACGATTGCGGCGAATATGACGTTCATGATAACGCCGGCCGAGATTACGGCGAATCTGGCACCGACGGACTTGTTATTGAATGCCCCAGGATCCACTTCATCGGTGACTGGCGCGAGGTCTTCCTGGCCGAGCATCTTTACGTAACCGCCGAGCGGTATTGCACGTATGCAATAATCTGTATCGCCGATGACCACGCCGAACAGCCGTGGACCGAAGCCCAGCGCGAAGCGTTCCACTCTGATGCCAACCATTTTGGCTACGAAGTAGTGTCCGAATTCATGCACAAACACTACTATGCCCAGGCCCACGAAGAACATCAGCAGCAGGCCGAACCAGCTCAGCCAACTCAGAAAAACGTCCATGCCGGAAGCGAGAATATCCATGCGGTCCTCTATTTAAGTATAAGTAATAATTATATTTAGAGCCAATCAAGCCTTCAGGGCTTCGTCTACCTGCCGGCGAGCCCATATGTCAGCTTCGATCAGAGCCTTAAGTGTTACTTCGTCTGTCGAGGGGGTTTTGTTCAGTATATCTTCGACAAGGTCTATTATCCTGCCAAATAGTATCTTACCGTCGCAGAACGCCTGGACCGCTGCTTCGTTGGCGCCGTTCAGGACAGCCCCGCTGACTCCGCCTCGCCGAATGACTTCGAACCCCAGGTCTACCGCACGTTTACCTCGCGGCGACAGTTCCCTGAAGGTCATGTTCGCCAGCTCCGCCAGATCAAGCGGCCGGGGTTCGCGGACGGGGCGGTCCGGCCAGTGCAGCGCGTGGGCGATGGGCAGGGTCATGTCCGGATGGCCCATTTGTGCGATCATCGACCCGTCGCAGAATTCTACGCATGAGTGAATGATCGATTCGGGGTGGATTACCACGTCGATCTGGTCGGCGGACAGGTCGAACAGCCAGTGTGCCTCGACCACTTCGAGCGCTTTGTTCATAAGGGTGGCTGAGTCTATCGTGATCTTCTGCCCCATTTGCCACGTGGGGTGTTTGAGGGCTTGTTCGAGGGTAGCGGCTGCTGCGCTTTCATCGTCCATGTCTCGCAGAGCGCCGCCGGAAGCGGTGACCACCACTTTTTGCACCTCGCTGCGTTTGCCGGAAGCCAGGCACTGGAAAATGGCGGAGTGCTCGCTGTCTACGGGCAGAACCCGCACGCCTGCTTTTGCTGCAGCGGGCATGACGATGGCACCGGCCATCACGAGCGTTTCCTTGTTGGCGATCGCCAGGTCTGCGCCTGCGTCGATGGCAGCCAGCGTTGGCGCCAGTCCCGCAGAGCCCACGACGGCAGAGACGAGCATATCGCATCCGCATCGCTGCACAAGCTCGCACATGGCGTCCTGGCCTGTCAGAAGATCTGTTCCGGCAGGGAGTTGAGCCTTCAGGGCGTCGGCGTAGGTGCTGTCGGCGAGGGCGACCAGCTTGGGGTGATATTTGTTTGCCTGCTCGGCAAGCAGTTGCCAGTTATTGCCCGCGGCCATTGCGCATATGTCCAGATCGTTGGTGGTGTTCACAACGTCAAGGGTCTGGCATCCTATGGAGCCGGTGGAGCCCAGCAGTGCGATGGATTTTCTATCCATGTTTTTTGTCATGGCGAAACTGGTGGTCCTGAGTATTCTTGAGTC
>CBDUQP010000080.1:0-17172 GCA_965369385.1 uncultured Phycisphaerales bacterium
GTCCACTGTGTTCGAAGTCTCGTCACTCGGCGAGGATGACATCGTCCAACTGCTCCGCCGGGCAATCGCCGACAAACAACGCGGCCTCGGCGAAATCAACATCAAAGCCGACGACGAGGCACTCCAGCACCTCGCCAAGGTGTCAGACGGCGACGCGCGGCGTGCCCTTACCGCACTTGAAGTGGGCGTAACCAGCCAGGCCGAGGCCACCGGCGAAGGTGCGGCCGCCATCTTCGACATCCAGGTCGCTCAGGAATCCATCCAGACCAAGGTAATCAAATATGATGCCCACGGCGATGGGCACTACGATGCCGCCAGCGCCCTGATAAAGTCGATGCGCGGCAGCGATCCGGATGCAACTGTCTACTGGCTGGCGAAGATGCTGGCCGCCGGCGAAGACCCGCGATTCGTAGCCCGCCGCATCGCTATTCTCGCCAGCGAGGACATCGGAAACGCCGACCCGCGTGCGATGACGATAGCGGCGGCCGCCTTCCAGATAACCGAACGAATCGGAATGCCTGAATGCCAGCTCACTCTCGCGCAGGCTGCAATCTACATGGCATGTGCCCCCAAGAGCAACGCTTCGGCGTTGGCGATATGGGGGGCGATGGACGATGTTAAGAACAATCGAACGGTCCCTGTGCCCAAGACCATCCGCGACGCACACTACTCGGGAGCCAAGGACCTGGGCAATGGCGAAGGCTATAAGTACAGCCACGATTACGAAGGCGGCGTCAGCCCGGATCAGGATTACCTCGGCGTCGATGCGAAGTACTATGAACCAACCACCCGCGGATACGAGAAACACATTACCGCGTATCTGGAATGGGTGGAGAACCTCAAAGCCCCCAACCGACATAAATAGAGACGCCTCCCTCAGAAGGATGAACCAAACTGAACATCCAAGGATATAGAACGCGAACAAAGCACTTATAGCCCAGAATGAACGCTAATCTCGGTCACAGTCGACTTTTGAGGGAAGCGTCAATAAAACGCTTCCCTCGGAAAAATGGATAAAACGGAACTTCGTGCAGACATTAAGAACAGGCTCAAAGGAATCACGCGCCAACACGCCGCAGAGATGTCTCGCGAGGCGTGCAGATTGATTGTCGCTTCGCCTCAGTTCGGCGAGGCAATGTGCGTGATGATATATCTTCCGTTTGCAGGTGAGATAGATCCCACGGATATCGCCACGCGAGCCTGGGCCGACGGCAAACGCGTGCTGGTGCCCAAGGTATCACCGGATATCAAAGGCTTAATGATCCCGATAGAGATCACCTCGCTGACTGACGGGCTTGAAGCGAACCGCTGGGGAATTGACGAACCTATAAGCAATACGCCGGCAGACCTGGGCGACTTGGATATGATTATTACTCCCGGCCTGGCATTTGACCGGGCAGGCCACCGTCTCGGAAGAGGCGGCGGATACTACGATAGATTCCTTGAAAAATTGCAGCAGACCAAAGCGCGAACAGGCGGGATCGCGTTTGAACTGCAAGTGGTGGACATGGTTCCGGCCTGCCGCCACGACAGACCCGTAGACATGCTGGCAACCGAGCGCGAACTGCTGATGTTCACGAACTGACGCTTACGAAAGAGAAGCTATGAATCGAAGGAAGCGACGTCAAAGACGGGTCCGAACGTTCTTCACACTAGTAGTGTTGGGAATTGCGATCTACTTCGCATGGCCATATATCCCCTTCCACAAACTGACCGAACCAGCCCCAGCGCCGGCTAGCGATTCGCTTACGATCAACGACAATGAAAGCGACCCGCACGAAATGGACACCGACGTCAAACCGGTAAGGCCCGAAGCGTCCCCTGCCAAGACCACAATCACCGTGGTGCCGCCCCCGCCGATCGCACCGGTAGATATCGCACTCGGCGATGCGATCAAGAAGTATCAAGCCGGACTGACAGCCGAGGCAAGCGACCCCATCAAAGCTCGCAAGCTCCTGTCTGAAGCCTATTTTTCCGGCAAGCTGAATGCCGAGAGCCAAGATAATGCACGCAGGAGGCTGGAAACGCTCGCCAAGGTAACACTCCTCGGCCGCGAGGCCAGCTTTCAGCCGAAACGCGACCCTTATGTTCTCGTGCATACATTCAAATCCGGCGATACGCTGGAAGCTCTGGAACGCAAGCTTCGCCTTCACGTGCCCACGGAACTGCTGCTGAAGATAAATGGCCTGCACAGCGGAACGCAATGCCAGGAAGGCAAGACCTACAAGCTGATCAAGGGCCCGTTCCACGCGATCGTCTACAAGAGCAAATTCGTAATGGACATCTACCTGCATCGCCAGGAGCCGGGCGACCCGGTGAAGTATGAGAGGATATTCATCAAGCGGCTGGCTGTGGGCCTGGGCGTAGACGGCAGCACACCTGCTGGCAGGTGGCGGCTTGGTTGCGGAACAAGGAATGCCCCCGACGGGCGCCGCGAGCGTGCGAAACTCAAGCATGCAATCTGGAACCCGCCGGCCGGCAGCGAAGTGACCAAGCAGATTGAATATGGCGATCCGGGTTATCCGCTTGGCGAAAAGGGCCTGTGGATCGGCCTGGTTGGCACGGACGAGAACACCAGCCTGCTCCAGGGATACGGTATCCACAGCACCAATGACCCGGCCAGCATAGGCAAGAACGCATCTCTGGGGTGCATCAGGCTGGCCGACAATGATGCGGAACAGGCGTACCGGTTGCTCTATGAACTCTGGTCAACCGTAGAAATCCGCCCTTAGGGTAAGTGAAAAGTAGAAAGGGGACTGGCACAAGAAGTGAAGCCAAAGGCGAAGCGCACGTGCCAGTCCCCTTTTTACGATAGGTAGCAAACGACGCCCAAAATAGCGTACGAACGCGAAAATGGGGACAGGAACCTCGCCTGCGACTGTGCGGAGCCAGTCCCCCTTTTAGCTGCCCCATGCCGCATGTTGCGGGGACATGTCCGGCTGCGGTAGCAGTCGGCCGTGTCCCCTTCCGCGATCAAAGACGTTCTGCCGCACGTGCGTGCCACCGCGAACAGACCAACCACCAATAATGACTCCCAAAAAACGCCGATTCGCCGTATCTACGCGAAAATGGGGACAGTCCCCAACGCCGGGACAGTCCCCATTTTCACTGCATTGTGCCCGCACTTGAACCTACTTCCGCTTGCGGCGTCCAATCATCGTCAGGGCGCCTATCGCAAGCAGGCTGATCGTCGCCGGCTCAGGCAGCGGGCCGCCCGTATAATACGCATCTCCGGTCAGGCCGAGAACGCGATTGTAGGACTCCAGGACACGGTAGCGCACGTATCCATACCCGTCATCTTGAAATACTGTCCCCCAACTGTTCTTGACAATCCAGTATCCGCCGACAACATCTTCAGCAACGTCCTGATATCCAACTATGAGAACCGCGTGATTGTAGTTTCTATCTTCAGGATCTGGTGGAATAATGGGCTCCTCGGAGACGTCAGAACCAAGTTCATGCCAATCTCTGTCTATGTTCATTGATGCAACTAGTGGACCATTGTCTCTCAAAGCCTGCTTGACTCCATCTGTGTTGTTAGGCGCAAACGCATTTCCTGAGGACTTGTACAAACGATCTTCCGAACCCGGAGCCAGAGGCCAGTTGGTTGATTCATTCGAAGCGGTGTACGGCAACTCCGCCTCACTAACGACGCCGTAAGAACTGAAAGAACCCATCGCCCGAAGCTCATAGCCACCATCTACATCTCCCGTATAGTAAGCGTGCATCACCAAGTGCTGCTCCGAGAGGTCCGGATTCCATGATGGAGCGTCAGCGGTTATCTTCAATTTGGCTTCCAAAGCTCCAATCGCCGAAAACGCCCAACACATGTTCGCCGCGCCCTGATCCCTCACAGGCGTTACATAGTTCTTTCCGTCAATATCACGCCAGTCAAACGACCCGGCCCCGGCATATCCAGTTCCCGCCACGACGATTATAATCGCAATAACAGTCCTGATATCTGACAAACGCATCGAAAGCCGCGTGAGACAATGAACATTGTTCTTCTGCATAGTAAAAGCCCTATTCTCGCAATAATGGGTCCCAAAATTGATACGCTACGGCGGTAAATGACTCCGCCCACTCTCTTCTTCGGCACAAATCACATGAACGGATTAGGCGCAAAAAAGGGAAGACTCCTTCGCCCCCCGAAGAGCGGCCCAATCAGCCAACGTGCCCCCAAACCCAGTGGCGGCAAGCTGTTCCTCCAAGCTGTCCATCATATCAAGGCCGACTCCAGTTAGCCGCAAGCCCCCAAATCACATCTATGCGTCCCCCGAGTAGACAAAAAACAGGCGCCGACCATGTCACATGGATCGGCGCCTGCTGTATTCTTTTGCGATTGCGGCTGCAATCAGTTCTTCGAGCTCGCGCCGAGCAGCGTGAAGCGGCCCGAACTTACACGGAAATCGGGCACACCTTCCGGCCACAAGTTCAGGTAGATACCATAATCATCCGTGGAGTTCTGGCCGACGATAGTAATACCTGCATACCAGCGGGGGAACTTGCGAACAACCGTAACGGCGGCAGACACTCCCCCACCACCATCAAAGTCAAAGTCATACTGCCCAAATGCGCCAACGGTGTACTTGCGATTCAGCTTGTAGGAAAATCCCAGCGTTCCAACGCTGGAGTCGGCATCGGGAATAGCCCGCAGCGCCGCCCGATAAGAGAATCTGGGCGTCCGGGTGACCTTAATCCCAGCGCCGTAATACCCAAGCTTGCCGCGATCTATATCGTAATTCATGTCCGAAGTCACCTGCGTGCCATCGGAGACGTTCCATTCATAGTCAAGGTTCACGAAATCTCGCCCAATGCTATGCTCAGGCCGAGACGTGAACAAACGCCCACCCGCCATCTGGAATCGTGGCATGGCCTGGTTGAACACTGTCCGCCCGGCCATCTTAAGTGGGCCCGATTCTTCGTCGTTGAAAACGCCTCCAGCCACCTTCAAACGCATCCAGTCCACCATCCTGCGATCACCCACTGGTCCACGTTTGGTTTGCAGTCGCTGAGTAACAGCCAACTGTGCACCATTGCGAAGCCAGCCGTACATCCCCCTATCGAAATGCGAATCGTATGTGCCAATAAATGCTGTGAACTCGGGGGCTATCACGTGTCGCAAACCATGCAGGTCCCAGGTGCGACTCTCTACGCCCTTGAATAATCGCCATATCTGCGTGGAAGCACGCACGCCAACCTGACCGTACGACCGCTCGCGATCGCCGTCGGAAAGAAAATCGTCATATTCCCAATAGTTGATGCCGCCCACTGCGAAGGGCACGACCTGCACTTGGCCGACCTGCAGCGGAAGTGTCAACTCCTGCCTGGTGTCGGCTGTGAACCCCGCATTGACCCCAGACCATTGCGTCGGTCCAGTTCGGACCAGCAACTCGGTTGTTCTCACTACTCCGGCATGCTGCTGCGAGAACCAAACCAGCGGCGTCGGACCTATGGGCTGGCCTACAAGATTGAATCCAACTTGTGGGAGGGATTCGGTCTGTCGCTGGAAATCATTCAGGCGTGCCTTCAGCAACACTTCGAACGCCCAGTTGTCTCGTTGCTTCTTGGCGTAGAGGAGAGTTTCCTGCTCCTTGCCGCATCTGGATTCGTTGGGGAAGTAGCGTTCCAGAAAAGTCGCATCGCTGAGATAGCTTATCTCGGCCTGTATCTGCCAATCATTGGGAAGGAAGTGTTTGTGACGCCATGTGAAGCGGTTTCGCTTGTTGGATACTTCTATGTCCTCACGATCTTTACCGAAATTATCATCGCCGGTGTTGCCCAGCACGCCGTATCCCGACACGTATCCGCTAAAATTCTCGCGAACGTACTCAAGGTCCATCCCGCCGGCAACACCCTTTCCGAAGATACCAAACTGAAGCGTACCATCAAACCCGTCGGGCTTGACCAGCCCCAGCAGGCGGAACATATGCCACTCGGTATTAACGCCGAACCCAAGCACAGGACCGCTTCCGATCTCAACGCGACGAATTGCGCTGTTACCGTCGCTGATATCGCCCTGGGTATAAGGCCACCATGTCACCGGGATCGACCGAACGTTGAACGTGGGATCCCACAGTTCCGCAAAGAAGCTCCGTTCAGACAGCCTCTCGCCGCGCCGCATGTCGGCAAATCCGCCTTTGGGCAGACCATCATCTTTCTCGTAGATGGTCACATCCTTAAGGTAAGCTCGCGATACGCCTATGTGGTAAGTTGGTGTACGGAAGTCGCTACTGGAAATCTTCGCATCCTTGAACCAGAACTCGACATTCGACAACGAGCGTGCCTCTGCCGCACGAATATACACGGGAATATTTCGCTTCGGTTCGATGGTGCGGAATACCGCGTTTTCCAGAATGGAACGATCCGTCGTGAAATCGTAGTAGGCTTTCGGACCGCGGAAGAAACGCTCCCCGCTCGATATCACAACATCGCCTTCCAGATAGACACCGACAAGACTCTCGCTGCTGTTGGCTCCGCCCACCAGCGATGTCACCTTCGGCTTGCCTGCCTTGTCCGTCTTCGGAATAGAAATCACGACGGCCGATTGAGCACGCAACTCGATAAAGTCGTCGCTGTCCGAGTCGCCGTAGCCGATATACACATTACCATCGACAACCGTAATCCTGCGACAAACCGGCCTCACGCCCGCTTGCTTCGAATCCCTGCGCTCAATTTCGGAATTTGTGCTTCCGGTTGAACTGAATACGAATAGCTTCGGAGCCGGCTTGACCTGGGGTTCGGCAGGTGCCTTCGGGGACAAAGTTCCTTTACCATGCGGCTGAGTTGCCGATGCGGCGGACTTGGCAATTTCAACATCGGGCTTCTTCAGGGACCTTTGCACCCCAAACTTGCGGGCCCGAACAGCATCCTTGTAAATGGGGAAATCCAAAAGCGGAGTGCTGGACAAATGCCCGGCCGCGCTGAGTCGCCCCTGATGCTGAAAACGTGCAAGCAATTGCGCATCTTGAGTTGTCGAACCGTTAGGCTCCAAGATTCTGGCTTTGCCTTGGGCAAAAACCGTGATATCGTTCGCGCCCGGGCCGCCATCTGCCAAAGGAGTAACCCATATTACGGCGTCTCTTGCAGATATCACCCGCTTGCCGACCTGAAGCTTGAACCCGCCAAGAACGACGGTGACGTTCTGCCCATTGTCCACGAAACTGTGTATCTGAGACCCCGTTATGCGAACATCATCATGGAGGTACTCAAGCGTCTCTGCCACAAGCGGTGACGAAAGCGCCAGCCCAACAGCCGCCACAACCAGGCACAGCCGCACTGTTATATTGATGTGTCTGCTATCCATTGCCATCTCAATTTGCAGCTATCGCCAAATACCGGTCAAACCCGAGATTATATTGTTCGCGAAGCTCAAGTCAAAGTCTTTGTAAACTCGTTGGATTATAGATAGACACCTGTTGGGCGTCATGGGGGCAATCACTCACTTCGCCACGGTGTGTGCATTGATGATCCCTTCTATTAACTCTTTTCGGTAATAATACATGCTGGTATAATAAGTATTTACGACATTCCCAGCCATATTGACAATGTAAAAGATACTTACGGAAAAATCACACTTAACACAGATGTCTATAATTATGGAGTGTTAGTTAAGATTGTCCGTTGCATCTCATTGATATGCAAGTCTCCCTCCACTTGCATTCGAGTTGCGACACACGGAACGCTGGTGAGGTCTCCCTCCACCTCGCCAGTGTCTCTTTTTGCAAATCGCTCATACCATACGGCTGGTTGTGAAGAAAATATCTACAGATATACCGGTTGGACATCAAACCAAAAGCCTTTTATAACAAGCTATTATATAATCCTGCCAGCAGATTGCCCAGCCCATATAACCACGCTGCATCAGGTGGGTTTCAACCCTTGCGTCTATCGGCATGATTGCAGAAATGAGTCGTCGTCCCTGCCGAAAACTACCGGCTCTGGGGGTAGACATTCAATATGCATCATGGAAATCAGCTCCCCCATAGACATTTCACGCCTATCTGGAAGCACCCCGCACCAATATCCGATCAACCCGAGTATCGCATCCCGCCGAACACCCAGATCGCGATAATAGCTTATCCGCGTATTACCGTGACGCTTGGCCAGCCTGAGCCCATCTTCCCCTACCACAAGAGGAAGGTGCCAATATTCCGGCTCGGGACCAAGGTGAAGACGCATGCGCAAATGAATCTGCATAGCCGCCGAATCCAACAAATCGTCGCCGCGAACAATCCTGTTCACCCCCGCATCAGCATCGTCCACCACAACAGCAAGCTGATACGCCGCCAACCCCTGCTTACGGAATATCACGAAATCGCCGCACATAGAACAAAGATCGAACTCATGTCGCCCGGCACAATGATCGTCCACGCATATCGGTGTGCTGTCCACACGCACTCGCCATGCAGGCTCGCCGCCACTGAGCTTCGCCTCCTCGTCGGATGAATACTTACCACGACAGACCCCGGAATATGCAGTGACCCCGTCATCACGGTGCGGAGCACCGGCTGCCAATTCGATATCCCGGCGGCTGCACGTGCAGCGGTATGCATCACTATTGTCTGCGAGTTTCTGCAAGGCATTCTGGTAGCGATCTGATCGCTCGGATTGCCTGATTACAGGGGTTTCCCAGGTTAATCCCAACCATTCGAGAACATCAAACGCCTGCTCAACAGCTTGGGCCTTCACACGCGGGCCATCGAGATCCTCCATCCTCATTAACACTCGCCAGTTCCGCTGGCAGGCAAGCACATAATTCACAACGAATGTCCTTGCGTTGCCCAGGTGCAGTGCACCGGTGGGAGACGGGGCTAGCCTGGTTATTTGTTCCGATGGTGTATCTGGTGAACTCATGATCGCACCTATTGAACCAGCACAGGCACCCTGCATTCAAGCCAATATTACATCTCTACAGATTCCAAACACTAACGTCATCTTGACAGAAGCATGCATGGCCCTTAGCTTGTGGGTTCGTCGAAGGTAAAACAGCTGGCAAGGGAATCCACAAATGACACCTTCAAAAAGGCTTCCGACGTGTGCTGCCGATACGAACCAAATCGGTTTGTGGCGGGGAATGTCTCTTGTGCTGTTGGTGACGTTTTTCATGCTCGGCATTAGTATCCACGCGCCATCGCACTCCCCCTCCTATGCTCAAATGCGTCAGATGGGGGCATCACTGGGAATGCTGGAATCAGACAACTGGATACTGCCTCACAATCACGAAGCCCGGTTTATGCGTAAGCCCCAGCTTTACGGCTGGCTGACCGCGATGGGATTGGCAATAACCGGCATTTACAGCGACTTCATGTATCGCTTGCCATCTGTGGCGGCGGCCCTTGCTTGCACTGTCCTTATATATCTCATGGGGCGGCGATGGTTCACCCCGTCCCTGGCGATCCTCGCTACATGCCTGTGGGCAACAAGCCTCCAGATGAGCAAGCTCATGTATCTGGGCACGACAGACATGCTGCATACATTGTGGATGACACTTGCACTTTTCTGCATAGACAGGGTGTTATTCCACAAAGCGCCGCCAGGCAAACGCAACCGCTGGGTGGCGTGGTTCTGGGTGGCAATCATCCTCGGCGGGCTGTCCAAGGGATGGGGAGTCGCCAATTTCCCGTTCATTGCATTCTTTCTGGCAATGGCAGCCACCTTTGAAAGACGCTTCCGAACTGTCGGTTGCGGCGGCACAAAGGCGATTGTCATATTGCGAATGGTCCTGCGGCGATGGCGGCACATGCTGAAGGCGATCCGCGTTGGGTGGGGACTCCTTGCGTTCGTCGTGGCCATGGCTTCTATCTGGTTTGCAATGTTCATGATAGGTGGCAAGGAATTCTGGAATATCGTCAACGACGAGATCGTCCAGCGAATCATCGGCAATGACCTGACCGGCCCAAAGAGAACGTCAACGCCCCCCCTGCTGGGACTGATCTACTGCACACTGCCCGGTTCGATTCTGGCGATTGCAGCCATGGCACTGTGGCATCCTGGAAAATGGTTCTCTAGCAAATCTCCGCTGAAGCTGCCGCTGTTGTGGATAATCGCCATCCTGCTGCCCTTCCACTTCACGAGCGGATATCGCATAGACTACGCCATGCCCTGCTATGTTTCGGTGGCGTTCATGGCGGTAATCGCCATAGAGAGACTCCGACGGATGGGAAGCGATTCACGAATTGCCAACATCTGGCGTCATACAATCGCGGCTTTTGTGGTCACCGGCGGTCTAGGCGTCAGCATTATCGCGTGCATCTGCCTGTTCTACGCTGAATTGCCCACTTGGATAACGTCCAATCTCAGGACACCGTATTCGGTTGCCCCCGAAACATGGTGGATACTCAAGATACTGGTACCACTTGGCCTGCTCATTGCTGCCGCCGGCATAAAGAACTCTCTTGACTGGCGACTCACCCCGCTGGCAGTGTTATTTGTGCCGACGATGCTGGGACTGCTGTTCATGTACGGACACATGCTTAGCGAACATTCCCGCTTAGGCGATGGCGAGAAGCTGGTGCTGTTCGCCGAAGAAGCCAAGCAGATTGTCGGCGATGACTCGTTCGCAGTCCTTAGTGCGGAGAAGATGGGGACCGAACTGTATTGGGGAAGGTTCGGAGAGCACATTGACCTGAAAAACACACAAGCAGACTTGGCAAAAAGCAACGCCAAGTGGCTGGTAACGTGCGATTCTGGTCTGCTGCGAGCAGATGCCTATGTACCAACACCGCACGGTAAACTGCTCAAAATCACAAAGAAGGACGGGAAACGTCACAAAACACGCGTAACCGCCTTCCCTGAGAAACTGGGCCGGGTGATCCAGCTGTCAAACACAGGCCCGGTCCACCGCAGCAAGCTGGGCAGGCTTTATCTAATTCGCCTCACGCATCATCACAGGAAGGCAACCAGCCAGCCACGATAGCAACCCCGCCAGCCAGTCACGCGAAATCGTCAGCCCGGAAGCAACTCTGTGTGCGAGATTTCTTTCCTGCCAGAAAGAATTCTCGTACACGTTACGGGCGGAATTCACATCAAGAACTGTAGTTACATGGACAAATAGGTTATCATCTCTGCAATCATATGGCAGATCCGCCGCATACGCGTGCCTACCATATGAACCCTACAGCAATCGGGTAAATTTCAAATGAACAATCCAGCAAACATGTTGGCCACGGACGCCAGGCAAACCGCGCCGGAAATCTACTGCAGCGTGGTCGTACCGTTCTACAACGAGGAAGATCTTGTGGAGCGATTCTATACCCGCCTGGCAAAAGTCATGCGGACGCTGAAAAAGACATATGAGATAATCCTGGTCAATGATGGCAGCAGTGACTCGACCGGCGACATCCTTGAGCGTATCGCCTCGGGGAACGATCATGTCCTGTTCGTGGATTTCAAACGCAACTTTGGACAGACGCCGGCATTGCAGGCAGGGTTCGATCACGCGCGAGGCGAGATCATCGTCGCTCTCGACGGCGACATGGAGAACGACTCGTTCGAAATCCCCATCTTTCTGGACAAAATCGAAGAAGGATACGATATCGTAAGTGGTTGGCGGGCTCGCCGCAGGCACGGATGGTTCCTCCGAAAAATCCCCAGCAAAGCCGCCAACTGGATGCTTCGCAAGGTTTCGGGCGTGCCACTTCATGATTTTGGCGTCACCTTCAAGGCATATCGCAGAGAAATGCTTGAAGATATTCGTCTCTATGGTGAAATGCACCGGTTCGTGCCAGCCGTCTGTAACCGGCTGGGAGCACGCATATGCGAGATTACCACCAAGCACATAAACCGCCCCGCCGGACAGAGCAAATACGGTATCGGAAGGACATTTCGCGTGGCGTTAGACCTGATAACACTCAGGTTCACTACATCTTATCTCACTCGCCCGCTGCACTTCTTCGGAAAATGGGGATTGGGTTTGCTTGCAGGCGGTGCTGCAATCCTCATTTTCGGACTCGTGCGTAAGATCATAGGCTGGGGGAGCTTCCATCTTTTCCAGGAGCATGGTCCTCTCATGGCGGTCGGGTTCATGGCAGTCCTGACGGGAATGTTGCTGCTTGCAACCGGGCTGATCGGCGAAATGCTGATGCGAATCTATTTCGAGTCGACAAACGCCAAGACATACCGCATCCGACGCATGGTTAGGAAGCAATCGTCACAAGGGCCGGACGAATCCGACGCCGAACGACAACAGGACCAACAGCCCGATAAGGCTCCCGCAAAGAAGAAAGCGGTAATGACTTGAGACCGCATGACGAGCCTCTGACCGCAGCAAAGCCCGTTGACCGGTTCGGCGGGCTTTACTTTTGTACCGTGTTAAGGTAGTCTTTCGTAATTACTTTCTGATGGAGCACGAAGGTGGCAGACGAAGAAATTCCCAACGAAATGAATGACTCTGACGACAGTGTCGAGCAGACCCCCCAGGCCCCGCCGGTTGCACCGCCTATGCTGTTTACGAATGAGCGGATGCAGGATCTACCCGTCGAGAAGGAGATGCGCGAGTCGTATCTGACCTACGCGATGAGTACGATTATGGACCGCGCGTTGCCCGATGTCCGTGACGGCCTGAAACCGAGCCAGCGGCGTGTGCTTGTGGCGATGAACGACCTGAACCTCGGCCCGCGAAGCAAGCACAGAAAGTGCGCCAAAATCGCCGGCGACACTTCCGGTAACTATCACCCACACGGCGAACAGTGTGTGTATCCTACATTGGTGCGCATGGGGCAGCACTGGACCATGCGGTACAGGCTGATCGATCCGCAGGGAAACTTCGGCTCGATAGACGGTGATCCGCCGGCGGCTATGCGGTACACCGAAGCCAGAATGGCTGCGCCTGCGACCGAGATGATGGAAGATCTGAATCTCGACACCGTCGACATGCAGCGCAACTATGACGACACGCGCTACGAACCAACCGTCTTGCCATCCAAGTTCCCCGCCCTGCTCGTCAACGGGTCCCAGGGTATCGCAGTCGGGATGGCCACCAGTATTCCGCCTCACAACCTCCGCGAAATATGCGATGGGCTTCTGCACGTCATCGAGCACCCCGATATCACCACGCAAGATCTGATGCAGATCGTAAAGGGCCCGGACTTCCCGACCGGCGGGCACATTTGCGGACGAGCGGGTATTTTCCGCGGATATGAGACAGGAAGAGGCAAAGTTCTCGTCCGTGCGAAAATGCACGCTGAAGAGGCCAAAAAAGGCGGCAAGTCGCAAATTATCGTGACCGAGATACCCTACCAGGTACTCAAAGCCACGATTATCGAACGAATCGCAGATGTGGTTAAGGCCGGACGAATTCCCGACATCACCGACGTACAGGACCACAGCGATCGCACGGGAATGCGCATCGTGATCGACCTTCGTCGCGGTACGGAACCGGAAGTCATAATAAATCAGCTTTACCAATACACACCGCTGCAAAGCACGTTCAGTATAATCAACATCGCGCTTGTGAACCGCACCCCGCGGACGCTTGCCCTCAAGGAAATGCTGCTTCTCTTCCTGGACCATCGCAAAGAAGTGATTCGCCGCCGAACGCTGTTCCTGCTACGACGTGCTCGCCAGCGTTCACACTATCTTGAAGGCCTCATCCTCGCCGTTGCCGATATCGACAGGATTATCGAAGCGATCAAGACTTCTCCTGACGTCCCCACCGCCAAGCAGAGATTAATGGCGATGGAGATGATGCTGACCGAAGAAGCCACAGTGCGAAACCTCCTGCCCGAGGCTTTCGTGAAAAAAGCATCTTCCGGTCCGCAATTCCTCACCGGCGTGCAGGCAGATGCCATCCTCGCGATGCAACTCCAGCGTCTTACCGGCCTGGAGATAGAGAAGCTCGCACGCAATTACAGCGACCTGATGGAAGAGATTCTCGGATACGAAGCTATCCTCAAAAACGACCGCCTGCTGCTTGACGTTGTCTGCGAAGATATCCGCGAGATTCGTGATCGCTACGGCGATGATCGTCGCACACTGATTCTCGAAGACGCCGGCGACTTCAACATGGAAGACCTCATTGCCGACGAGGAAGCAGTCGTCACGCTAAGCCACGAAGGCTACATCAAACGCGTGGCCCTCACTACCTACAAATGCCAGGGCAGAGGCGGACAGGGTATTGTAGGATCGGACTCCAAAGAAGGTGACTTCATTGAACAATTGTTCGTGGCGTCCACGCATGACTACCTGCTGATATTCCTGGACAACGGAAGAATGCACTGGCTGAAGGTGTACGATATCCCGGCCATGTCGAGGCAATCCAAGGGCAGGGCCATCGTCAATATTCTCCAGATGAGCGGCGATGAAAAGATCCGTACCATCGTGCCCGTGCGGGAATTCACCGACGATCAGTTCCTCATGATCGCCACCCGAAACGGACAGATAAAGCGAACCGCCCTCTCCGCGTACTCCCGCCCGAGAAAAGGCGGCATTCAGGCTACGGGACTGGGCGAAGGAGACTTCGTAATAGGCGTTGCAGTCACCAGTGGCAGCAACCAGATCGTGCTTGGAACAAAAGAAGGACAGGCGATTCGCTTCAACGAAGCCGACACCCGCACCATGGGCAGAACCGCCGCCGGCGTGAGAGGCATCAAGCTCCGCGAAGGTGACAAGGTTGTTGACATGGTAATCATCGAGCCCGAAAGCACACTGCTTACCGTCTGCGAAAACGGATACGGAAAGCGGACCAGCTTCGACGAGTACCGCATGCAGACACGCGGCGGGACTGGTATCATCAATATCAAGGCAACGGAGCGTAACGGGAAGGTAATCGCTCTCAAGTGCATTCAGGACTCCGACGAACTCATGCTGATGACCCAGAAGGGCAAGATCGTCCGCACGAATGTCAGCGAAATGAGAACGATAGGCCGCGCCACTCAGGGCGTGCGTGTTATCACCCTCAAAACCGATGATAAACTTACCGCTCTGGCCAAAGTAGCAGTTGAGGAAGAAGAGATCGAAGATGATCCTCAACTGGCGTTGCTTGATGAAGACGGCAACCCCACTCCCGATGCTATCGGCACTGTGGATACGCCGGCAGAAACCGCGGCAGAGGATCAATCCACACAAGATGCCAAACCGCCGGTCGATGAAACCAACGCGTCTGAGGAAACTGAGGAAACGCCTTCAGACGAATAACAAACGTAAACGCCAAACACAAAAAGCCCTCGCAACTGAATGGTTGCGAGGGCTTTCTTATGTGCTGGCAGGCGACAAACCATCTCGCCGCCGAAATTGCTCACCATACAAGGCAGGTCCGCCGACAGTTGCCTGCGGCAGTGGCCGCGTCTTACAGAATCTCGCCGGCCCTGGTATCGTCCTTGCGAATCGCGGGCAAAGTGATTGTAAACGTAGTTCCCTCGCCCACCTTGGAATCCAGCTCAAGAGTGCCCTGGTGTTCCTTGATAACCTTCTTCGCCACAGCCAGCCCCAGGCCAGTGCCCTTCTGCCCCTTGGATGAGAAGAACGGCGTGAAGATGGTTTCCATCTGGTCGGCTTCGATACCGTGCCCGTTGTCAATTACCTTGAGAATCACATTGCGGTGCAGCGAATCGTAACGGCTTGTCAGTGTGATAATTCCCTCATTGTCTTCGACTGCATCTACAGCGTTTGTTACCAAGTTCAGCAATGTCTGCTGCAGGCCGGTTGCGTCGGCTGGGATTTCGGGAATATCATCCAGGTCGGCCACGATCGCCACACCCCGCTCGTCGCCCTGATGCGAAACCAGTTCCTTACAATCGGTTATAATATCGTTCAGTTGGACCTTCTCAAGCAGGGGCTCGCGATCCTTGGAGAACGCGAGCATGTTCAGGATAAGCCTATTGATCCTGTCAATATTCCGTTCCACAATCGGCCACGCCTGGCGCGCCCGGCCGAGATTCTCAGCCTCGATGCCCATTTTCACTACATCGATACCACCGTGAAGTGCCTGCAGAATGTTCTTTATATGGTGCGATAGATACGCAACGGTCTCGCCGACGGCAGCAAGCCGCTCAGACTGCACTGTCGCCTGGTACAATCTTGCGTTTTCGATTTGCAGACCGGTCTGGTATCCAATCGCAGTCAGGATACGAAGCTCTTCGGTGGAATACGTATGCTCCGAAACGCCGCAGTCCACGTGAATCACACCCAGAACCTTGTCGCGTCCCATAATCGGAACACAAATGGCCGACCGAATCCCAAAGTTCTGCACGCTATGGCCGGCGGCAAAACGCTTGTCGCCCATGGCATTTGCACAAAGGACACCATGAGCTTTGGAAATAACCTCGTCGATAATCGTACGAGATATTGGCGGGTCACCCTCGACAACATCGTTGCGATACTTCGTAGTCTTTATTTTCAGCTCGCCATCTTCCTCAAGCATCGCGAAACCACGATCGGCATCAAGGAGTTCAAATATCTTGTCCAGTGTATGGGCAAGAAGCTGATCCTCGCTCAGGATGCTGGATGCCTCGGAGATGAGATTATACAGAAGGCGCAGGTTATCTATCGCACGGGCACCGGCTTCGGGGGTGGGAATGATAACGGAATCTTCATTACTCGGGACGGTGGCAACGATGGCCGCGTCAACCAGCAATCCGTTCTCGTCAATGTCAACTCCGCCACCGCGAGGCATGCGTTTGGTATCGCCGCGAAACACGAGCAATGTTGAACCGCAACGAATCTGATCGCCACGTTTCACCCGGGTCGGTTGGGATATCTTGACGCCATTAAGGAGCGTACCGTTGGCTGAACCATGCTCGGTGAGGATCCACGAACCGTCTTGCTGATGCATCGACGCATGCGTGCGAGATACTGTCTCGTCGGAGAGTTCCACGGTACGGCTCTGCCGTCCGATAATGCTCTCGTCCCCAGCGAGTTCAAACGTACGGCCCTTGTCTGGACCCTGAATGACCTGAATAGATGCCACTACACTTCTAACCTCGTCCGACTAATAGAAACCGGGCGTCCAAAAGGCAAACCTGACGGCGTACACAAGCCAAATTCACCCACACGCCCTGACGCAAAACACAGCTTGAATTGTTAGTATTTACATAAGGCACACTTACGACTTTGCCCTGCTAATAATAACCCAATTATAACATAACTTCATACTATTGATACGGGCCGCCCGTGTCAACGTGTACGAGAATTCTTTCTGGCAGGAAAGAATTCTCGTACACAGAGCAGGTGAGT
>CBDUQP010000081.1:0-16800 GCA_965369385.1 uncultured Phycisphaerales bacterium
TTGAATAGGCTCGCTCACCTGCGGTCTCCTGATCACCTGTTCTACTTTCAAAGCCCAGGCAACAACAGATGATCAACCACCTTAACAACCGCCAGAACACTTTGTCGTACACCTTGCCCTCTGCGAGCGTTTGAAACATATGATACTCACCATTTTCCCGATTACCACACTTGCGGGCGATTGCCCCGGGCGATACAGTAAGTCCGCCACGTAATATCGCAGCCACGTAACATGATGCTTTCGGGGTGCGAGGCCCGTCACGGCAGCACATCTCGTCAGGCAGCAGGAGCATAATATGGCACGCAAGAAGACACTCAACGTTGCACTTATCGGGCAGGCCTTCATGGGCCGCACTCACTCAAACGGATGGAGCCAGGTCAGCAGGTTTTTTGACCTCCCCATCAAACCCGTGATGCACACGCTGTGCGCACGCAATGAAGACACGCTGAGCGATTTCGCCAACACTTGGGGATGGCAGAACACCACCACCAACTGGAAGGAACTGCTCACGAACGACGAGATAGACCTGATCGACGTCGGCACACCAAACAATATGCACCTTCCGATGGCCAAGGCCGCCCTGGCTGCCGGCAAGGCAGTCGCCTGCGAAAAGCCGCTGGCTGGCACGTTCAAAGATTCCAAAGAAATGAACGAAATCGCCAAGAAGTCCAAGGCAAAGACGTTTGTCTGGTACGTGTATCGCCGCTGCCCGGCCGTGGCGCTGGCGCATAATCTCGTGAAACAGGGCAAGATCGGCAAGGTTCGCCACGTGCGAGCGTGGTATCTGCAGGACTGGGCCGATGAATCCGTACCGCTGGCGTGGCGATTTGACGGCAAGATCGCCGGTTCGGGCTCACATGGCGACCTTGGCGCCCACATAATAGATATGACCCGCTTCGTCACCGGCGAAGAGATTACCGAGATCTGCGGCGGTATCAACGAGACGTTCATCAAGGAACGCAACGTGATGACAGGCTCAGCCGCCGGCGGTATCGCCGCGGGCATCAAGGGCTCGGGCAAAAAGGGCAAGGTCACAGTTGATGACGCGGTATTGTTCCTGGCCAGGTTCTCCGGCGGCGCGGTGGCGAGCTTTGAATCCACCAGAATGGCCACCGGCAACCAGAACAACCATGGCTTCGAGATCAACGGTACGAAAGGCTCGATCAAGTTCGGCTTCGAACGCATGAATGAGCTGGAATACTACGACGCGACGGCAGAGCGTGCTGTGCAGGGCTGGACCACGATAATGGCCACCCACGGCGGCGATCATCCCTATGCAGACGCATGGTGGCCCGATTCGCACGGTATCGGATACGAGCACACATTCACGAACATGTGCTATGACATCGTGCTGTCGATGGCGGGCAAGAAACCCGTGGTGCCCATGCCGGACTTCAAAGACGCCTTCCAGACCCAACGCGTGCTGGAGGCCTCGCTGATGTCGGCGAAGGAAAAACGCTGGGTGAAGCTATCGCAGGTGAAGTAGGTGGCAGATTCGCCAAGCGGCGACACGGAGAAACGCAGGGCAATGAAAAGCAGCTCCGGGCAGTCAGCAGATTGCCTGGGGCTGTTTTCGCAGATAGCGGCGACCGCTATTGCAGAACGATTACGGCCACCACCTGTTGTAGTAACCTGCAAAGGGAAGTATTTTCAGATCACCTGTATTAATCCACCAATTGAGCGGATATGCGCCATCAAACTTGCTCATGCTTCCATCGGCAAAGAGCATCGTCGGCACGCCGTCATGTCGCTTATCGACGGCACCTTCCATACCATCGGCAAAAAAGTAGGTCGTCTTATACACTCCTCCATCAGTCATGAAGGCGGTTATTTCCGGCTCTTCGAGTTCGTCAGGCCTCACAAAATGCAGTTGCACAATTCCCAGGCCGCCCGACATTAACCATGGACACATGAACGAATTCACCATGTAAGACACTTCCAAAATTGCCTTGTCCCCCGAAGGGCCGTACTTGAGCAAGTCAGCAGGCGCACCACTGCCGTCAGGGTACACAATAAAATTGGTCGGATCACTGGACGGAAGCTTCACATCCGCTGGGCAAAAATAGATCGTATCACCCATGCCGCGAACCGGACACGGTATGTACGGTTGCAGGCCCTCATAGAAGGTAAGACCATCGAGCCCGCCACCGATTCCAGAAAACACGAAGCGCTCGTAGTGCTCTGTCCCACGAATAATGACCGATGGCAACCTGCCAGTAGAAACTGGCAGGCAAGAACTTATGAAGACTTAACACCCATCAGTTTCGCCGGTACAAAGAAGTAGTCCTGCACATAGAGCATATGCCCGAGGTAAATGCCCTTGAGATTGCTCATGCACACAACGTGATTGGCGAGGTCTTTGGCCTTCTGCACAGCCGGCAGCAGCAGGCTGGCCAAAATCGCAATTATGGCAATAACCACAAGAAGCTCTATCAGCGTAAATGCCCTGGTCTGCGGCGCGGCCGCTGTGGCCGCCGAATGGCGATTGGCGATTGGGCACTCGGGATTCGGATATGATCACTGATTTACGCATCTTTACCTCCAACTGGTGCCCTGGCGAGGGCTCATCTTCGAGCGACGCACCCGTCGGGCCGGGAGAATATCGCTTGGACAGGCTCCATTGTACTCTCTGTCCACAGGTAAGGTCAATACGTTTGATTGAACAATCAATCAAAATCTTCCGGGGGCTCCTTTTGCGACTTTTTCCCCTGACACCAGCCCCCGGGTTGGACCGTTTGCCCACATGCACCCATATGCAAATCAGATAGTTACAGGGTGTTGCCCCCCGCTGTGGGCGGCGGTAGAATAACTTATGTATGAGACATTTCGTGCTCTGAAGGGGCCTGAAATATGAACAGATTCCGCACATTTGCCATCCTGGCCGCCTTGGCGGTGATGATTCTCTCGCAAACTCTCGCCCTCGCGCAAGGCCCCAAACCCTCGGCTACGTCCCCCGCCGGCGCATGGCGAACTACCAAAGAAGGATGGTTCGCCAAACCCAAGCGCAGCATGCCACTGCCCGCGTTGCCCGACAAGGTCCAAACTGCAGTGGTGATCCCCATACGCGAGGAGATCAGCAACAAGACATACGAGACCATGCTCCGCAAGATCACGCGGTGCAAGGGGCTCGGCGTGAAACTGATTATCTTCGATATGGACACATTCGGCGGCGGAGTTCTGGCCGCGCTGGATATATCGCGAATGATCAAAACCGAGCTGTCAGGCATTCGCTCGGTGTGCTTCGTACGGACGCGAGCTATCTCGGCAGGTGCTCTTATCGCACTGGCCTGTGACGAGATAGTGATGACCCCGGTAGGCAAGCTTGGCGACTGCGCCCCCATATCGCCGCAGGGCAAGCTGGAGGGAGTTGAACGAGAGAAAATTGAATCCCCACTGAGAGCGGAATTCTCCGAGTCGGCCACGCTGCGCGGCTACAGTGTTCCACTGGCAGAGAGCATGGTATCGTGGCATCGAGAGGTGTGGTTGGTCAGGAATATCAAGACGCGTGAGCTCAGGTACGTCGCGGCCGAGAACTTCCGGGCCAAGGTTGCTCCGGTGGAAGGCAACGCAGACACCGGCCTGAAGCGAAAGCCCAAGATCTACCAGTGGGAACTCCTGCGAGTGGTCGTGCAAGAGGAAGAGCTGCTTACCATGGACACCGCCAAGGCGTTGGATCTGGGATTTGTTGCCGCGACTATCGAGGCGACAACGCAAAGCCCGCATGCCGGCATCAAGAAGCATTACAATATTCAGGAGTTGCAGGTCTTTGAAGACAACTGGTCCGAGACCGCAGTCGGATTCCTCACAAGCGCTACCGTCACGGGCATACTGTTAATGGCGGGCGTCTTCTTGATCTATGCGGAATTGCAGGCCCCGGGGTTCGGCATCGCCGGGGGGCTGGCGGCGGCATGCTTCGCGGTCATGTTCGGCAGCAGATACCTTATCGGCCTGGCGCAGGTGTGGGAAATAGCACTGTTTGTCGTCGGCATTGTTCTTCTGCTGGTGGAAGTGTTCGTCATACCAGGATTCGGGCTGGCTGGGCTCTCGGGAATCCTCTGCTGCATTATCGGACTGCTTGCGATAATCGTCCCCAACGCACCCAATGAATGGCCCGTGCCTATTACGGACATGGACTGGGGCTTCTTCCACGATGGGCTTATGGCTATGGGCCTTGGACTCATCGGGGCATTTGTGCTCGCGTCGCTGTTGGCAAAGTACTTCCGGAGAATCCCCTTCGCCAGTCGCATGATACTCGCCGAAGCGGTCGCAGCCACTGAAGCACCGACCACCGACACCTCCCCCATGCAACACATCGGGGTTGGTGATATTGGCATCGTGGACAGCATCTGCCGCCCTGTGGGCAAGGTCCGCTTTGGAGATGAACTGTTTGACGCTTCCGGCGATGGTGTGACCATCGAAACCGGCAAGACAGTTCGCGTTATTCGCAAAGATTCTAATCGTCTGATTGTGGAGAAAATCTGATGCCAGACCCAATTACAGCAATCATCATCCTGGTAGTGGCGGCGATCGTCCTGAGTTTTCTGGAAATCTGCACACCAAGCTTCGGGATGCTGACGGTGGCGGCGATCACCGCCATCGCAGCCGCGATATACTTCGCATGCACCATATCACCCTGGGCGGGCGCCGGACTGGCGATTGGCGTGCTGATTGCGATGCCCATATACCTGGGCGTTCTGGTGCGGCTGCTGCCGAAAACGCCGCTGGGCAAGAGACTGTTCCTCGCCAAAGCCCCGGATTCCACCGGTGACGCCATGCCCCAGGCTGAGGCGTACAATGAACTGATCGGCAAAACGGGCGTAGCCGAAACCCAACTTCGCCCGTCCGGGACAGTCCGCATCGATGGAAAGCGGATAATGGCCCGCGCCGAATCGGATATCATCGAAGACGGTACGGAAGTGAAAGTAATTCGCGCGGATTCAATGAACGTGATCGTCAAGCCCGTATCTGAACAATAGAATGCCGGGAGCCTGTCATTGAGCAGGCCAGCGTGATATAAACATCGCTATATACTGCACAGAGGGAATCGCAACCAACCCGAAAGGATTATGACATGGAAACATTAATGATGGCAACTTTGACCGGAGGCGAGGTAGTCATGTATACCGTCATCGGTATCATCCTCCTGGTGCTTGTCGTTCTGCTTGGACTGTTCGGTCCGGCGTTCACGCTGTGGCTGCAAGCCCTGGCCGCACGGGCCGGCGTGGGCATCTTCGAGCTGATCGGCATGCGTCTGCGTAAGGTACATCTGCAAACAATCGTCCTGGCTCGCATCCAGGCGGTACGTGCAGGCCTGGACCTGAGCGCCACGCAGCTTGAAACCCACTATCTCGCCGGCGGCAGACCCATGAACGTGGTCAAAGCACTCATCGCCGCGAACCGTGCAAATATCAACCTCACATGGAAACTGGCAACCGCCATCGACCTGGCCGGCCGCGATATTCTCGAAGCCGTCCAAACCTCGGTTAACCCCAAGGTCATCGACTGCCCAAGCAGCACATCGGGCAAGACCACGATCGATGCGGTCGCCAAGGACGGTATCCAGGTTAAGGCACGTGCCCGCGTGACCGTCCGTGCCAGCATCGACCGCCTGGTTGGTGGTGCCACGGAAGAGACCATCATCGCCCGCGTGGGTCAAGGCATCGTCACCACGATTGGCTCGGCTGACACGTATAAGGACGTGCTGGAAAATCCGGACAGGATCACTAAGGAAGTACTCGCCAAGGGACTCGACGCAGGAACCGCATTTGATATACTCTCGATCGATATCGCCGATGTAGACGTTGGCGATAACATCGGTGCCAAGCTGCAAGCCGACCAGGCAGAAGCGGACAAGAGACGCTTCCAGGCAGAGGCCGAAAAACGACGCGCCATGGCAAAGGCACGCGAGCAGGAAATGGTTGCGATGGTTCGCGAGAACCGCGCCAAGGTTGTCCTCGCAGAAGCCGAAATCCCCATGGCAATCGCACAGGCGTTCCGCAGCGGAAACCTGGGCATAATGGATTACTACAAAATCAAGAACGTCCAGTCCGACACCAAGATGCGAGACGCCATCGCCGGTGAAGAACAACAGGGCGGCTCGCCGGAGCAAAAGTAGACCGCCATGGAATTCTACATAAACATCCTGGCTGACCGCGATGATAGTGGAGGTTGGTCCAGCATCATCTTTGTGCTGGTCTTCATCGCTATATCGGTTTTCAGCCACCTGGCAAAAAAAGCCAAGGAAAAGGAAGTTCAGCAGAAACTTGAAGCCGAACTGGTGCAGACAAAGGGCCAGCACGGTGCCACAGGCCAGACCAAGGCGGATCCAAGGGCAACGCCTTTGCCTGTACAACAACCCCGCAGGCAGCATCCTGCAGCGCAGCTGATTCAGCCGAAACCTATCACACTGGCAGTAACGCTCGATCAGCAACGCTCCGCGGCAAACGCAACGCGTGTCCAGAATGAAATCCGTCAACAGGAGCTCAGGCAGGCAAAACTGGCAAAGCAGCAAGCGCAACGCCTGGCTGCCAGAAAGTCTCCAGAAGAAAATGTTACAGTCGGACGACTTCAGCAGAGCGACGATTCGCAAAAGGTATCCAAAAGGAATCCGCTATTTATAGCGGCAAGCCTGCGGAACAACCGTGCCGCCAGAAAAGCCATCATTATGCATGAAATCTTTTCCCCTGCGAAGGCTCTGAGGCAAGACCAGGAAATGTGGGATATGTAACTTTGCATGCCTACAATGAATAAGAATGACTTCGGGCCCATCGAGACCGTCTCGGTGGGCCTGATGTTTGATGCTCAATGAATAATGCTCTCAAAACCCGGCTTCTTAACAACATCCAGACATCGCTCCCGCTGGTGTCGCAGCCGTATGCGCAAATCGCCGAGGAAATCGGCTGCCATGGTAGCGATGTAATCCAACATATGCAGCGCCTGAAAGCCGACGGGGTCATACGCGAAGTCGCCGCGATATTCAACCCTGCCAGCCTGGGCTATTCGCAAACACTGCTCGCCTTCAGCATACCGCTCGACAAGCTGCATGCCGCCGGACAAACCGCTGCCGAGCACCCAGGCGTGTCGCACTGCTACAGCCGCGAAGGCAGGTACAACCTCTGGCTCACGCTAGCACTTTCGCCGCAAAGCACACTCGGCATGCAAACCACGGTTGCAGTACTCGCCGCCCAATGCCACGCAACCGCCACGCTCAATCTGCCCGCAATCAAGCAATACAAACTACACGTGCGGTTCGGTTCGACGGACGCGTGGAACGGGACGCTTAAAACCTCGAGAACACTTGCCAGCGTCAACCGAAACACATCTCCACAGGAACGCGTCATCATAGCAGCATTGCAAAACGACTTGCCCTGCACCGACAGGCCGTTTGACGTCCTCGCCCGCTCTCTTGACATGTCGGAAGATGAACTGCTCAACCATGCCGAGAACTTTCTGGACCAGGGCCTGATGCGCAGATACGCCGCCGTAGTGAATCATCGTGCTGTAGGCGCAATAGCAAACGTGCTGGTTGCATGGCAGGTAACGCCCGACAATGCCGACTCGGCGGCAGAAGTTCTGTCACAATCGCCCAATACCAGTCACTGCTATCTTCGCCCCGCCACCAATGACTGGCCATATTCGCTCTATACGATGATACACGGGACAAGCCGCGATGAGTGCTCCGCGATGGTGAACTCGCTGGCAGCCACAACCGGCCTGCAAGACAGACGGGAACTATGGACCGTCACCGAATATCGCAAACGTCGCGTGCGACTGTTCAGCGAAGATGAACAGAAATGGGAACACCAGATCCAAACGTGATTACGAACTGCGAGACTATTGCGAGCACCGCAAACCTCGAATAAATAAGCTTTCTACCATCTCATGCAGGCAGACTACGCCAAACCGTGACGCATGGGGGGAAGATCCATGTCTTCGGGATCGCACGAACCATCCACCACCGCGATGCCATCGTCCACGAGTTTCTGCCAGTGCTTATCATTGAATACGCAGCCGGGATCGCCGGCGTGCAACTTGCCGAAGTAGGCATCGGCCCGGGCGCGACATCCGCCGCAGTAGTCCTTGAACGAGCACACTTGGCAGTGATGCGTTCGGCGGCTACGATCGTTCAGAACATCCCAGAACACGCTCTCGCGGAAGATCCGCCTGAATGATTTATCGCGAACATTGCCCATCACGCGGTGCGGCAGATACACGCACGGAGTAACATTACCGTCAGGCTCAATGCATACATACGTTCGCCCAGCGCCGCATCCACCGAGGTATTTCGCAACTACGCGAGCCTTCACACCCGAGCCCGAACCCGCGTGGCTGCATGCTGCTTTGCCCGTATCGATGGGCGATCCAGCCAGGCACACACGTCCCAGTTGCGGTGCGGTGGTAATAATCCCAATCCCGCCATCGGCCTGCATCTTGCGGTTAAGGAGCTCCATCAGTTCCTCTCGCTGCCTTGGCGTAATGTCGCCGGATACCATGTTCAATCCCCTACCAACGGGGATGAAGTTGAAGTGGGCGAAACACCCGGCCCCGATATCTTCGGCGAAACTTATCATGTCGGCGACTTCATCGATGTTGCCCTGATGCACACACATGGCAATTCCCAGACGCAGCCCCTCGGTGGCAACCACCGTCTTCGCGCCTTCAACAGCCTTGGCCCACATCCCCTTCACACCGCGGAAGGCATCGTGCTTGTCGGCGTTCACCGAATCCAACGATATCTCGACATATCGCAGGCCGGCGGACCTGAGCCGCCCAGCCAACTCCGGCGTCATGGTGGTCCCGTTCGTGGCGATAGTCGTGTGCATACCGTAAGACTTCGCTCGCCTGAGCACGGGGATCAGATCCTTGCTGATCGTCGGCTCGCCGCCGGATATCGCCAGCATGGGCATATACTCATGCCCCATCTCGTCCACGAGATCCAGTTTCTCGTTGAGCGTCAGTTCATTTTCCAGCGAATTGTGTTCGCTATCCTGGTAACAATGTTTGCACGACAGATTGCAGCGATTGGTGAAGTTCCATACCGCAAAAAGTGGAATCGAGAACTTCTGGGGAACAGTCAAACCGAATTCCCTCATCGATCTTGCGACAATAACCATGCCGCGAACCGTGGGCTTATTCTCGGCGAGCTTCTCACGGAAGGTTTCCACGTCTGTATCGCCTCGCATGCGATCTATGAACTTGTGGATAGCCCAATATTTCACACGCTGCCAAACGGGAGCTTCCGGATTGCGATACGAAGACAGAATGCGTTCCAGCCCGGTCTGCCCGTCATGCCCCATCTTCGCCAACCGCCCCAAAAGCAGGCGAACAGGCCAGCGCCCTATCCAATTTTCCAGTGGATGATGAAAATCAAATTGAAGCGACTCCGGCGTCACATTATCCGCCAGTGATTCGCATTTCAGCAAAAACTCACCACTGCTTATCGAACCGTCGCAAGTGCGAGATGAATCCAGATTTTCCGAACTGTCTACATCAAAAGAATGATCGTATGATTTGCCTATCGCAGCTGCTGTCGTGTGATCGCCCGCCTGAGTGTAGGAACTGTCGGCTCCATTGCTCTGCCTATGGTCACTAGGCGTCATTTAGCACCCTCGCCGGGGCGCCGCACCGAAATAACGACGCCACATTCGCCATGATCCAAGCCGTCCATCTCTGCCGTTACCCGCAATTCCTCGCCCACCGGCCAATCTCGCTCCACCGGAACAACCATGCGGAAAATCCGCGTTTCTCCGCCGTCAAGTTGCCACACCTTTGGGCTCAGTATCATCGAAGTCGGATATGTTTTCACAAGGTCCCACTCGCCAACATATTGCCGCCATATCTTCACCTTGCAAACCGCGCGGGTGGCGGAGACGACTTCCATTTTCTTTTTGGTAAGATTGGAAACTATCACACGCACATCCATCTTGTCGCCGCGATCATAGGAAAGTGAAGGCAAATCAACCGTCACTGCCAACTTTGACGTCTTGAACGTGCTCGCCTTGCGCAGCTGAATTTCCGGCCGTTCACACCCGCACAGAACAACCATAACCGCAGTTAACATCATCGTCGTAAATCTGACATATTTCATCACTACATCTCCATCCCCGCCGCTAGTTCTGCTTCAATCGTTCAACCTGCTGCGAGTACGCCTTTTCAACAATCGGCCGATACTCCGGTCCGCAGTTATATGTGCAGAACGGAAAAACGCCGGCCGGCGTAGAATAGAGAATAACGCATCTCTTCGTTCGTTCCACGTCATAGTTGTATCTGTCCTGGAAATGCATTCCCGCACAGAGCAACGTCTTGTAAGTCATCTTCTCGCCATCGCCCCTTCCGACCTTCTTGTCAATGAGCCCTTGAAGCGATCTGACGAAACATTTCAGCGTCAGCCCGGGCGGGGCTGCTTCCTTGCGAAAATGACGCTTGAACATCTTCATTACCCTGATCTTGTCAAGCCAGTTGGCGTGGCCCCTCTTGTTGATCTTCGCCGCCAGCTTGTTCATATCACTGAACATACCCTCCACATCCACCACTTGCGGGAACGGATATGCCTTGCCTTCCGGCGAGATCAGGAAATAAGTCCCAAATGCACAGTCCGTATGAGACGATGAGCGAATTTTGCGTTCTCCGGTGAGCGCTTCGAGCATCTGCGAAAGGGGAACCACGATGCTCAGCGGGAACATATCGTTCATCGCGCTAGCGCCGCTGGCGTTGGCGATATCATGTCCCAGGTCGCCCAGCGTGTATCGCATCGAATGACGTTTTTCCATACTAATTCGCCCGGTGAAGGAAACCGGTTGATAGCTTATTCCGCTTACCACGTCGATATTATCCACCGCAAAGTGGAATATGTTTCCGACCTGATCGTCATTCACACCCTTCACTATCGTCGGCACAAGGCAAACCTTCAAGCCGACTTTGCGACAGTTCTCTATGGCTTGGAGTTTCTTCTCCCAAATTCCTTTGAAATTGCGGGTCTCGCGATGTGCTTCCTCTCCGACACCGTCGAACTGCAAATACAACGTGTGCAAGCCGGCTTGGAGACACTTTTCGGCAAAGCCCTCCTGCGCCATCGTTATGCCATTTGTGGCAATCTGGATATACGAGAAGCCCATGTCCCGCGTAGTAGATATAATCTTCAGGAAATCAGGATGAATGGTCGGTTCGCCGCCGGTGAACTGGATAGCCGTGCACGGGTGCGGGCGAAGATCACGCAATGCCTGCAACTGACGAACTATCTGGTCAAACTCAAGCTCGCACACATACCCCGCTGCCCCGGCATTGGCAAAGCATATGGGGCATTGCATGTTGCAGCGATTCGTCAGGTCGATCTGGGCAAGACATGCACTCGATATGTGCTGATTGCACAGACCACAATTGGACGGACAATGCCCCGCCCCGGACACCTGCGGGAACTCCTGCCCGGGATGCTCCTCGTACGACCACCAGGCGGCCTTGGAATACAGACGAACATCAGAATTGACACAATCGCTGAAGTAGCCATGCTCGGGACAGGACTTCTCGATCATCACAGCGCCATCCTGCACAAAATACCGCCCCACGATAATGGCTGAGCATTCCGGGCAGAGCGTTTCCACAGTGCGAGGCAGCAGCCTTAGATTGGGATGAATTCTCGAACCGTGATACGTCTCGTGCGGGCTTGCGGGCACATCAGACTGCAGATCGGTCCAGATGGCGTCTTGATGCACCTGTTGATGCTGGCCACAATCGGGGCAGGTAAATGTGAGAACCACGTTTCCGTCCAGGCGATCAAACACCGCGTCAACCTGCTTGAGACACTTTGGACACGTTGCCTGCGTACTGACGGGCAGTTCGGCGTACAAGTCGCTGTATCGTCGCATTTCCTGCTGGAATTCATACAGCTTGCTATAGTCAACCTGCGGCGGTTGCTGATCGCAACTGGCTTCAACGTCTATTCTGGATTCATCATTATCGGTCATATATGAATGTCGCAAACCATCGCAAACAAAGGTTATGCATCCTCGAACACCGCGGGATATTGCCGCAGCGTCTTGCGACGCTTGCGATAGCTTCGCGTGAGTTCCATGAATATATCCAGATCTCGCTCCATGTTGGAACTGCTGGAATCGAAGTAGAAATTCCTTATCGGGATATCATCATGAGCGGATGACACGTTATGGTAAACCGCCTCAGACACAATACCGTTCATGCACGAGAACGGGCTTATGTCGATAATCCCATCCACCCCTTTATCATACAAGTATATACTCTTACCGACCGACAATACCATTTCCCCCAAGACTCCGTCGGCAGGCAGATGAGGCCAGCCCGGTTTGAGCACGTCCTTGTAGACGCTATGCGGCTCCTCGTAACCCCTGAAATCGTCTGCAAAACACTCATGCAGACGTTTTTCGTCGGACCGCTGGAACCAGTCACGTACAATCGACCCCAGCATCTCCATGCTAAGGCGTTTTCCGTCTCGTCTCAGCCAGTCTTTCTGCGACCAACTCGTATACCACACCCATTCCACGATATCGCTCAACCAGGCTTCTCCGCCAGCGGCTTCTATCTTCCTGACTGCGTCACCGTTGGAAAACGTATTCAAGCGGCAGAATATCTCGCCAACCACACCGATAAGGGGTTTATCCTTGGTGTATTTGGCGGGTACTGCGAGAAACAGTTCTCTGCCTTTCCGCATCGCTTCGCACAGCAATTTCATGCGGTGGGCATTGCTGCACACCTGCGAAGTGGCAACCTCCAATATCTTGGCGCTCTGTTCAAATGCTTCGTCGGCTGCGCCCGGGACGGTTTCGTAAGGTCTGGTTCGCAGCAACATCTTGTTGAGAATATCGGCTGCCACCAAGCCGCGCCAGAACGTTCGAATCATATTTCGCCCATGTTTGCCGACGCCGCCATAGCTATTGTCGCTTGACGGAGAGACTATGGGGATGGACTCATATCCCATTTCATCCAGCACAGTACGGAAATAGGGAACATATTGCCCGAACCTGCAGGGGCCGGTGGCGGTAGGCATGAAAAACGCGGTCTTGGCGGGATCGAAGTCGTCACGATCCATCACTCGCAAAAAATCGCCAATCGTGATCTTCTGCGGATAACATTCTTCCCCAGACGTATACAGTCCGCCGAGTTCCAGAGTTCGTTCATTGGATGGCGGCGTGGGACGGGCACTTACTCCAACCGACTTGAAGGCAGCAGCACACATCCTCGCGCCAATGTGTGTCATTGGCGGGATCCATACCATTCTCCCTTCCAGGGAGTCGCTTGCCTGTCCAGCATCTCTGGCCACTGTGTCACTCCCAGCGAAAACAATGAAATGCCCAGCAGAATGATTCCGCCGGGCAATGGAGAAAAGGCCAGCGGTGGGAATCGAACCCACAACCCCAGCTTTACAAAAGCTGTGCTCTACCATTGAGCTACGCTGGCAGTCTTCTTTGCCGATTCATTGTACATCCGGCATCCGGCATCCTGAAACAGGGCTCGGCGATACAACTGCGACCCTCGTCAGGGCGAGTAAGCCTATCATCATAAGAGATTTGGGTCAAGACTGTTGGCATGTTCGCTTTCTGTCAATTCCCCCCTGTGTAACACAAAATAGTTTTAGTAAAACACTTACAACATAACAATCCGCATTTCTTCCTTCGCATATCTCCACGCTTCGCCCTTGACCGGAGTGTCTTGCTGCCGCTAGACTCAAATGAAGACAAGATTTGTGGCATTGCGAGTGTTCTTGCCGGCCTCGACTGCAATCCGGCCAATAAACGGTAACACAATATGTACAAATGGCTTGAAATCATCCTGCTGGCAGTAATTCCTCTTGCATGGGGCTTGACGATGAACGTCTCTCTGGACGCCATACTGCGCCGAAAACCACCCCGCGACAATCCCGCGGAAGAAACGCCGCAGGAGCCATCGTCATGATGCCACTCAACGACATCACGGCGCACCTGTCTGGGCCGGAGCTTGTCTGTGCGCTATTCGGCGTTGGAATAGCTCTCGGTTTGCTGACAGGTTTGTTTGGCGTGGGTGGCGGGTTTGCAATAGTGCCGCTGCTTAAGGTGGTATTTGGAATCGACGATTCCCTCGCCGTCGGCAGCAGTCTATCGTTCATGGTGGGCACAAGTGCTACCGGATTTGCACGCCATCTGAAGCTGGGCAACGCACATCGTCGCGCAGTTGTGTGCCTGGCGTCAGGAAGCATCATCGGCGTTATGGGCGGCCACTCGATGCACGAATGGCTTCGCGACTCCCTCGCCGACGGTGACGTGGACAAATTCAAAACAACGATGAACATCCTCTTCATCGTGCTATTGCTGGGCACTGCCATTCTTATGCGAAAAGAACGCCCTGAAGACCATACGCGGCTCGCGCCTCTGCAACGCATGCGGATTGGCCCGTTCATGTCGCTGCCACGATACGAAATTCCGCGAATCAGTATCTCGGGAATGATTCTGACCGGAGTGGGCATCGGCGTGCTCACCGGTGCGCTTGGCGTTGGTGGAGGGGTTTTGCTGGTTCCATTGCTGATAACGGTGGTGGGAATGTCAGTGCACCAGGCAATCGCAACAAGCCTGGGCGTGGTGTTCTTCGCGGCCTTTGCCGGCACTATACGCTATGGAGTTGATGGCAGGGTAAGCCTGTGGATCGCAATCAGCCTGCTCACCGGCAGCGTGATCGGCGTTCGCATGGGAGTTTCGCTATGTCAGCGACTGAACGCACATCGCTTAAAGAAGTACTTCACGTTGCTGGTGCTGGCGGTGGCGGCAATGCTGGCGGTGGACGTGGCGGTTCGATATTTCGGGAGCTGAACGCAGCAATCAGAGCAGGTCGTCCGGACTGTCCGCAAGCATTTCGATGGCATATATCCACCATCTGGCTTTGGGGCGTTTGCTATATCGCGCCAGGCACGCCAGGCCGCAAGCACCGCCCTCAGGAACATCCTGCGTTACAGACTCAGTGCCTGCCGAACAGATAATCTCACTCACCCCCGCCCCAAAAGAGACGTTATAATCCTAACATTCGTCTGTACATACACATCGCGTGCTTGCAGTAATGCCTTAATGAAGTTATGCTGATATGTATGGGTGGAAGTTGCATTTGGATGTCTCTGTTACGTTAAGGATTCTGAAATGAGACGAGGTATTCTCGCTACAACTGGTGAACTCAAGGCACTCTCAAGCAAGTGCGATTCGCGACCATTTGAACCGGCATTGAGAGCACTTGAGCAGCGATGTGCGCTGATACTTGAGTCTGCGCCAGTGACCGAGGCCCAGTGGCGTGCAATGCGGGAAAGAGGCACATGGTGCCCGGCAGTGGCAGCCGCCCAAACCTCCCAGGGGCGCATATTCGACCTGGCAATATCCTCTCACATAGATCCCAACATCGCCTACCGCGATCGCGCCATCGAAGAGCTCAATAACTTGGTATCCTGGACCACGTGGCGGGACCCCGCACACCAGGATGTACCCGCGGATCTATGCACCGCCGAAGCAGCCGTTGCAGTGGCTGTCGGACTGGATTGGCTTTGGGACGATCTGAGCGAGACCCAGCGCCAGGCCGCCAGCGACGCCCTGTGTGAAAAGGCAATCAATCCGTATATCGAAGCGATCAATCAAGACGTCTGGTGGCAGACATGCTATCACAATTGGAATGCCACGATCAGCGGCGGAGTGGGACTGGCTGCGCTGGCGACGAAGGATATCTGCGAAAGATCCGCAGAAGCCCACGCCAAGGCAGTTGTGGCTATTGAGCACGTGTTTGACGCTTTGGGGCAAGAGGGCGGATGGGATGAGGGCATCGGATATTGGGGATATGCGATGCGATATATCGCAATGTTCGCCGAAGCCTCTGTCCGCCTCGAAAACGATCAGAGCATCTATCACAAACGCGGCATGGACAAGACCGGCCTGTTCCCCGTTTACTTCACACCCAACGGGCACGGCGCGTCATTCGGCGATTCACCCATCGAACCGCTCCACGGAGCCCTGTATCTGCTTGCGAAACGATACAATCTGAACGAACTCACACGGTGGCTTGACTCCTACTCATTCCACCGGGATGTCGCGACTGCCGGATGGTCAGCGGCTGGGCTGGCGTTACTGTTCCGCCCGGAGACAGACACAATCACCGATGTCACCACACTTGAACCAGTTAAGGTTTATGACGAAATAGGATGGGCATCGCTCGCCGACAACTGGCCGAATCCCGAAATGTATATCTCGGCAAAAACCGGCGACCTGTCCGCTCACCATGCCCACCGAGACATGGCTGCGATGCAATTGCAGGTTGGCGGTGAAATGCTGCTGACTAACCCTGGGCCGGGACAATATGCTGACGACAGCTTCGTACCCAGCCAATCGGGCGACCTCTTCGAAGTGCGCGCCAGAACGCATAACACGCTGGTTGTCTGTGATCGCGATCACCACATAGACGCATTGGGCTCGATAGCCGCATCCGGGCAGGGCAGCGATTATCGCTGGATCACCTGTAACGCCAACCACGCCTGCGGATATGAGGTCAGTTGGTTCCGTCATATCGTGATGATACTCGATGGCGATTCCGGAAAAGGACGCCTTGTGGTTGTTCTCGATGAAGTGACAAATACCGCCCTGGAAAAACTTGAGCAGTTCTGGCATACAGAGGGCAAGGTCGACCTCAACCGCGAAGAACAGACCGGCACAATAACCGGAAAGCAAAGCCGCCTCCACTTCGCCATGAATTCCACAGTGAAAATGGCGGCAACTCTACCCCTGAACAAATCCAACGGACACGCTACCGATAATATCATCCACATGTCCGGCG
>CBDUQP010000082.1:0-16521 GCA_965369385.1 uncultured Phycisphaerales bacterium
GCACATACGTGTCCCCCTCCGCGACCAAAGACGCACTGCCGCACACCACGTGCCACCGCGGTTTGCCTCTTGCCGGTGACAGTATTGCAGATGGGCGAAGAGTTTCCTTCTTCTTATGTTTGCGTTAGGGGCAAAACCGGCCGATGTTCTGAACATATATAATGTGAATCTGGTACCGCATTTGTGATTTGGCGTATTGCGGGCCTGCCAAGGTTTGCTGAGTTTCATGCTGAGTTTTTGTAAGCCCAGTACACAATATGCATGTTTATTGTGTGATTGTGATTGTTAGATGTGTGTTTCCGCGAAATTAGTGAAGAATTTCCTCCGATGCTTGACATAGTCAGGGATTTTGTTTAGTTTCCTGATTAGTTGCAGGATGGGGAGATCAGCCCGGGAGTTGTCTTTTCAAGCACTGATATTATATCATCAGTGTTTGTTTCTTAGAGAGGTTGTAATGCGAAATATCTTTGTAGTGAACTGTGGTAGTAGTTCCATCAAGTATCAGTTGATTGCCATGCCGTCCGAGACGGTGCTGGCAAAGGGTGGACTCGAGCGGGTTGGCACGAGTGAAGGTCTGCTCAATCACACCAGCTATATGAATGGCGACAAGAAGACCATAAGTTGCAAAGCCGAGGTGAGCGACCACAGTGTAGGCTTGCAAGTTATTTTGGAAGCACTTGTTAGCGGCGAGACCGCCGTTATAAAGAGTGTTGATGCTATTGTCGGTGTTGGACACCGCGTGGTGCATGGCGGCGAGGATGCTACGGAGTCGGCGGTTATCGACGAAAAGTTGATAGCAATTATAGAGAAGAACGCGATTCTTGCACCTTTGCACAACCCGGCGAATGTCTTGGGCATACGCGGCGCGATGGAGGCTATACCTCATGCCCCGCACGTTGCTGTTTTCGATACTGCCTTCCTTTCTACCCTTCCCGAGCAAGCGTATCGCTACGCAGTTCCTGCCGAGTGGTATCGCAAGTACAACGTACGCCGGTACGGATTCCACGGCACAAGCCACCGCTATGTGACGCTAAGAGCCGCATCGATATTGGGTAAGGATCCGGCCGACGTTAACATAATTACCGCTCACATGGGCAATGGTTGCTCGATGACTGCCATCGCTGGTGGTGTGGCGATCGATCACTCGATGGGCATGACCCCGCTTGAGGGGCTCATGATGGGCACCCGCAGCGGAGATGTGGACCCGGCTATTATACCCTATATGATGAGGGCAGCGGGACTTACGGCAGATCAGGTGGATAAGGCTCTGAACAAGGAATCGGGTTTGCTTGGTGTAAGCGAATTGTGCAATGATATGCGTGATTTGCTGGCGTTTGCGAAAGAGGGGGACGAGAAGGCTCGCCTTGCCACCGAGATGTTTGCATATCGTGTGGTCAAGTATATAGGTGCTTATGCGGCGGTCGTACCGAATCTTGATGCGATAGTATTTACTGGTGGTATCGGTGAAAACTCGGTGGAGATTCGCGAGTCGATCTGTAAGCAGCTCGCGCATTTTGGCGTCGAATACGATAATGATCGCAACATGGAGTTTATAAAGGGCAATTGTGGGCCCATTACCTCCGATGATTCCAAGCTGCCGGTGTGGATTGTGCCCACAAACGAGGAAGTGATGATCGCGCGGGACACGGTGCGATTGGTAAAACCTTGTGAGGTAGTCGGGTAGGGTGGCGAGCAGGCGACGTTTTGCGTAAGATGTATGCGTGGCGGGAGTGGGCTACGGTTTATGGGTTTATGGGTTTGCGGCGGGCAGGATACTTCGTCAGCCAAGTCGCCCGGCCGGAAGGTTCTTCGGTGCTTTTGTGCTTTTGTCTGGACTGAGGGGAATCAAATTTCTTACGATAGGCCCATGCTGTCAGGGTATACTATTTATGTCGTCGCTTTTTTTGTTTTCTGCGACATTCACATCAAGGTAATACTTTAGTTAGGGCATAATGGACGTGTTCGAATATTCGTGTATGCTTGGAGTTTGGCATATGGGCTGCCGGGCGTAAATATGTTCTAATAGGGCATAGTCGCTTTTTCACTGCGAAAATTCGAATCCGCCAGTATTGTTGGGACTATGCGGTAAAGAACCACTAACATGCCGAAGATTCATGGAATCCGGACTTTCGACCCGATAAAGACTGGACGAGACTTTGGTTTTGGTGGATGTTTGGCGTAAACTCGATGATCTGCGAAAATCGAATATCGCAATCAAAACGGTTACGGGAACTCTCAGAGGAGTTGTTGGCATGCGAACTGATGTAAAAATAGGCATCGCCGTTGTTCTGGTATTGGCATTGGTAATCGTCTGCTACTATGTCTTGTTTGCCGGCGGCGACTCGCCCCCGACTTCCATACAGACGCCGACTGTCCCTGCCGAACCAGGTGGCATCATAGCCCAGGATACTCTAGGCATGGATGGTGGCATCGATGATCTTGGGGATATTCCGGGTGACGACGAGGCCGACGAGGACGAAGCGGACATGCCGCCCGTGAGCGAGCCTCTCACTCCTCGAACGGACTCAACCGAGAGAGACGACGCGACTGCGACGTTGACACCACGAGTCGCAACACCGCCAGACGCCGAGGAGGCTACTGACGAAGACGATGGCGAGCCAGTTGCCGATCTTGACGCCGATTTTGATGAAGACGACGAAGACGAAGCCTATCCGCGGGAAATATCCCCCTCGGCGGATGATGATAATGGACGGCTCGGAACTGAAGCAGTGGCGGTGACGCCCCGCAGTCTGGGTGCGAGGACTCACAAGATTCAAGAAGGCGAGACCCTTGAGATTATTGCCCAGAAAGAGTGGGGGCCCGGCAATGGCAGGTACTGGAAGAAGATTCGCGATGCGAATCCCGGATTGTCCCCAACCAATCTGAGGATCGGCAAGATGATAGAGATTCCCGCTCTGACGACTACGGAAAGGACGCCGACCGGTTCATATACTGCAGCGGTTGCCGGTTCACCGGGAACTCGAACGTATGTTGTGAAGGATGGCGATACACTCTGGGAGATTGCAGACCGCGCGGATGTCTACGGTAACGGTTCGAAGTATACCGAAATCATAAAGGCTAATCCGGGCGTAAATAGCAGGACGTTGCGTGTCGGACAGAAGCTCAGCATTCCTCCGCTGGCGGCAGTGACGAGGTCCACCGCAGTCGGCGGAAGTGTGGTTATGGTGTCTGGAAAGAAGTACTACATCGTAAAATCCGGCGACAGCCTATGGAAGATTGCTGCCAGAGAGCTTGGTAACGGCGTGTACCACAAAGCGATTGCAAATCTTAACAAGAGCATTGATCCGTCCAATCTGAAAGTCGGACAGAAGCTTCTTATGCCCACTCGCGAAGAAGCCAGCAAGATGATGCCCGCGACGGTAAGGTCGCCTGGCCGTTCTCGGCCGGCTGCGGATACATCGGACTCGGTGGTTGAATCTGCCGACGATGAGCCAGTTTTTGACTAATAGGCTGTACATTATTGAAAAGCAAATAAGCACAAAAAATCCTGGCAGCATTTGTTGCCGGGATTTTTTTATGGTTGGGACATTGGCATATTCCGGTTGGGTGTCTTTGTATGGCGGTTTGATTTGACCGAGACGGACGGTTCGGGTACTCTATTGCTGTTGCAAGGTTACTACTGCATTGTGCAGGAGATGACTCCCCGAGGTGGTTTGCTTACATTCCGCCGAAACCGTGCCATCAATGAGGTACGCCATGCCCCGTAATCTCTCTTATTGTGTATTCTGCATGCTGCTGGCCTGCGTGTCTTCCGCGGGATGCGGCGATCTGGAAGATTCGTCGTCTCAAGACGAGTCATACAGTCCTCCTGTTCACCAGGCGGGTACCGTCTCGGAGTATGCTCGCCTGAATGCCGGTGCCACCGTTTATGTTCGCGGGTGGGGGCTGGTGGTTGGCCTGGGCGACAATGGATCGCGGCAGATTCCCGCTCACCTCGGCAAGTATTTTCGCAAGTACCTGTATAGGAAGAATATGCCGATCTCTCGCGAAAGTGGGATGGGCCCCACGATCACTCGGTTGCTGAGAAGCCGTGATACAGCGATAGTTGAGATTGTCGGGGTTATTCCTCCGGGTGCCCCTGTTGGCGAGCGTTTTCCCGTTACGGTTAGAGCTCGCTCGCTGGACGTGAAGAGCCTTGAAGGGGGAATGTTGATGCCTTCGGAGTTGCGTCGTGCGGTTGGGGGCATTACCGATCCCGAGGCGGCAGGATTTGTGCTTGCCGTGGCGGGCGGCGAGGTGTTCGTGAACCCGTTCATCGACGACAAGAACCCCGTCGCGTCGGCCGCTCAACTGAGAAAAGGCAGGATCATCGGTGGTGGGGTGTTCGTGGACAAACGCCGGAAGATACGCCTTGAACTACTCAGGCCGGACTATGCTCGTGCGAATATGATGCAGAAACGCATTGAAAGCAGGTTTTCAACCGAAGGCGGAGTAAAGGTTGCCAACGCTGTAAACTCTTCTAGAATAGACATTACCGTTCCCGGAAAATGGAAACGTGATTACTTTCACTTCCTGGAACTGGTCAACCATTTGACGCTTCGGACCGGTTCGGGGCGATGGGAGAAGCAGGCCAGCGATGTCGCCAAGGCCATGCTGCTTCCGGGTGCGAATCACAATCAGTTGGCGTTGGTGTGGGAGGCTATGGGAAGGCAGGCTGTCCCGATAGCTGCCAGGCATTATGCCAGTCCGAACAAGTATGCATCCTATTATTCGGCCAGGACGGGGCTGAGACTGGGCGATTTAGCCGGTGCGCCCGAGGTTGTCTTGCGGGTGGCCGAGACGGAGGGTCATCCCCTTCAATTGCGTGCCATAAAAGAACTTGGATCGCACAAGCGACTTCGGCGGGCCTCTTTGGTGCTTCGTAGTCTGCTCAGCAGCAGTAACGAGCAGGTAAGAGTGGCGTCGTATAAGTCGTTACTCCATCTCGGTAGCAGGGGGGCAGTCACCAGCATTCCATTGAGGGATGGAGTTTTCCGGCTGAATCTTGTTCCGTGCAAGGGCCCGCCCGCTATCTATGCCAGCCAGGTGGTCAGGCCGGAGATCGCCCTGTTCGGGCGGCAAATCAAGATAAACCAGCCGATGTTCTTTAGCAGTCCGGGCGGGATTGTGACGATAAACTCAAACAAAGAAACTGGTAAGCTTACGATAATAAGACGGTTACGCAGAAAAGACAGTCCGATGTCCAAGGTGCAGGTGAGTCCCGATGTGGCTTCGCTGGTGATCATGCTTGGAGGCAAACCTGATCTGGACAAGAACGGAAATCTGACTGGTTTGGGGCTTACATACGGCGAGGTGGTGGGTGTTCTCTATCGCATGTGTGAGCAGAAAAGCATCCCCGCGACCTTCGTTCTGGAGAAGGCAACGGAGGTTCAGGGTACCCCGAGAGGCCGACGAATCGGAAGGCCCAATATGGCGGGGTCTTGACGTGTTGCTACCCCACAGGTAGTATACTTCACGGAACTTTTGCTGAGTGAGGATACCCTGGAATGAAACTCAAGAAACTTATATTGTGCGGCTTCAAGAGCTTTGCCGATCGCACGGAGTTTCACTTTGCCGATGGAGTGAGCTGCATTGTTGGTCCCAACGGTTGCGGAAAGAGCAACGTTGTGGACGCGATGAAGTGGGTACTCGGCGAGCAGTCAGCAAAGAGCCTGCGTGGTTCGGAGATGATGGACGTTATCTTTAACGGTTCATCGGCAAGGCGAGCGTCGGGGTCGGCTGAGGTGACGCTCGTTTTCGATAACTCCGACGGTCTGCTTCAGGTTCCGGGTGATGGCGAGGGGGATATCTGCGAAACTGTGTCTGTCACGCGTCGTTTATTCCGCAGCGGACAGAGCGGGTACCTCATAAACAAGAAGCCCTCACGCCTGAAGGACATTCGCGAGATGTTCATGGACACGGGCATGGGGCGTGATGCTTACAGCGTTATCGAGCAGGGACGCGTCGAGCTGTTTCTCCAGGCAAGCCAGGATGACAGGCGTTCGATCTTCGACGAAGCTGCCGGTATCAGCAAATACAAGGCCCGCAAGAAAGAAGCACTCCGAAAGCTTGAACGTGTTGAGCAGGATTTGCTTCGCGTGAATGACGTTCTGGCTGAGATTGAAAAACGCCTGCGTTCGATCAAGTACCAGGCGGGCAAGGCCAGGAACTACCAGAACTATTCCGAGCAGCTCAGCGAGTTGCGATCGCAGTTTTTCCTCGCGCAGTATCATACCTATAACACTCAGCGCACCGAACTCCGCCAGACACTTGACGCGGGCAACGATCAGATGTCGTCCATTCACGTAATGATCGAGCAGCTCGAGTTGGCCCATAACGCTACCGAAGCGGAAGCTGCTGACCTGGAACGCACTGCACGCGAGATGCAGGGGCAGATAGCCGCAATGGGGGCGCAGATCACCGCTGGCGAGCAGCGAGAGGCAATGCTTGCCCAGAAAGCGAGTGAGCTCAAGGAGCGGGTCGTCCTGGTTGCTTCACGCTGTGAGGAACTGGAGACCAAGACCCAAGCCGTTGTCGCCGAAGCCTTGCAGAGGCAGGGCGAGTTCGAGCAGCTAGAAACCGAAGCTGTTGCCCATCGTGAGCGATACGAAGAAGCTCGCGAGGAGCACACCGCCGGGGAAATGGAAACCGCTCACCTGCGGGCTCAACTGGAAGAAGACAAAGCCGCCGCCATAGATATCATGCGGCAGGTGGCCCAGCATAACAATGTGATCCAGGGCAATCAGATTCGCCAGGAGAACCTGCATGCCCAAGGCGAACGCCTCAGCACTCGTAGCGAGGAAGTGGGCGAGTCTCTTCGCACGCGACTGGCCGAGCATGCCGAGATGGCAGAAGCGTTTGCCCAGGCCAAGGAGCTTGTGGACGCAACCCAATCGCGGCTTGACCAGACCCGCGCCAATACGCAGGAACTGAGCGATAGTGAGTTTGAACTCCGCACCGAAATGGCACAGTCGCGTGAGAAACACAGCGCAGTCGATAGCCGAATGGCGGCCCTTAGTGAGATGCAGGCTCGCCTCGAAGGCGTAGCCGCCGGTGTGAGAAAAGTTCTTAAGGCACGTGACGAAGGCAAACTTGATGCGATTCGTGGAATGCTTGGCGACTTCCTGGAGACCGAAGTAGCCAAGGCTCCAATCGTGGAAGCCGCGCTCGCCGGTGCGGATCAGCGGCTGGTTATCGAAAGCATGGAGCTTTTCGGGCAGACCGAAGCAGAGCTACGAGATGTCCTTGGTGAAAACGGGACAGCCGAGATTATATGCATAGACAGGGCAGCACGATCCATCGATCCCACGCAGGACGTTTGTGGCGGTGGCGAGCAGGTTATCGCTCGCGTGATCGACTGGGTAAGCTATGACCAGTGGCTGTCGCCCGCGATGGAAAGTATTCTGGGCAGGACGTTCGTCGTGCAGGATATTCGCGCCGCGGTATACGCTGCCGACGCCATGGACCGCGGGTGCAGGTTCGTGACGATGACCGGCGAGGTGCTTGAAGCTGACGGTAGGGTGAGACTGTCCGCCGCCAAGCAGGGCGCGGGAATCATCACACGCCGGAGCGAACTTGCTGAGCTGGCGACCCAGTCGGCCGCGCTGGCAGAGCGTATCGGCGAGCTGGAAGGCCAGTGCCGCACCACTCGTGAAGAAATCAAGAATCTGGAGAATATCCAGCAGCAGTTGCGAGCGACTGTCTACGAAGCCAATACCAAACGTGTTGAGTGCGAAAGTCGCCTGACGCAACTGGGCGAGCAGGTTGAACGTCTGGAGCAGGAATCGCCGGTCATAGCCGAAGACCTTCGCAATATAGCCGAGGAAATCGAGACCGCCGCACGAGCGGAGCAGGAAGCAGGCGAGAAGGTTTCGCAGCTTGAGCAGTTGAGCGTGCAGAACGAGCAGCGAGTTGCCGGCCTGGAAGAGATGATCGGCGCGTCGGCCGGCCGGCAGAGTGAGCTGGCAGAGCGTTTGACCGAGTTGAAAGTAACCATGGCATCGGCGGAGCAGAAGAAGCTGTCGCTGCGTGACACGGTCGCTTCGCTGAATCGCCAGAAGTCGCAGATGACGCAGGATCTGGAAAACGGGCGAGGCGAGATAGAACTGAATCGCCAGCGAGCCACAGATGCCGAAGATGGCATAGAATCCGCTCGTCAGGAAACCGAGGCGATTGGCGTTCGTCGCCAGGCATTGCAGGTTGACTCAGTGGACGTGGAAGAGACTCGCTCTGGCCTGCATGAGCGTCTTGGTGCAATCAGGGATCAACTCGCATCGCAGAGGAAGACGCAGGAAGAATCAACCGAGTCGGTGAACTCTCTCCGCGTTAAGCTCGGGCAGATTGATACGAATGTCGAGAACCTGATAGCCCGGGCTCGCGACGAGATGGACATGGACATAACGCAATGTCTGAATAACTACGAGCACGATGCCCAGCGAGATTGGGATGCCGTCCGAACGCAGATTGACGATCTGCAGCAGAAGATCAAGCGTCTGGGCAATGTTAACCTCGATGCCATCGGCGAGCAGGAAGAACTCGAGCAACGCCAGGAATTTCTCTCCAAGCAGCTCGGCGATGTTGCTGAGGGCAGGAGCCAGCTCGAAGAACTTATCCAGAAGATCAACAAGGAAAGCCGCGATCTGTTCCTGGATACCTTCACCGCGGTTCGTGGGCATTTCCAGGAATTGTTCCGCAAGCTTTTCGGCGGCGGCCGCGCAGATATCATCCTGACCGATCCGGAAGATGTGCTCGAAAGCGGAATAGAGATAGTCGCCCGCCCGCCCGGGAAGGAACTGCGGAATCTTACGCTCCTGTCCGGCGGCGAGAAAACTATGACGGCACTTGCGCTGCTGTTCAGCATCTTCAAAGCCAAACCGAGCCCGTTCTGCCTGCTTGACGAAGTAGACGCAGCACTCGATGAAGCCAACACCGAGCGTTTCAGCCGGCTGTTCGACGAGTTCGCCGGTACGAGCCAGTTCGTGGTTATCTCGCACGCCAAACGCACGATGGCCCAAGCCAATGTCCTGTACGGTGTAACGATGCAGGAACCTGGCGTATCGAAACGCATCAGCGTGAAATTCGAAGACACCGGCAATAAGCTGGATAGGCAACTCGAGCCGGTAGTGGCATGACGCAACTGTAGGAACGCCGCTGGCTGGCCCGCGAGGCCGCGATGTAGCCAGGTGCGCTATCGTGAATTCCCCAAACCGGTTACGCCACGTATTCTGTCGGCTTATGCCAATGGGTTGTCGGCGGCGGTGCGGTGCGGTATACTGTCTGCCCCGTAACCTAATTGAGCCTGGAGATGAGTAGATATGAGCATTAAAGCAAGTAACCTTCGTAACGGTATGGGTGTTAAGTGGAAAGATGGCATCTGGATAGTCTTTAAGGTTGATCACGTAGTGAAAGGCAAGGGCGGTTCGTTGATGCAGATTGATCTGCGTAACGCCAAGACCGGACAGCTCGTCCCGCAGCGTTTCGGCGTTAACGATAAGTTGGAAGAAGTGTATTTCGATCGCAAGAAGATGGAATACCTTTACTCCGACAATTCCAATCACGTCCTCATGGACGAGAGTTATGAGCAGTTCGAAGTGCCCAAAGAGCTTCTTGGCGAGCTTTCTGTATATCTTACGGAAAATCTGCCGATGGAAGTGTGCATCGCCGAAGGCAAGATAATGTCCATTGAAATTCCGCACACGGTAACTCTCAAGATTACCGATACGCCGCCGCAGGTTAAGGGCGCCACCGCCACCAACCAGTACAAGGAAGCCATCTGCGAAGGTGGCGCCAAGGTGAAGGTGCCTCCGTTCGTCAATAACGAGGAAGAGATTATCGTGGACACGCGCACAGGCGAATACGTAAGCCGGGCGTAGTTTCCAGACGCACCGAACCCAACAAAATAAGAAGCGGGCGACCCATGACAGGTCGTCCGCCTTTTTTGCGATATTGTTTTGGGCTCTGTACGCCTTGCCGGGTTACAGGATTATCGGCGGGGTCCATGCTCGCATGCCGTTTGCGTCCGTAACGCTTGCCCGCATGTATTTCCAGATCTCCCCGTCAGGTGCGTCAATTGAATACTCCGTGAGCGTTTCGCCATCTTCCGCCACGAGCCAACTGCCGTTGCAGCAAGTCTGCCCCAGGAAGGTAATCTTGTCAACGGGCGAGCACTTGATCGTCAACTTGTCGTCCTTGACTCCGAAGTACTCTATCTGGGGACCACGCGACGGATAGAACGCACCTGTGCGGAACGCTTCCATGAAGCATTCTGTAGTCAGCTCGGGCATCTTGAACCACGTCCATCCGCCGAATATCTCAACTTTAGTCGGGAAGTGCACGTCGTCGACCGCGATTGGCGGCAGGATCATGCCGCGATCCAATGCGTTCGTCCATTCGTTCTCGCTATAACCTCGATCAAAATTGCTGCACGTGCTGTTCCACACTTCCATGGCTCTGAGGCCTTTTAGATTGCGGAAGTCCTGGAAGCTTTGGCCGGTCCAGTGTGGGTGTGCCAGCGAGCTCTCTCCGCCGGATGCCGCTACCTTGGCTATCGCTTCGTTTGCATCCTGAATCTCGTTAAGGTCCAGCCCATAGGGAACGTTCAGGCCGACAATGTGATACGCGTTGTCTACGGTCGGGCACGGCGGATGATATTCGGTTCCGCTGATTACCAGAAAACCGTCGCGCTGCATATCGGTCACATCATGCGTCGTGTAGTGGTCGGTCAGGGCAAGTATGTCATAACGCTTGTCGTAATAGGCGTCGAGTGCTTCCTGCGGTGTCATCTGACCGTCGGAAGTGGTGGTGTGGGTGTGAAGATTGGCTTTGTACCAGTTTCCTGGAAGTTCGAACGGATTAAGAAGGGTGGTCATCAAAACAACTCCTCAAGAGCGGCTTTCAGTGTGGATGGGACGTTTTCCCTGATCCTTGAATATCGAGGATAGCCGATTCGCAGCGCGAGTCAATCCTGTTCTTCACACTCTTTGAGAGTTTTCAGCGTGTTTCCGTCAGGCAATTGCCTCAGCCAAAAGCTTGCGATTCTTATCGCGGGGCTCGTTCGGGCCCGGTCCGGGCGGGAAGATAGCCAGACGCAAATCGCTATCATAGAGCTGAGAGATGGCCTCAGCCCAGTCTTCGCCGCCGACTGGATGGAGCGAGTAGTGCCACTGGCTGAACTTCGTCGCTGATTAGACAGGGCGTCTCCATTATCTAATGATCAGTGCCAATTACTGCGCACCAACCCCAGCCGCATCCTGTCAATCAGACTGTTTCAATTGGATATTAGCAGGGCACGGGAATGCTCTAGTTCGTGCTTGTTTTCAGCATTTTGAGTGCCGCGGGCATTTGCCCGTTCATCTTGACTAGATACCAACTTGCGAGTGCAGCTATTTCGTTTCGTCCGCTGCTTCTCTTCACCAGTGATTGCAGGTTGCTGCGGGCTCGGGTGTCGCCAAATCGCCCCAGCACAAGTGTGCCGTCACTTGCTATTTCCGGATACGGGCTTTCTAACAGTTTGGCGGCCATGTCGCGTGTATTGCGATTCTTGGTGGAAACCAGACCGGCGGCGGCACAGCGTTTGATTGATGAGTATCTGCCGTCAAGTATGCTTTTCAGCCCGCTCATCGCCCGGGGGGTGCCCAGGTCAGCCAACCAATTGGACACCTGCGTTGCGAGCCTGTGCTCGGCCCCCATTGTCCTGGAGTAGGGGTCGATGCGGTTGATGTATCCCAGCATACCAGGCGTGTAGAAGTCGGCTTTTTTGGCGAGCGTTTTCACGTCTTCTCTGGCGCGAAGTAGCACATAGTTGGTTACTATGGGTTGGTCGACTTTCATTGCTGCATCGACTGCCTGTTCGGCTTTGTCGTTGGGAAGTTCCTTGCTCTTGCGTGCCAGTTCGAACCTTGCCAGCGTTACAAACGGCAGCGTGAGTTTGCTTTTGGCTATTGCTTTGAGATACTTTCTCGCATTTTTGCGTTCGGCGAGAATCTTCAGGACGCTCACGCGAAAGATTATCTGATCTCTCTTTGATTTCTTCAGGGCTTTGCGTATCGCGCCAAACAGCACCTTTGAAGCCTTGGGTGATGAGTTTCCCAGAGCCCGGCAGGCGAGTATTCGTATTGCAAGCGATTGGTTCGTGTCGTTTATCAGTCTCTTGGCAAGCGGGGCGGCTGCGGTTACTTTCTCTTCGGATATGTGCATCAGCAGGATCCGAAGCGTGCCGTCATTGGTTTTGGCCTGCATTAACTTGCTGAGCGTGTCATAGTATTCCGTGTGCCCTGAAGCCAGCAGGCTCATCATGGCCATCGAAGATGTGAGCTGTTCTCTGGATTTTGTGAGTCGCTTGAGTATCTCGATAGCCTTGGCGTCGCCGGTTCGCTTGGCAAGCATCCTGGCTGCGATGGATTGTATTCCTTCATCGTCAATCTTGATCGCTTCGGCGAGAAGATCGGTTGACGCCGCTTCCATGTCCAGCAGAAGCGCCATCGCCTCGGCACGAATAATCATCGCCGGGTCTGTCCGAACACGAAGGATCAATGCGTCGATAACCTTCTTGCCTCCGATATTACCGAGTGCTTTTGTGGCGAACATCCTCTTACGCTTGTCAGAACTCTTGGACAGGGAAATGAATACCTCGGTCAGATCCTTGTCGCCGGTAGCCGCCAGAGTGCCTAGCGTGATCTCCCTCATGCGGGGATTCTTGAGAGAGTCTTGCAGCCAGTTATAGCCTACCCGGTGTTCCGCCAACGCGGGCAGAACCGGTGTGGTGATAATTACTGCCAGTAGTGTCGCCAGTATATGCTTGGGGTTAGTCAACTCTGTTCTCCAAAGGTGCGGTGCTTTAGTACTTTGTGACAGGAATCCTGTCAGGTAATGCCTCGGCTGCTACATCCGCCAGGGCCGGACTTAGGAATCTATAAATATGAATCTGTCGAGTTCGCCGGGGCAAAATCAAATGCCGGCCGGCGTTGCTGCGTTGCGATAGTCATCCGTGCCTGGCTCATGGACCGAGTCCAGCAGTCTTTCGACTATCTTGTCCGGCGTGAGGCCTTCGGCATCGGCATTAAAGTTGGTGAAGAGGCGATGCCTTAAAACCGGGGCCGCCACTTCCCGAACGTCATCACATGACACGTTCATTCGTCCCCGCAGCAGGGCACGGCTCTTGGCACCCAGCACCAGATACTGTGCGGCGCGAGGTCCCGCACCCCAGGACAGATAGTTTCGCACAAATTCGGGGGCAGTACCGTCGGTAGGGCGTGACGCACGCGTCAGGTTTACTGCGTAATCCACCACGTGTTGACTGACGGGAACCTGACGGACGACTTGCTGCAGTTGGCAGATGTCCTTTCCGCTGAGCACCGGCTGAACGCTTGCAGTTTCTGTGGACGTGGTCGAAGCGACGATCATGCGTTCCTCGTCGCGGGTGGGATAATCCACGTTAATCAAGAACATGAATCTGTCGAGCTGGGCTTCGGGCAGTGGGTAAGTGCCTTCCTGTTCGATGGGGTTCTGTGTCGCGAGCACAAAGAACGGGAGATCGAGATCGTAGGTGTTCCTGCCGGCTGTGATGTGGTATTCCTGCATCGCCTGCAGCAGGGCGGCTTGGGTTTTGGGTGGCGTGCGGTTGATCTCGTCGGCGAGTATGATATTGGCGAAAAGTGGGCCTTTGACGAACGTGAACAGGCGTTTTCCGGTGGTATGGTCTTCTTCGATAACATCGGTGCCCGTGATATCGGAGGGCATGAGATCGGGCGTGAACTGTATGCGGCTGAATTGCAGATCAAGCGTCTTTGCCAGTGTGGATATCAGGAGCGTTTTCGCCAGGCCCGGTACGCCAACGAGAAGACAGTGTCCGCGGCTTATGATCGCCTGGAGGATGAGTTCGATAACGCTGTCCTGGCCGATGATTACCTTGCCGAGCTCAGCCAGCAGTGCGGATTTGGTCTTTGTGAAGTTGTCGAGGATTTCTGTATTCACTTGATTGCCTGTTCAGTTGTTGACCTGCTGCAGTTCAACGCTTGGGCCGCCGCAATAATGCATCCCTGAAGTTCCGCACTCGCAACGGAATCCTCTTTTCAACGGACTAACTGGCCCATAGCAGGATCCCAGCCGCTACGCTAAAGTAGACGAGCGTGCCTGACAGGTCCATCAGTGACGCGATGAACGGTCCGCTGGTGACGGCGGGATCCAGGCCGACTCGTTTGAATATGAATGGCAGCATGGCACCCACCAGATTGGCCAGCGTGACTACCAGCGGAATCGCCACTGCGACCGCGATTGCCAGTTTATAAAGCATATCCGGTGCGATTTGTGCTCCCCCGTCGACCCGCAGCAGCGGCGAGAACATATATGCAGCCATGAACCCGATCACGCCCAGGAACAGGCCCATCACCACGCCTCGCACCAATTCGTGCTTGAGCACTTTCAGCCAGTCGCCAAGGTTCACTTCCTGCACCGCCATTCCGCGAATCATCAGTGCCGACATCTGCGACCCGGTATTACCGGCCGGCGAGTTGATCAGAGGCATGAACAGTACGAGCACCGCAAACATTTGCATCGTGGTATAGTTGGTCAACGCCAGAGTAGTCAGCATTTGCACGCACAGTAGCATAGCAAGCGTCGGGAGTCTCTTTCGCAGCATTCCGCCGAATCCCGTCGAAAAATAGTTGTGCTCCAATGCCGACATGCCAGCCATCTTCTGGATATCTTCGGTATCTTCTTCTTCTGCTACGTCGAGGATATCATCAACGGTGACGATCCCCACAAGCACGCGCTGGCTGTTGACCACGGGCAGGACTATGGCATCGTATTTCTTGAATTTATCGACCGCGGTTTCCTGGTCATCGGTGGCCTCCAGAAACGTCACCTGTTCATCCATCAGATCACTCGCCAGGGCGTCCTCGTCGGCCAGCACTATCTGCTCAAGGCGCAATTCATCCAGCAGTTTCCAGTGATCGTTTACCACGTATATGGCGTTGAGCGTTTCCTTGCCCTCTCCCACGGACCGTATGTGGGCGAGTATATGCGTGATGGTCCAGTCGGGGCGCACTGCGAGATATGAAGGCGTCATCCGCCTTCCAATGCTGTCTTCGGGGTAATTCAGCAGCGTTCTTGCTATCTGGAGCTGATCGCCGCGGAGCAGATTAAGCAAACGCTGGGCCACCTCGCCGGGCAGTTCCTCAAGCAGCTCGGTGCGATCATCAGCCGGCATATCATTGACGAGTGTGGCGACTTTGTCGGACGAGAGAGTTTCAACCAGTTCTTCCTGCTGCTCGATAGCCAGATCGCCGAAAATGTCGGCCGCCTCTTCCTTTCCGAGCAGGCGGAATGCCACCGCGAGTTCCTCACCATGAAGTTCCGAGATGAGCTCGGTCAGGTAGTGAATCTCCATATTGCGAATGATGGCCTTGAGGGACTGGAAGTCCTTGGCTTCGATCAGATCGCTAATCTCGGGTTGTATGGCATCCGTCATCAATGCAAGGTACTCGGGTTTGGGATTTTATGGGTATTATGGCGAGCGTAGCCTGCAACGTAATGATATTGTGCCTTCATGGGGGTCGCAAGTCAACGAAGGGGCGATTCGGTGGTAGAATATGTGCTGAAACACGGGGGCTTTGGGAGTACAATGCTGGCGTTGAATGCGTGGAAGGCCGCTCCCGCTCATGTGGCGGGGGAGGAAAGTCCGAGCACCGCCAAACCACGGTGGTGGGTAACGCCCACCGTCCCAAGCGATTGGGATCGGGAAAGTGCCACAGAAAAGATACCGCCCCTTTCGAGGGGTAAGGGTGAAATGGTGCGGTAAGAGCGCACCGCGGGTACTGTGAGGTGCCCGGCATGGTAAACCCCACCGGGTGCAAGGCCAAGCAGCGGCGATGGTCTGGTTTGGGCCTTTTGAGCCGCGGGTAGGCTGCTTTGCCCTATGGGCAAGAGCCGGCTTGCGAAAGTCGGTCAAGATAAATGGTCTTCACTCTGCATGTGTGCCCAACGCATGTTGAGTACAAAACTCGGCTTACATCGCATTTTGCAGGGCTTTTTGTTGGACGTATGTAGGACGTAACTATTGGAAAACGCCAGCGGTTTTCCTTGACTGCGGTAGATTTTCCGATAGACTGTCCTGTCTTCGCTATTTATAGCGAGAGCGGGGCGTAGCTCAGCTTGGTAGAGCGCTGCGTTCGGGACGCAGAGGCCGCAGGTTCAATTCCTGTCGCCCCGATTCAAGAGAACCCCGCGAAAGCGGGGTTTTCTTGAATAGAGCAGGTGAGCAGTAGAACAGTGGAGCAGGTGAAACAACAAAGCCGCAAAGCCGCGCTCAAGCTGGATTGCAAATAGGCGGCTCACCTGCGGTCACCTGGCCACAAGCAAAGCGAGTGGCGAATCACCTGCTCACCTGTTCAGTTTGTCTTTGTCGTTCAGTTTTTTGCCGTTCCATGTTTCTTGCCGTTATTGTTTTCAGTTCACCAAGTTTCCGAGGGACCGCCTCATGGCCTTCATGTTCGAGAATCTCGATGTTTACCAGAAAGCCATCGA
>CBDUQP010000083.1:0-16461 GCA_965369385.1 uncultured Phycisphaerales bacterium
AGGCTTTGGGTTATTGTCAGCAGTTGGGCTTGGACGCGATAGAGCTGCCCGCCGGCGGATACCCGGGCGACCCATGGAAGCTCAATGGTATCGCCAAGAACAAGAAGAAGCTGGCTGCCCTGAAAGAGAAACTAGCTTCATATGATCTTGAGGTACACGGTATCGCAGTCCACGGAAACTGCGTACACCCAAACAAGAAGATCGCCAAGGAACATCAGGAAGCTCATCGCAATGGCGTTCTGCTGGCGAAGGAATTCAAGACAGTTGTCGTCAATTTCTCCGGCTGCCCCGGTGGATGTGCGACCGACAAGATGCCGAATTTCGTCACCTGCCCCTGGCCGGAGGAGTTCGCCGAAGCCGCCGATTATCAGTGGAACAAGGTGCTCATACCGTTTTGGAAGAAAGAAAACGATTTCGCCGCCAAGCACGGCGTGAAAATCGCCTTCGAAGCTCATCCGGGAATGGTAGTCCACAATCCGGAAGATATTGTTCGCTTGCGGAAAGCAGCCGGTAAGCAACTTGGCGCGAACCTGGATCCCAGCCACTTCTTCTGGCAGGGCATCGATCCGGTTGAAGCAACGCGATACCTCGGTGAAAACAAGTGCATCTTCCATGTACACGCCAAGGATTGCGCGATCGATGCGCACAATGCTGGCATCGTGGGCAATCTGGATATCAAGAGCTATGGCGATGTGAAGAATCGCGGCTGGGTGTTCCGCACCGTCGGTTACGGCCATGGCGACGATTTCTGGAAACCGTTCATGTCGATGCTTCGCACGTATGGCTACGATGGTGTTATCAGTATCGAGCACGAAGATTCGCTCATGAGCCTGGCTGAGGGTTTCGAGAAAGCGGTTGAATATCTTGACACAGTCATAATGACACAGAAGGTCGGTAAGGCTTGGTGGTTCTAGAGCTTTGTAACGGCGAATTTGTCGGGCTGCTGGATTCTTAAGTCTTTATCCGGTCCCGATGTACATCGGGATTGCGGCCGAGGTGCTGCACCTGACATTGTTCCTGTTACAGACAGTAGCTTAGATTCGCTATATTCGACAACTGACAACTTATTCACACGCATACAGGCGGAGCCCGGAACCATTTCGGGGCTTCGCCTGTTCTTTATGCAGCTGTTGCGGCCGCGGCGATTCTGAATTCACGTGGGCTTGCCGGCAGAGACCACAACAGAGGGTAGCACGTCCTCCGTCGGCTTGGCAATATAGCTGATCCGAGCAAACCGGCATCCCTTGAGATTATGCGGGGAGAAGCTTTGCGGATCTGGCAGGCGGGTGCGGATGGAGTCTACACATTCAACATTCCGTGGGCCGAGCATCCCATGTACAAGGAAATCGGCGATCCCGAGCGGCTGGCAAGTCTATCAAGTCAATATGCCTACGAGAGCGGGCCGGCAGATGCGATTGACGGTTTCGTCCGCAACGGAAGTCATTTCCTGATTGCTCCCGATAGCGACGATTAGCAGATTTCCCCCAGCCGCGAGTCTATAGGATTGACGATTCGCTTTTGCGATTGTAGTGCGTTTTCTTCGCATAACCGGTTTCTGGCCCGCCCCCGAAAGACACTAACCACACTACAGGAGATTCAGATGGCAAGTTGGAAGAGTGTACTTGAGATGGCGTCGGACCGTTCGCTGACCGCAGGCAGCGAGGAGGCATTGTGTGATGCCATCAGATGTGGGGCGGATCTACGGATTTATACCGAGTTTAAGCACAATGAACACATTGATCCCACGTCTGACAGCGCTGAGCTCTGGCAGGAAGTCAGCGATTTCTGCGTGACGTATCTCGTCGAAGATCATTGGTCGGCAGGCATTATGAATCTGCGGATGCCCCTGGCTGATGATTTTGGGCCAAGGGCGTCCATGTCGTTCTTCATGTACGACCAGAACGCCCAGCAGGCGGTGGCCAGGCCGTATCTCGATGGCGAACCCATTTCGGGCTCAAGGGAAGCATTGGTGGAGGCTTTTGCTGACGGCTGCGAGGTAAAGGTGGGTATTCGCAGCTTGTGCGATGACCTTGCAGGCGATACGCCCGTACCGAATCACGAAGTATTCGTATCATAGCTGCCAGGTTCGCCCGTTGAACCAAACAATGGTGTAATACGGTGGGCCGAGCGGTATAATGAGCCCGTGCTTTCAGAGTTTTCAACGTCTGTGGAGAATAAACTATGAAGAAAACATGTGTGCTTCTACTCCTGCTGGTGTCGATCTTTTGCACAGGTTGTTTCAATCTTAGCGTCAAGGCTCCCGAGAGAATCGATGGTCCGCTGATAGATTCGTATATTCACAGTGGCAATGACCGCGACAAGACCCCGGACAAAGATGATGATTATGACGATGATTGATCAGCGAAGAGGCTTATAGCATCAAATTGATGTACGGACGTTTCAGCAAGTACTTATCTGTTGATTCCGTCGTCAGAGGGTACGGGCGCGACTCGCGCCGTGGCCGCTGGAGTCGGAGGCGTATCGCTCTGGCCCGGACGTATCATTTCAGGGCGATACGGGGGTTAATCGATAAGCGTATCCATTGATGCCTGGGATTGCTTCGGCGCGGTTCCCGGTGTTTCGGCGGCCATGAACAGTTTTCTGAGCGTGGCTTTGACGATGGGTTCGTCATCTTCGTTGCACGAAAAGCTGAAGCATGCGGTGGGGCTCAATTTCACATTCACGCGGCCGCAGGGCCCGGCGAAGGTCACATTTGCCGACGCCACTGCCTCAACGTATTCGGTCAGGAAGTCCATTCCGTGTTGGGTGTCGATGAACTTCGGCTGATATGGGCCAATCATGTAAGAACTGTGTGCATAATCGGTTACGCGAATACTCTTGAGCTGGAATCGCTCGGTATTGGCTTGGAGCTTGTCGATTGCGGAGGGAATATCGATCTCGATATGCTCGGTAACCGTGGGAAACGCCAGGCTGCCGGCAAAGAACAAGCCGATCTGCTCGATGGAGGTGGTTGCTCCAGAGTAGATTTCCAGCAATTCCTGATGCGGTTTGACGGCGAAGGGATAGGAAACCACCTTCTCCACAGGCGCAACGGTAATCTCTTTGTTTTCGGCGTCCAGACATTGAATCGCCTGATGAGTCCGGCGAACGACCGTCGCGAACAGGACCTTGTCTGTTACCGAGTAATCGAGAATCCCGTACTCGTCATTCTCGGGCAAGCCGAATTCATCCATCGCCTCGGCTATCTTCTGCGGTTCGGGACAGCCCTTGATCCTGGCTACATTAAAACGGAACGATGCCATATTTTCTCCAGTGTGTAACAAGCAGAGATCATACGCCTTGGGCTGGCGTTATCAAGCGTTTCTCCAGACGATGCCAGGCGACGGCGAATCGGAGGAATTGGCAAGACATTGTCACATGCTGTTGATTAACGCACCACATTCGAATAATCTTGCTGCAAGTCATGAGTATAGAGCACATCAAGCACATAACAATCGTTGGCGTAGGGCTGCTGGGCGGATCGGCAGGGTTGGCGCTGAAGGCGTACGATCCGGATATCGTGGTGGCCGGCGTTGGACGCAGACAAAGCAGCCTCGACGCTGCCATGGAAATTGGCGCGATCGATACCGCCCACATGGATGCGGTTGAGTGTGTGGGCGATACCGACCTGGTGATTCTCGCCACGCCTGTGGGCGCATTCGAAGAACACCTGCGTTCCATCGCTCCAATCATAGACCCCAAGCGGACAATCGTCACCGATGTGGGCTCCACCAAGGGACAGGTTGTTCGTTTGGCGGAAAAAATCCTTGGCAAGGGCGGGCCCTTTGTGGGAAGCCACCCGATGGCCGGTAGTGAGCAGAAGGGCCCATATGCCTCACGCGGTGATTTGTTCAGCGGCGCGACATGCATAATAACCCCCACCAGCCGCACACCCGTAGCGGCGGCACAATGCGTTGAAGAGTTCTGGCGAGTGTTGGGAATGAACGTGATTCGCATGAGGCCGGGAAGTCATGACAAGGCAGTCGCCCGCGTGTCGCACTTGCCGCATGTTCTGGCAAGTTTGCTCATGCTCCTGCCAAGCCGTTCGGAACTGGATGTGTCGGCGACAGGTTTCAGCGATACGACGCGCCTTGCCAGCGGCGATCCCGAAATGTGGCGTGATATTCTTGTGACCAATCGCGAACCGGTGCTTTCGGCACTTGATGCGTTTGCGGAAGATCTTGCGGACTTGCGAGATCTCGTTGATGCGGGCAAACCGGCTGCGATAGAAAGATTCCTCGCCAAGAGCAAGAAGCGTCGTGATACCACTATCGCCAAGCAGGTATTTGATCGCCGAATCGCAGCGGAGTAATCTTTCTCCCGCGAAACCATCGGTGGCTAATCCCGGGCCCGGCTACAATCTGCCCAGCATTTCTCGCAATTCCTCTGGGGAAACTCCGCGAATCAGGAATTCCTTTTGCGGATTGGTAAGTCCAGACACTATCTCAACATTGCGCTTATCACACTTGAGCGTTTTGGCGATAGTTTTGGCGATAGCCTGGTTGGCGCGGCCCTTTTCCGGCGCGGTAGACGTGGTGACCTTCAGCCTGTCCCCAAGCGCTCCACTGACCTTGTCACGACTCGAGCCTGGAACTGCCTTCACCGCCAGGATGGCGCCGTCAGGTGCTTGGCGGATGCTGAGCTTGTCGACGTCTTTCATGGGTGAGCAATTTCCAGCAGGAGCATTAGGCCGCCGGCTTAGAGCATGCCCGATGCCCTGGCGTAATCGAACACGCCGCCGGCTTCGATGATCGGCGCGATGTCGCCTAGCGACTCAAGCTTGTATTCCTTGCCGGAAGTTGTGTTCTTCAGCACGCAGGTTTCGGTATCAACTTCCACTTCGTCGCCCGTGGAGATTTCGTCCACCAGACGCACCGTAGTCTCAGTGGGGACGAGGTAGCCACCATTGATGCTGTTGCGGTAGAAGATGCGGGCATAGCCTTCGGCCACCACCATGTGGCAGCCAGCTTCGGCGATGGCCAAGGGAGCGTGTTCCCGTGAACTGCCGCATCCGAAGTTTCTGCCGCCGATGATTACCGCAAACTCGCTGGAGAATTCTTCGCCCACGATAAATGGCGTATTGCCCTTGGGCAGGCCAGCCTCTGCCGGCGGAACGCCGCTCATTGCGTAATGCCCGAAGAATTTGCGCTCTTCGCTGTCGGCTGGATTGTAGCTGAGAAATTCTGCAGGGATGATCTGGTCGGTATCGATATTGTCACCAACCACAAACGCCTTGCCACAGATTTTCCGGTTCAGTTTTGCCATCGCTCGGTCCTGCTATATTGTTTACGGTTTCGTTACTTTGTCACAAAGGAGGTATTCTAACGTCTTGCGGGGCAGTTCGGAAGCTGCGGGCACGACTTTTTTGCTCCGTCAGCCATTTGCACACGATGACGGCCCTGCGGACACGGGACGCTATTTCCACCTTGTACTCCCTGTTTTCTATGGATTTGTTGGATGGGATGATGCTTTCCTTTCGGCGTTTGAAACCGTATTCTGAGGGCCCAAACGTGCGGAAATGAAAGGATTCTACGATGAGCGGCCATTTTGCAGACGACTTGATCGCGGCGATTGCCAGGAAACGTGCACCGGTTTGTGTGGGAATTGATCCAGTTTACGATCGCATTCCTGACTCCATTCGCAAGGCCGCCGGCGGAGACGAAATAGCCGCGATTCGCGAATTCTGCCGAGAGGTCCTGCTGCTCGTTGAGCCCATCGTACCGGCGATCAAGATCCAAATCGCGTACTTCGAGATATATCGCGACAAAGGCATTGAGCTCTATTATGAAATAGTTAAGTTGGCCAGACAACTGGATTTACTGGTCATAGGCGATGTCAAACGCAATGATATAGGCTCGACGGCAGAGGCCTATGCCAAGGGGCATCTGGGCGGAAGAAATGCTGTCGATTCAGTAACCATAAACGGTTATCTGGGCAGCGATGGCATTTTCCCGTTCCTGGATGAAGGCGACGAAGACGGTAAGGGTATCTTCGTGCTGGTCCGAACTTCGAACCCGTCGGCTGTGGTGATTCAGGATCTGGTGTCTCAAGGCAAGCCGATTTATGAGCATATGGCGGAGCAGGTGAAGGCCATCGGTGATGACGAGCGGCTCATCGGCAGTTCGGGCTACAGCCGCGTGGGCGCTGTTGTTGGGGCTACGTATCCGGAGCAGGCCAGGCATTTGCGGCAGGTAATGCCCAGACAGATATTCCTGGTGCCCGGTTATGGTGCACAGGGAGCAAGCGCCAGCGATTGTGCTGCATCGTTCAAGTCTGACGGAACGGGCGCGATAGTGAACGCGAGTCGCTCGGTGCTCTTCGCTCATCAGAAGGCCCAATACGCCGGCTTGGATTGGAAGAAAGCGGTGGCCCAAGCCGCCCAGGCATTCGCCCAGGACATCGCCCGAGCGGTTTTCTAGGCGTCGATTCACTTTTGGGGGATAGCGGCGTTTGGTCTTGCCTGCGCTGGGTGCCTGGGTTCTGCTTAATATGCTCAGGCGAGGGGTGCGAGGGGGAGTTTTTCGACGAGTTTGTGCGGTTCACTTCTCTGTAACCGATGGGGATCAACTTGGTTTGTTTTCAGCCAAAAACCTTTGGGTACCTGTGTTCCTTCCCCGCGATTGAGGTGTGTTTGGGCCAGTTGAGATTCAAGAATGGTCTCTGGTTGGTCGATATAGTGTTGGGATCGTGGCTTGGGAAGATAGGATTTGAATCATGGAACGGATTAATGATGCGGTAACCAACTTGAGTGAAGTGTTTTTGTTCGTGGCGGCGGCAATTGTAGTGTTTGCAAGCGCTTGGATTGTCCTGTAGCGGACCTTATGTCGCAGCTTGAACGCCATATTTCTTAAGCACTTCCGGCAAATCAGCCATTTTTCGGATAGAGTGATCCGGTTTTATGCGCGCGTTGTCCCATCTGCCTGTGGGATCTTTCAGCACGGGTATCAGGCCGGCTTGTCTGGATCCATAGATATCTGGTTTGAGCTTGTCGCCGATGAACATCACTTCGTGTGGAGGCAGTCCCATTTCGGACAAGGCCTTATCAAATATACGCTTATCAGGCTTACGGTAGCCGGTTTGCGAGGAATAGACCCTCACATCGAGTGATTCCAGCATGCGTTCCTGTTCAAGATGTGCATCGAGCACCTCGCCCGGAATGAACGTGTTGGAGACCACGCCGAGTTTCATCCCACTGGCCGCCATCGTCGCCAGCATTTCCGCCAGGTGGGGCTCTACTGTGCTTGCATCCCGCAGCGGCGCGTACCACAGCGAGGCTATGTGCATAACTTGTTCATCTGTTAGTGTTTGGCCCATCTTGCGTGCTTGTTCTTCGATCACAACAGATGCGCAGAAATCACGTTTGGCGAAGAAACTCTTCAGGCAGTTCCAGCGAACGGCCAGGAATTGCTTGAAAACATATGTTCGGAAGGTGGGGACGGGTTGGTCAAGCTGTTTGAGATATTCGTAGCCCAGAAGCGCTCCGGCATGGAACATCTGTCCAATATTGATTTTACCGAAATCAATCAGTGTCTCGCCAAGATCGAACAGGATGCCTCGCACGGTTTTGTTTGTCATAGGTCGTTCTGGGATTTTCGGTAGATTCGGCTAGGCTAGGCAATGTTTCTGGAGCAAGCAAATCCTTTGGTTCTGGCGGGCAAGGATTAAAGGTTCAGAAAATTGTTCAGCATTGCATGCCCATCGTTGGTGAGGAAACTCTCTGGGTGGAACTGCAAACCTTCGGTGGGTTGCGTGCGGCTTCGAATGCCCATGAGTTCTTCGTGATCGACGGTCCAGGAAGTTTGCACGAAGTCGCTGTCGAGCTTTTCCGGTTGGACGATGAGACTGTGATAACGTGTTGCTGTAAGGGGATTTGGCAGTCCACTGAAGACGCCCGCGTTGTCATGGCGAATTTCGCTGGTCTTACCGTGCATGAGCCTGGGCGCGCGAACGATGTCGGCTCCGAAGACCTGTCCGATGCACTGATGTCCCAGGCAGACGCCGAGGATGGGAATCTTACCGTGGAAATGGCGAATGAAGTTCATGCTTTCGCCGGCTTCGTTTGGCGTGCAGGGCCCTGGGGAAATTATCAGGTGCGTGGGCTTCAGTTCGTCTTCGGCTTGTTCTGGAAGGATCTTATCGTTACGGACGACCCTGATTTCCCTACCCAGTTCCAGTTCGCCGATGCGGTGGACGAGGTTATAGGTGAAGCTGTCGTAGTTATCGAGAATGAGGAGCATATAAACTGCCACCATGGCGGTTTTCTACCGGACTCCTCGCGCACAGGCAATCGCCGTCCGCGGTGAGTCGGCAATTTCATTTACTGGACGGGGACAACTTCGGTAACTTCCGGAATTGCTTCCTGCAGGCGTCTTTCAACACCCATTTTGAGAGTCATCGCCGCACCTGGGCAACCGCTGCATGCGCCCTGGAGCTTAACGGAGACCACGCCGGTTTCTTCATCCACGCCTACCAGTTCGATATCGCCACCATCTGCCTGTAGCAGCGGACGAATTGTCTCGAGAACTTCCTTCACGCGTGCGGTCATACCGCAACCACATCCGCATTTGTCGCAATCGCTCATGTTATATCCTTATTTAGTTCAGTTGCGGTGGCTTGTTTTGGCAAGAAGTCGCGCCAAGCCGCCTGGTCAGGGTTCAGAGCATTATACACGCGCATCGGGCGTCTGCAACTTGTCGGCATGAATTCAACTTCGCGAAATAGCGGCCTGACGGGATTTACTTCTCGCCCAGGTGTTTTCGAGGCAACGAATGCGAGTAGAAAAGCTTGGCGATCCGGTCTGCCATTATTTCTGCCATCTCGTTACAGAGCGTAACTCCGTAAGTTGGTGAATTGTTGACCTGTTGAGGCATGACGACGTCGGGTATTTTCAGTCCGTTGGAAAGATCCGTCGGCCAGAGCTGTTTTCCGCGGGAATCCACTACGCGAACGGTGGCAGCGAGCTTTCCGTGCCACAGGTTGATATTGCTGCTTTCTCTGAGAGAGAAGCTGTCTATCGATACGTAAACAACGATATCGGCTTTCAACTGTTTGGCGACCTGGTTGACGCCAAGCTTGTTAAAATCGGGTCTGGAGGCAATGAGTCTGAAGAGGTCTTCATATCGCACCGTTTTCTTGACGTCGGTTGATTTGATGAGTCTCTGGTTGATGCCTTTCGTGAGATCGTGTTTGAGCGTTTCATAGTCGACGGGATTTTCGAGATCGTCAATGAAAACGAGCACGACTTTGTCTTTCGGCAGTTCAAAGGCGGCCAGTTGGGTTTGCGGCGGTGCGAATGCGGCTACGGTGAAGGAGATTGCAGCGCACCCACCGCACGCGATCATCGTAATCAACAGGATTGTTGCCGCCAAAGTGGTAGTGCGTATCATTTGGGCTTTTCCTCATGATTGTAGAATTTCTTGGCGACCTTGTCCGCAAACATCCTCATCGCTATCAGGCGGAACTGGTATTCGTTGTTGCCCTGTCGCACGGTCTCGGTTTTCGGGAATTTTACCTGGATGGGTCTTCCTTGCCACACAGACGCCTGGCGTTCTTTGACGCCGGCTTTGTAGAGCGTCACTTCGCCGGTGATTCTGGCCTGCAAGAGGTCATTAAATTCCGCTTGTGTCGTCGCAAATTCCACAAGCGAGACGAACAGTACGTAATCCACATTCAGCTTGCTGGCGATCTCGGTCTTGTCCATCTCAACCCAGTTCAGGTTGCTCCTTTGGAAGATCATGATGGTATCCGAATCCAAAGGGGTGACGTTGTTCAGCTTGTTCTGGAACTCAGACGATATGAGCGTCGTCAGATCACCCTGTGCATTTGGATGCACATACTGCGTGTTCGTATCGGCATAGACAATCACCGCGACGCTGTGGTCGTTCATCTTGGTGCATTCGGCCTTTACTTTGCGGTTGCCGGTTCCGGGGAAGAATACATATCCCAGATACCCCATCGCACGACAGCCGGAAAGTGGCATCGCGATCAACATCAGCAGCAGGAGAGTGGTTCTTGGCATGTTCGGTTTGCTCCCTTCTTATTTTTTTACGGCGAAACCAACAAGTGTGGCAGTACGCGAATTCTTGCCTGTCCCCCGCAGCGGCCAGGTTACCATCTGACATCATTTCTATTGCGGAAGCCCGGTGGTTTCTTACGTCGAAACCAACGAGTCTAACAGTACGCAGGTTCATCCCTAATGCAGCGGATATACTCCACAGGAATATCCTATCGCCAGCTTGATACCCCAGCCGGACAGTATACCTACAGCAATAACAATCAGCCACCACCAGCTAAATCTAATCTGGTCGACAAGCTTCCTGCCCGTGAGCATTTGCGCTGTTCCCGCCAGGGCCCCGGCGACGACGATAGCGAAAATCGCCAGGCCAAACGGATGGGCCTTCAATCCCAAAACCGCGTTTCCTCGCGCCCAGGCCGCAACCGAAGTAGTCATCCCGCAGGTGGGGCAGGGAATACCGTCTGTCGCTATCCACGAACATGGCGGCAGGCCCAGGGCTTTGTGCGTTCCATAGCCCGCAGCGTTGGGGGTGAGCGACCAGGCAATGCCCAGCACAACCCAGCAAGGTATCGAAACCAGCAAGCCGATGTAGCGTCCTGTGAGATCGGTTCGCGAGCTCGCCTTACTTGTGTGGTGGATGGTGGTGTTGTCCGGCATTTATCGGGGTTCCTCAGCAGGCATGCATTGTACCTGATGTCAACCGTCGCGGTCAACGATTGTGAGTTCTTGTTTGGCTTGTTGTTATGAGCGATGTATCCCGGGAGGCAGGCTTGGGATATGTCTTTCAGTGTGCCAAACTAATGCAATCGCCAGCGTATCCGCAGGGCCCACTCGGTGGTGGCGACTATCACGATCAGCACAAACAAGCCCGCAAAGTTATAAATCATGTAATTTGTGATCTGTGGGCCCTGGCTGCGTTTGGCTTCGTCTTTGCGGGCTAGTGAGGATATCAGGTCGCCAAGTTTTGCCGGCATCGTGTATCTTCCGCCAGAGCGGTCGGCAAGCTGTTGCAGCAATTTCTCGTTGCACGCGAGTTTGTCCATTTCGTCCGAACGCTGCGCGACGTGCAGAGTCAGCTCATCATTGCCAAGCGGTTTGTCGGTTTGTGTATCGTGGGCAATAACCTTTGCCACGTATGTGCCTGCTGAGGGCGGCCGAAGTGAGCTGCACTCAAATACTCCGGAATCACCATTATATGCCATAGCCGCGCCACCGGTGTTGCTATCGGCGCTATCAAGATCAAGCTTCCTCAAGATGCACGTAACGCGCGCGGAAGTCGCAGCGACACCATTGGAGTTAAGCACCTTGGCGACAATGCTGATCTTGTCGCCTGTCTTACTGTGCGATCTTTCGCTCCTGGCGAGAACTGACGGTTCAGAAGTTTTCGTACGGGTTCCCTTTCCGCCAAGCCACCTGATGAGTTGCCCCCAGAACCGGTGGTATGGGCTCGCCTGGCCCCGGCCTCGCATCTTCATGTACCACAACCAAGTGGTATCGGGCGTGAATGCGGCTGAGCGCCCTTCGCCCACAAACTGCTGCGTTGCGAGTATCACGAGTGGTCCGGCGGGGTTTCTGCGAGTGGGATGTATCGCCAGCAGATTTGCGCCCGGGCGAGATTTCACAACAGATACACATCCACGCAGAGACGGTAGCGCTCCTCTCTCGCCCGACGGCACGGTGCCTCCCGGCCGAAGGAAGTACTCGGCGATGCCATCAAAGATTGCATGTCTAACGCCAGCAGCGGTGAGCAGTGGGAGCAATTCGGTGGAATCCTGTTGCTGGTGGCGATCACCGAGCAGAACGGGCAGGATTTTCTCAATTTCAGTTCCCCCATATCCGCCCGGACCAAAGCTGTTCATGCCGCCGATCATCAGCAACCCGCCGCCGTCGCGAACAAACTTGGCAATCCTCGCTATGCGCGCGTCGCCGAGGTAGGTCTTGTCGAGATCGCCAAGTATAAGCACATCGAACAGGTCGAAGTCTTCGTTCGTAGTTGGCAGGCGGAGCAGCGTTTTGCCTTCTATGCTCCCGTAAGCGGAGAAGTTCGTCCCACTCAACCGCACAAGCGACATGAACTGCACGTTTGGATCGCTATCAAGTGTGCGTTTAAGGAATTTGTATTCCGGGCGCATGGAGCCTTCCACGTAGATCACTCGGATTCGCGGCTGCGTTATGAGGAGATGCAGTTCATGTTCGTTGTCGCTTGTGGAGGTCTCTTTGGGATGTGGGCGAACGACGATCCTGAGCTTCCTGATATCAGCACCGTTTGCGGGGCTTGTTATGTCTTCAGGGCGGTACTTCAGTTTGGCGGTGAGCGTCTCGTGTGTTTTGCCGGTCGACAGCATCGCCATCGCCGCAACCCGGCGGCTGGGGAGTTCTTCGAGGCTGATATCAACCGGCCAATTTGGCAGGGCGGTAATAGCGACTTGCACGGTGATGTTCGTGATATTGTTCTTGGCAGCTTCGAAGGGAGCTTGCACGGAGACTATTTCGACATTGGGGCGTGATGCGTCGGCTTGGTTGCTGCTGCCGATTGGGACGGGATAGACTGGGACACCGGTCTTGCGCGCGGCTTGCACCACGGCAGAATCGGCATTGCTTGCATTGCCATCGGTCAGCAGGATTATCCCGGGCACGTTGGCGCTTGCGTGGTCGGCGGCGGTTGTTCTGATGGCGGTGGCGATGTTTGTTTTGGCGGCACCTGCGCCCGTGGGGCGAATCAGCTTGAGCGCGTCGGCGGAGTCCGAGCGTGTGAGGCTTGTGGCAAACGTATACCACGCCGCGTTGAAGTGTTCGTCTATTTGTCTGGAAAGTGCTGCCAGTGTTTCGGTGGCGCGTGCGTATCTGGTGGCGGCAGCGCCATCGCGAACAGACATAGATTGCGAAGCGTCCACCAGTATGGGCAATGTCGGTTTTGCTTGCGAAGCTCCCACCGTTATTGCTATCACGGGCTTGAACAGCAGCAGCATGAACGCGACGATAGTCAGCGATCTGAGAAGCATGAGCGTTACAAGCTTCACCAGGCCCAGATATGTGTATATCGCCGAGTAGAAAACGCCAATGGCGATTGTTACCTCTATCGCCAGCGCAGTCATCCAGAAAACGCCCGGCGAATTACCCGATGCCACCACGCCGCCAGCCGCCAGTGTGGTAATCGCCGCAGTGACCACCGCGAGCACATATGCCAGTCGCCCGCCGGGTTTATCGCCGCGGCGATAGTGCAGGTGGGCGTCAATCAACATTGCAGGCACAAAACCGACAGGCCCAATCGCCGCGGACAGGCAGATTACGCCGTATCGCACCTGCCGATGCCGCCGAACCAGATGCCACACGCCAACCGCCAGCAGAATGAGCGCAATAGCCCCCAATAGCCCCGCCAAAAGGAAGGGGCTGTCGTTTCCCAGGATTTCCAGCGTGATGGTTCTCATTGCGCACTGGCCATATCGCAGGCGAAGTATTACGGATTACCGCCTGATGATCGGCACCACTCTACCAATTATCGCAGGCCCCTGCACGCAAAGCCGTTGCATGATCCGCAATAACTCGTGCTCTGTCAGAGCAATAGACGATCGATGGCAACCTGGCCGCGATAGCGGGCAGGCAACGATTTACGAGTACTGAGAATCGACCCGTCTCCGGTAAAAAAAACTAGAACAAGAGCAGATCGTTTATGTCGGTGGTGCCTGCGGCTTGGTAAAGGACATTCAGGTGGCGAGAGAACAGGCCCGCTTCCCACAGTGCGTGGCCGTCCGAACCGAGCGATATCTTCACGCCGCGCTCGATGCACTCGGCGAAAAATGCCGGGCCCGGTGAGTTGGTGTGGAAATTGATCTCTGCTGCGGTGTTGGTGTCAGCCAGCATCTGGGCGAGCGTTGCATACAACTCGGACGGCGTGCGTTGTTTCTTGCGAACGAAAAATCGCCAGGGATGTGCCAATATGTCCACATCGCAGGCGAGGACCATCTCGGTGCTCTTCATGAACGCGGCGATGGTCTCGGCATCGGTTCGGTCGGTTTTGCCGTCAACCAGCCAGTGTACCGCGCCTACTATCAGGTCTATCCACTCGCGATCCTCGTCCAGCAGCGTCATCGAACCATCGACAGCCACTTCCACTTCCATGCCGATACGCACAAAATCACTCCGCATGGGCTCCATTTTGCGGCGGAACTCGGCCATTCGGGAATCGGGATTGTCCCGGAGGCATCCTGGTTTGAATACGTGATTCGCAGCCCAGAAATCCTGGCTGGATAAATACAGTTGCCCGGAGTGCTCTACGATGCATATGCCCGACAGGCCCAACGCCCGGGCCCGCATGGTGGCTCCTTCGGCGAAGGTATCTGATGCGCAGTAGGCGAATTCACTGTGGGCGTGCGTATCTACAACTCTTGTGTTTCCAGGCACATGTAGCACTCGCCGCTCGGTTGACACTTCTGTGCCTCGCAGAGTGACAACGCCATAGCAGAAGGGCGGGTCGGTGAGCGATTCGATTGTCAGATACTGCACGCCGTTGGTGGTGTGCAGGTCCTGTCCCAGATGAAAGTGCCCACTGATTGAGAGCATTACGCCGGCGCGTCGATAATCTTCCATTATCGCATCGCGATTGGTATGCATGAACGGGTAGTCATACTTTGTGATCGCGGGATCTATGGGATTGTGCTGCAGGGCGATTATCGGCCCGCCGTCCTGGCTTGCGATTGTTTGCAGGAGGTCGCGATCGGCTTGTGTGCGTGTGCAGAAATCGCCTTCTGCGTAGGGATCGGCGAATACCACGAACCTGTATCCGCCAATCTCATGCAGGCCTGCGGAAGAGTCGAATATATCAAACAGGCGGCCCGCATCGCCGTCATGGTTGCCGGGCACCACGAGTATGGGCACCTTCAGATCGCCGAGGGCTTCTTCGATCTGGGCGCGTATTTCGGCGAGTTCCTGCTTGGCGATGTCGCGAGTTCCATTGTTTAAGAGGTCTCCCAGTAAGAAGATAGCGTCGAAACCACCTTTGGCTTTGGCATCTTCAATGGCTTTTCTAACAATTTCGCAGCCGAGATCCGTACGCCTTAATGTTACTGCCGGGTCGTATACGGACCCCGCTTGGTGGTGGCAGTCGGTTAATACCAGTATTCTCAATTCGTCTGACACGTCTGGGCCATCCTTTCTAACAGGAGTCGCCATTTTGGCAAACATGGTGGTCCATGGCAAACCCAAGTTTTGCAAATCCTCACATTAACGGATAGATATATCGCAAAACACTTCTTCGGTTCAGGCCGATGGGCGTCGGGTGCTTTGAGCTAAAGTTATGTTGCCAGTATGGCGATTGGAAACTATGATACGGAACCGTAAGTCCCGGTTAATCCGGCACGGATAGAGCGATGGGCGGCAAATTGTCAGCAGTGTTAGGTAAGCAAGAACTTACGCACATCTGAATCCGTCAGTGTCGCCGGGCTGAAACACTAGAGGAGCGGTCATATGAAGGTCTGGCTGGATGGCGAACTTGTCGAGAAGGAAGACGCGAAAATCAGCGTCTATGATCATGGCGTTCTCTATGGCGATGGCGTATTTGAAGGCATTCGCATATACAACGGTAAGATTTTCCAGTGCGACGCACACGTGGAGCGGTTGTTTGAGTCTGCCCGTCGCATTCGCCTGGTAATTCCGCAGACGAAGCAGGAAATAGTCGATGCGATGTATGCCACGCTCAAGGCTAATGATCGCACGGATGGATATATTCGTTTATTAGTTACCCGTGGTGTTGGGCTTTTGGGGTTGAATCCGTTCAACTGCATGACTCCCAGTGTTATTGTCATTTCTGATGATATCGCACTATATCCGCCGGAAATGTACGAGCACGGTATGGCGGTTATCATCGCCAAGACTGTTCGATGCTCGGCGAACATGCTTGATCCAGAGGTCAAGAGCCTTAACTACCTCAACAATATTCGTGGAAAAATAGAAGCGCTCGATGCGGGCGTTGGCGAAGCGATAATGTTGAATAGTGATGGCAATGTTACCGAAGGTACAGGCGACAACATCTTTATCGTGGAAGATGGCAAGGTGGTAACGCCGGCGTTGTCGATGGGCATTCTCAACGGAATTACTCGCCGAGTTGTGATAGAGCTTGCCCGCAAGATGGGCCTTGAGGTGTCGGAAGAGATTATCACGCCTCAGCGCCTGTGCGTTGCAGATGAGTGCTTCCTTACCGGATCGGCCGCCGAGGTAATTGCGGTAACGAAAATCGACTCGGCCAGCATAGGTAGCGGAATCGCCGGCGAGATTACCAGAAAACTGCTGGCTGCTTTCCGAGAACTCACCGGATCGTAGTCGTTCAAAGATATGCAACAATAAATCATGACGCCCGGGCTTCTGGCTTGGGCGTTCTTTTTTGGTAACTGTTCTGCCATTTGCAAGACAGTGGCCGGCAAGAGACAAGCCGCAGTGGCACGTGGTGTGCG
>CBDUQP010000084.1:0-15974 GCA_965369385.1 uncultured Phycisphaerales bacterium
CCTGCTGGTTGTTATCCACTTTGGCATATCGGCGTCCTTGATACCGTCAAATGACAGCCGAAGGAGCTCTGCCGGACGCACGTTGAATGCCCCCGCAACCGAGCCAAGCTCCAATTGCACGTCATCAACTTCCACCGTGCCGGACGTAGCCGTGATATGCACGAAGGGCTGAAGGACGCCGTTGCTCGTGAGCTTCAACGATACCCGCGTCCAATCCTTGGCATCGGCGGGCAGATCTACGGCCGCATGTCTGTTCGCTTGCTTGACCTTGGCCTGCCTGACACCCGTAACAAAGTCCAACTGCAGCTTGCCCTTTGCGCCTTTTGTTCTGACATATGCACTGAGCGTGTACTCGCCGGCAGGGACATATCGCCCCAGAGATGACACTACCGAAACCGCCTTGGCACTCGCATCCAGACGAAGACAGGTCGTACCGCTATGGGCTTGTTTAGAAAACTGAGCCTGCTGCGCGTCGCCATGGTCCAGCCACCACCCATCGGTTGCCATCGGCCGCCATGAACCCGGACCACTCCACCCGTTGCGTACCATGTAGATGTCGAAGTGGCCCAGCGTTGTACCGCCAAATACGCGGTCGAGTTCAAAGCTCGCGTTTGCCAGGAAGTTTTGACCCAGCCGGATCGCTGGGGTCGGGCGAACGTTGAGCTGGTGTTTGGCAAGAACGGTATCTGTCTTGGGAAGAAGGCGATAGATCAGTTCAAGCGTCCCGCCTTCGCCATCGAAATTGTGGCCGGGCAACTTCACATCGTAGCGCTTGGTTTCGCCGGGTTTGATGGTGAATCGGGAATCAATGATCCTCAAAAAGCCCTTGCGGGATGTCAGGCGAATGTACAGCCCGCCGGAACATGCGGTCTTGCCGGTATTCTTGACGATGGCCTTGCCGAGAAATGCCTGATCGCGAAAGATTATGGGTGCGCCAGTGAGCTTGCCGGACAATGCAATATCCGGGCCGGCCGCCGCGTAAGACGCCGTTGCCGCAGTGAACAGTGTTCCACAAAACGTAACAATCCAAAGGGCTGACGGGCAACGAAGATTCTTCATGGGCATCGAATGATTTCCTTATGCAAAACGAACACTGAAATTGTGTTACGGCGAGATTCATGTCTGCTGTTTATGTTGTTGCCGTTAGGGCCGGGGGAGATGCTGCGATTGCGAATCGGTATGAATATTCGACACAAGAGTTACCCAGCTATCAGGCATCCAACCCACCGCAAAGCTTCTCTGGCCACCCCTTGCGGGGTTCTAATGTTTTTTGAGCTCCATTCCGGGGGCTCGCTTCGCTCAACCCCGGCTAACTGCTTGCCACCCTCCTATCCGGCGGGCAGGCCCCGTTGGGGTTAAACGACCAAACGGCCAAACGACTAAGCAATCCCAAACACAAAAGAATGGGTATGGAGATCAGATTCGATTGCCTTGTCCTTAGCGGCAATGACTCTCCTACCATTGCCAGTACTTGCTGGTCTTCTCAATTTCGCTGTAGGGCAGGAATTCGACGTGCAGGTCGAACGTGAGGATATTGGCGCTCATATCATGACGGTAACTCACCTGCTGGCCCGGTACCCCCACCACGTGAGGAAAGCAGTCTTGCCGCCAACGTCGGGGAGTATCAATCCACACCAAGTTAGTGTAATCGACCGTACCGTCAGATACGTATTCGCCTGATGGTCCAGTATACGTCCCCTCTGTCATCCATAGCTTGAGCGATGGTTCTGGTATATCGCTGGACTTGGCCTGACTGAACGTCCCGGCCCACCAGAACTTCCCGCCGTGCATCGAAGCCCCGTTGACTGCGTAGGATGGATTCGCCTGCCATACGGGCGCTGGGTGATTTGGGCAAACCCAAACCTCCGAAATCCACCTCAGTTGCGATCCTGAGGCGGTTTCAGCTAATACGGTGGTAGCGTAGGGCCCATCCAGATACGCATTGAATGTATACACGAGGCTGCCATTACTCCTGTAGTTCGGCAGGGAACCATTCCAGTCGTTCACGTAGTATTGCGTCATGAGCCCAAACTGCCGCAGGTTCGATGTACAAGCCGTAACCTGCGCCAGTGACTTGGCCTTCGCAACCGCGGGCAAGAGCAGCGAGGCAAGTATCGCGATTATCGCGATCACTACGAGCAGCTCTATCAACGTAAAACCTGCTCTTGGACGAAATGTGGTCGATCTGTTCATCGTTAACTCCGAAACAACTTCGAATGCCTATGGGCCGCAATTGCCGATCTTGCCCCGAAAACGCGACAAAACGCGCAGGGCAGACCCCGTCTGCTTCATGATACCAAAGAATCTGGAATCCGGGGATGGAATCCGGGGACACAATACCTATTAAATGGTTGCGGTGATTGCGTTGTGGATAAAAGGTTCCTGACCCAAATTGATGAAGCAACGGGCCATCGATTCATGACAACCCGTTGTTTCACCACATTATGTCATTATCGACACTATCGACGACGTCGTCGAATCGCAAAAAATGATCCCACAGCCAAGATGCTCAGTGTCGCCGGTTCAGGAACCACTGCTACATCTACATAATCATACTTCGCCCGGCCAAACCCTGAAGACATCTGGACTTGAGCAGATGTATTCTTCCACATATTCGTCCAGGCCACACCGTCATGCAAATTACGGCCATATGTGCCCAGGTTGTTTCCCGCAGCATCTTCGAATTCGGTCGTCCATGTCTTTCCCGTATCGGTCTCAGAAAACGTAATACGAATAATCCGCCAAGTTTCATTCGACGGAATGGCTACGCTGGTTGTTAAGCCCCAATCATCCTGCAAGTGCCAGTAATTGTCTGCCCAAGCCGTGTGTACGCTGAAACTATACACATCACCAACGATCCTGATTGTGTGCATTTTCAAAGAGCTCGATCCATTAAACGTCAAGTTGGACATCTTGAATTCGAACGCAACCGACTCGCCTGGATTTTGCGGCATATCCCAGGATTGCGTGCTTGTCACGGAATGCCCGGGATCGGCGACGGTGCTCATCTTCAATACGCCACCGCTTTGATGCAGTGGGGCCCAACTGGGATTGCCGCCGTAACTGTAGGTCCACTTTCCACTGGGACTGGTTCCGGTAGGAGGCACCCAAGTGCCGTCATCGTTAAAATCATCATATACTTCGGCATGGGCACACAGCGACAGGCTGGCGACCACCGTCAGCATCACACCAACACCAATTCTCATTAGCTTCTTCATTCTTGTCTCCTCTAGCATGGTTAAAATGATGGTTCCTCGTTATCCAATTCCTCTCTGTTTCCTTTCGTCATGGTTGTTGAAATGATGGTTTCTCGTTATCCAATTCCTCGTAAACACATGGATGCATTTCTCCGTGTGTTCTCTATTACAAATCGATGCGTCTTGTTGTCTCTACCCAGGAAAGGACTCCCTCTTCCACACGCCATCGCGGCGTTCGCAGAGGAAGATTTCTTCCCGAGATTCCTGAATGCAGGGTGACTCTTTGGTGCGGGGGCGATGGAGCAACTCTAACGCCCGCTGCGCAACTCCTTCGAGGCTTGCACAGACCAAATTCATATCAGTACGCCCCATATACCCAAGAGGAAGCTGTTCCTTGTAGATATAGCCGACAACGGCATCGGGCGCAAAATGATTCTTAAGCGTATGCTCCAGCATATCACGCAGGGGTAGTTCGTGGCTGGCGCCATGAACCAGTGCGGTGGGAGCATCTTTCGAATCGGCCCATCGCAAGAGACGCTTGCGAGCCTCCTCACCGGCCGCGTGCCATTCCGCGGGATTCTCGTCGTAGGAATCGACGGGGTTGTCGAGAATGTAATCGGGATCCGAGTCCAAGCCGTGGGCGTGCAAGGCATCGTAGTAACCCCGCAACACCTCCTGGCCGTTGGACTTGTTGAGCTCCCAACTATGCAAGGCAATCCGCTCGTGACCCTGGCGAACAAGATATTCCACGCAACGATACCCCAATGCCCACCAGCGTGGCAGGACGGTATCGCAGACAGCCGGTCCTCGATGCGGTTCGGCCAAATCGCTGATACAAACGATGGGGATATCACTTCTGCGAGCAAGGTAACAGAGCATGTCGCGTGAATACTTACTAATGACAATTGCTCCACAAACATTATCGCGATGTTGCAGAATCTCATCCCACTCGCCAGCAGGATTCTGAGAGAACACAAGATTGGCGGAACTGTGCTGTTTATTCAGCAATTTCGAAAAGATGCGCACACATAGATTTTGAAAGTCATAGTAAGGTTCATTGGCGATCAAAAGAACATTATTCAGTTTTTTGGGTTCCTCAAGAATGAACGTTCCTTTTCCTCGAATCGTTCGAATCAGCTTATCACGCTTGAGACGGCCCATTGCATCCCGCACTGCCCGCAGGCTGGTACGATGGTGGGTAGCAATATCTGATTGCGAAGGGAGCATCGCTCCGGATTTGCCCTGCAATCGCTTCACTTCCTGACGAAGCTCCCTTTCCACCCGATCTGTGACGAGCATCTCTGTGGTCACATATGGGCTCGGAGGGGAATAATCTGTATCTGTATCTGTATCTGTATCGCTGTTTAATGCCATAGTTGTATGTTACATGACAGTACACAATGTGTCAATAGGAAACTATGCTATTACCGCTCATTATATATTCAAGAACATGATATTATACCTCGACATCCTTGTCCCGAAATCCCAGCAAAGAGGCAAATAAGCTGTATCAGATTGTATAGACATTAGTTATGCCTTTGGAATTCCATTATGGCATTCAATTGCTTGGGATGATTTAGTAGAGGGAAAAAGGGGTCAGGAACCTTTTATTGCTTTGCCTACACAATGAGGCCGCTGAAGACGCAACGTCTTGCGGGGCACCATGTGAATTCGCCCTTACGATGTGAATTCGCCCTATTAAATGCTTCGAAATCGCAAATCGGCGTTTTGGGGGAGTAGTGAAAGACAGAGCCATATGGTAAGGCAGTAGCGACCTGAACCGGCTCCGAGCCATGGCCGCCATCGGTGCGTACTCACATACCAACATACTGACCACTGACGCCTGAAACGATGCATGCGATTGTGCCCGGGATCTTGCAGGCAGGCCTGAAACCGGCACAAAATCCTGACAACGTGTAACATATTTTGCATTTACTGCACAACGCTCGCCATTTTGCTCTTCGATGCAACCCGGCTGAGAAACAGACACTTAACGCTTACGAAACATCCAACAACGCGCCAAATCGCCTGTGTTACACAATTGGTGCACATGATTTTTAATATTTTTCGATCAGGGGGCCGAGATTTTGGCGAATCAACATCAACTCCACCGCCCCTGCCTGAGCGCTGCAGATGGGTGAAGAGTTACAAAAAAACTACCTGGCGTGAAGCTTCAGCCAGTTGTCGAGCATCTTCAGGCGGTCGGCTTTGGCGGCGGATACGTCATATCCGTCGAAATTGGCTGCGATCTGCTTCAACACGCCCAGAATCGCCGCTTCAAGCGGATCGCCATCCTTGCCGTCGTTCACGATGCGTTTGAGCTCGTTAAGCAGCGGAGCAACGGCCTTGTTCGCCATTCCTTTGAGCTGCGAGATCGCCTTGTCACGCACGACGGGATCCTTGCCTGCAAGATCAGCGACGAGTTTCTTGACGATCTTCGTGTCCACTGCCGCCTGTACTGCCTTCGCCTCGGCAATATGCTTGTTCAGGGCTACCGTCTGGGCCTTGGTGAGCTTGGGACCGAGATCACGCACCACAATCTGCCCGAGTGACATGCTCTTTGTGAAGTCGCCTGCGTCAAGCTGCGTCTTCACTCGCTTGATAAGCCCATCGCGGGCCTTATCACATAGGGTCTTGTCTTCCTGTGCGAAAACAAGCTTGGCAACCGTCGGATCGTCGCACGCGGCGAGAGTCTCAATCCACATCAGCCACACGTCGCCGGCCTGGGGATCCTTCGCCTTTGCCAGATCTTCCCACGCCTTCTTGAAAACGCCGGCCGCCTGAGCTGGCCTCGACGCAGCCAGCAAAGCATCGCCAAGTTCCCTCCGTGCCGCGACCGCTTTGGAACTGGAAGTCTTGTCCAGAGCACTTACGAGCATTCGGAGTATCTCAATTTGCTGATCAACCGCATCTGCCCTGCCAACAAGCCTGCGAGACTCACCGGCCAGCGATTCTGCCGTCGATGACGACAACACCGCCATGGCTACATTCCACGCCTGTTTGCGAACCTCTTCGTCAGGCTCTACAGCGATGTCAGTGCGGGCCATGATTATGCGAATATGCTTCTGCCCAGCCAGTGAACCCAATGCGGAAATAGCAGCACGCCGCACACCGCGGTCCTTGTCCATCGTCAGCGGAACTATCTTGTCGGCAGATAGACCATCGCCGATATTCGCAAGCGCCACTACGCCTGCAAGCCTCACAGCCGGGCTGGCATCTCCCAACGCTTGCGATGCGTGACCAACAAATACCTTCTGCCTCAACGCACCCATCGCACCAAGCAGAGCCTCCTTTAGCATTACCACGCACGGACCGGGTCTCACCTGCTGATAGCGAAGCGAGAGTATTTCCGTAGCCCTCGATAGCACCTCGCCCTCTAGAGTTTTGTTCGTTGCGATATGGCGTAATGCGGCCGCCGCCGCTGCCGCGACACGATCATGCTGGCTTGGAATCTCCTTCAGAACCACGCCAAGAGCCTGCGAACTGCCAATCTGCCCCAGTGCCACAAGAATGCCTTCCTTGACCTCCAGCACATCCTCTCGCCGCATCTGTCCCATCAGCTTCGCCAACGCATTGCTGTCGCTGTCGTGTGCAACCAGCAACGCCACCGATCTGCGTACTCGCGAATCGTCGTCGGCGAGCAGGTCTGCCAGTGCGGCTTTCAATGGGGGGCTCATCTTCTCGCCGGAGGATATCCGCATCTCCACCACGTTTGCACCCGCCAGGCGAACATCAGCCAGCGGATCTTTCAGCAGTGAAATCGCCAACTCTTCCCGCCGATCCGCAGCCGTTACGCCATACATCTCCCGAATCGCCCGCAAAAGCCTGCTGCGGAGCATATCGTTCTCTTCACCAAGAGCATTGTTGGCGTCGGTGAGCCCACGCGTCAGTGCTATCGTCCACTCGTTGCCCTGTCCGCGATTCTTGATCCACCATGCCCTGGCGGCGGCGAAGTCGGTCTTGAAGGATTTGCGACCGGTCAACGCCGCCATCGATTTGCCGGCGGCTGAGCATATCGCCGCGTCACGGTCCGCCATCAGGTGAACAAGAACGTCCACACTGTACTTGCTGATAATCCTGCCAAGCGCCTTGATAGCCGTAAGGCGAATATCCCGAGCATTGCGACGCTCGAGAGAAATCGTGATGAGATATTCCGTGGTTATTCGCTGATCGAACGCCGCCAACGCCAACGCCGCAGGCAACCTCAACGTTTGATCCTTGCCCACCAGCACACCCGCCAGAGGTTTGATATAGCTGTCATCCACACGCCCGGTAGAAACTATAGCCCCCATGACCGCCCGCATGGCAGCCGGATTGCCCGATTTGAGAACGCCCAAAACGGCATCGGGGCCTTTCGGACGAGGCATCGATACCAATTCCGCGGCTGCAATCGCCTTTTCGGCATCAGAAACCGACTTATCGTTCAGTTTGGCCAGCAGAACCACGGTTTGGGATAGGTAATGCCGCTTTGGAGCTGCCGCTTTGGGGCTAGCCTGGCTGGCCTGTGCAGACGTCTGGCCCGCAGCGTCTTGCGCAACCGCCGAAATTAGCATCACCGCCAGAAATATTAGCCCGAACCTTCTCACCTTTTGCCCGCCAGCCCCGATCGTGTCTGAAAACTTGTAGAAAATCTCAGATACTCCCGCAAGGCCATGAAAAATCCCGAAAAATGGAAACCATCCACAATACATATTATGTATCTCAATGACTGACGATTGTCAAACCGCTGGCCGGTTTCGCCGGTCAATCGGCTTCAAACACGAAAGAATGCGTAAAAAAACCAGCCACGAACGCTGATGGAGCAAAAAAGTCGCTTCCCGGATCGTCATTTGTTCAGCATTGTCACCATATGGGTTGAATCGGCGATATGTGTTGATAGGATATAGCAATGAGCAAAAAAAGTATCGCCAAGCCAATGACGTACAAGCAGGCCGGTGTTGATATCGACGCCGGTGAATCCATGGTCAAGGAGATCACCCCGCTGGTCAAGCGTACCTACACGCCCAGGGTGTTGGACAAGTTCGGCGGATTTGCCGGGCTTTTCAGTCTCGACTTCTCCGAAAAACTGCTGAAGCGAAACTATAAGGATCCTGTGCTGGCCGCTTGCACCGATGGTGTGGGCACCAAGCTCAAAATCGCCTTCATGACAGGCCGGCTCGACACCGTCGGGATCGATCTGGTAGCGATGAGCGTAAACGACCTCATATGCGGCGGCGCAGAACCGCTGTTCTTTCTCGACTATCTCGCAGTAGGCAAGCTGGACCCCGCCCGCATGGCCAAGATAGTCAAAGGCATCAGCGACGGGTGCGTGCAGAGCAACTGTGCCCTGCTTGGCGGCGAAACCGCCGAAATGCCCGACTTATACAAGACCGACGAGTTCGACATGGCCGGTTTCGCAGTGGGAGTCGCTGAGCGAGACAGGATAATCGACGGTTCGCACGCCGAACCTGGCGATATCGCCATCGCACTGGCGTCCGACGGTTTGCACTCCAACGGATATGGTCTGGCGCGAAAAGTGCTTCTGGAACGTGCGGGATACAAGATGGACTCCAAACCCGCCCTGCTGGAAGGCGAAACAGTTGGCGACGCAATGCTGCGTCCCACACGCATTTATGTCCGCCCAGTGCTGGATGTATTGAAAAAGTACAAGGTTAAGCGTGTGGTGAAGGCAATGGCCCATATCACCGGCGGAGGACTTGGCGGAAACCTCCCGCGCGTGCTGCCCGAGGGGCTCACCGTCCGGGTGAAACGCAGCAGTTGGGAAGAGCCCGCCATCTTCAAGCTCATTGCCAAAAAGGGCCCTGTCGACAACACCGAGATGATGAGGGTGTTCAATATGGGCGTGGGTTACGTGATGATCGTATCCCCCAGATTCGCAAAATCAACCATGGCCACCCTGCGACAAGCCGGCGAGCGTTGCTGGGTTCTGGGCAAGGTAAGAAAGGGCGGACCCGATATCGAATGGGCCTAGCAGCCCGTTGAAAACGCTGTTCCTGCTGCGTGCGGTCGTTTTGCCTGCGCGGCTGCTCTGGATGCACGTCCTTGATTGCACTCAGCCTGTAACCGTCACTATGACCCGACGCGTGCGAGGCCCATCGAACTCGCAGAAGAACAGCGACTGCCACGTCCCCAGCGTCATCCGCCCATCAATCAGAGGCACCACCGCAGAACACCCCATCATGGAGCTCTTCACGTGGGCCGCGCTGTTGCCCTCGCAATGTCGATACTTCGCATGACTCCAGGGGACAATCTCGTCCAGAGCCATCAGGACATCGTGGATCACATCCGGGTCGGCATTTTCGTTGATTGTGACGCCCCCAGTCGTGTGCGGAACGTAGACCGTAACCTGCCCGTCTGAGACGCCGGATTCCCTGATAACGTCAGCCACCAGCGGTGTAATATCGATCATCTCGTCGCGACTGCGGGTTTTTACGTTGAATGTACTCGTAAACATGCCCTCAGAAGTACACCCGCGATATCGAATTTGCAAGCCCGCGGGACAAGTGAAACCGCAGAATTGCCCTTGTCTGTGCTTGACGAAAGCCCGGGCGGGAAAGTACCCTGTTAGACTGAAGGACATTGAAAAACTGCAAATGCCGAAACGGGGGCCTCCCGACGGCTTGGATGCAGGCAAATCGCGTCCCGCAGAACCGAATATCACTGATTACGTATAGCAAACGCCGAAAACACCCAAAATACCGAAAAGAACCGACCGCCATGAGCGAGATTTCCCAAAACAGTAACCAGAGCGACCAGGTAAACCTGGACGAACAGATGGATCTCGACCCCAACCAGACACAAACAGTCTCCCAGAGTGAAGACACCCAACTGGATTCTGTGGAAGATGATGCGGTTACTGAGGAATCTGCGGACAACGAAGCCCAAAAGGTCTGCGAACAAGACGAAAACACCGATTCCACCGAATCTGACGAAATTATTGAAGGCGAGCAGCAAGACGTAGCAAATGAACAAGACGAGCCAAACACCGTCGAAACTGCTGAAGAAGATGAGAATCCCCAACCCGCTGCAGACGATGATAACGAAAACGTCGAAAATAGCGAAAATGGTGATTCCGCCGAAGACGAAGAAGACACGGAAAGCGAACTGACTGAAATCGCCGCCACCATCGAGGCCATCCTCTTCTCCGTAGACACCGCCATGACACCGGCCAAGATCGTACAGGTAGGTGAACTGCCCGGGCAAGCGGCCGTGACCAAGGGCGTCGCCCTGCTGAATGAACGCTACAAAGACGCCAATGCCTCATTCCGCATCGAAGCGGTCGCCGGCGGATACCAGATGATGACGCTCAAGGAGTATCACGACGTCCTCGAACGCATGTTCAAGGTAAAGTCAGACTCCAAGCTCACACAGGCCGCCATGGAAACGCTCGCCATAGTCGCCTACCGCCAGCCGATCCTCCGCGCAGACATCGAAGCCATCCGCGGCGTTGCCAGCGGCGAGATGCTCCGAAGCCTCATGGAAAAGCAGATGGTCAAGATCGTCGGCAGAGCAGAAGTCCTCGGCCGCCCGATGCTGTACGGTACCACCAGGCATTTCCTCGAAATCTTCGGCCTCAAGGACCTTAAAGAACTCCCCCGGGCCGAAGAACTCAAAGCCCCAGAACCCAAGCCCATGGCGAAACCCGCCGAAGAAAAAACCGCCGAAGAAGCCGCCAATCCGGAATCCGAAGACGCCCAAGACACACCATCGGAAGATACGGCACCCGAGCTGGCCACACAGGAAACGTCGGCCGACAACCAAACACCCGCAGACCAGACTGGAACCGAACCGGACCCCCAGCCTACCGGCATCAATGACGAAGAAACTGCGGAAATCGACGTGGCGGAAACAGACGACCAGACAGCAGGCGAATACCTGGCCGATACCCCAACCGACAAGACGAATTAGTTCGTCAGCGTTTCACCAAAGCCATCGTCGCGATTTCTCTCGTTCGTTACCTATGCGTTGTCATGGTCGCCCCTCTGGCCACCCCCATAGCGGTCTTAAAGCGGTTGAAAATCCCAGCGAGCACTGCTGTGCTACGTGTCTATAATTACTCGGGCTGCCTTCGTTGTCGATCCGGGCGGGTTCTGCTATTGTCATTACGCCTGCATGGTCGATACGAGTATTAACTGATGTGGACTGGCGATGCGGACTAACACTGACTGACGCAAACTGACATAAACGATGAAACCTGTACCCAAACCCAGACATACGCTCGCCGTAATGATCATGGCCATGGTTGCAATAGGCTATGGTTGGCTGGCTATGTATGATGACTCAATGAGCGATGAGCAGTTCCGCGATGCCACAGTCGCACTCAAGGAACACGATCCGACACTCTACCAGAATGATCTGACATTCGGCGATAGCGGCATATGGCAAGGCCACGCCCCACTTTTTCAGGCAGTGCTGAAGATGATCCTGGTTCCCACCCGGTACGAAGACCCTATGCGTCCCTTCCGCGTCCTTGCCGGCGTGCTGGCGTTCGTATACCTGTGCGGGATGTATGGGCTTGTGTACCGCCAGTGCCTGAGCTGGTCGGTATCCGTATTCGTCGCAGTACTCAGCAGCACCGTCACCACCACACTGGCCCACTGGCAATGGGGAATCGGTCCGCTCTCCATGGTTACCCCCGCCGGTATCTGCATCGCGATCATTCCGCTGATAGTGATCGGATACCTTCGCAACACATGCCCCACAAGCGAAGAAACGCGGTTTGGATCAGGTGCATATAACTGGAAGCTGCTGGCGGTTTTCGGGTGCATCGGACTGCTGGGTAACATCCATCTGGCTACTTCAATCAACCTGACGCTCATAATGGTGTTCGCTTATCTATCGGGGCGCAAGTTCTCCGTGCGTGCCATTCCAATGACACTCGGATGCCTGGCCGCCGCCTGCATCACCGCAATGCCACAAGCCTGGTACTACCTGGCAATGCGAGGATCGCTATTCGTGCCGCAATCGCAGATAGACTCTGCCGCCATAGCCGACTCGCTGAAACTGGCAGACCTGGACCTGGGCTTCTCGGCAGTGCTGCGAAGCCTCATAGGATGGGTCATTTCATGCTCGGTGTTTATCCTGCTGGCGGGTGCAGCCCTGGTGCAGATGGAACGCTTCAAGGTGAGGAATCTCAGGTTCTGGGTCTCCATGTGGGCAGGCGCATTTCTGGTTTCAGTTGGTATCCATGGCCTGTTCGAACTGGTATCCGTTGTGTGGCGTCGCGAACCGCTGGCGATAGACTTCGTCCGGGCCGCCACGCTGATGATGCTACCGATATACATACTCGCCGGGCAAACCATGGCTAACCTCTTCCGCATGACACGCCACCACGCGGGCCTGTTGCGATGGGCATGTATCATACTGGCGGCAGTGTGGATGATCCCATCCGACAACATGCGGGTACCACGGCATTGGGTATACGAAAAAGTCACCATGTTCATGGCAGAGAACGATAAACCCAGCATCCTGAGAAGACGACACGAACGCCTTGCCAAGCGGGCCGAGAGACGTGCCATCGCCGCATGGGCCCGCAATGAGAACAATACCGACAAGAACGCGGTCTTCATCGGCTCGGATATAGAATTTCGCATGCTTTCCAGACGATCGGCGCTAGCCACCGACGACGTGCAATGGACATATCGCATATCGCCTCAGAATCTTACGCAATGGCTGGACCTGAGACAGAAGATGAGCGTGCTCAACCCGCCAGCGGAAAAAACCGACGCAGCCAGCATCAAAAGGCTCACCACCACGCTTTCGGCCAAACCACAATGGCAGAACGTCAAGCAATGGTATGTGCTTCTGGCTTCGGGACTCGCGCCACCCGCAGGTGCAACGCTGGAATACATCACCTCCGACAAATGGGGCCATCACGTGGTGCTGGCCAGAGTCAGATAGCTTCGCCGCTGCCCTCCATCATCACTCATTCGCCGCCGTCGTCGAGGCACGCTTCAGGATCGTCCATGAATCGCTTCAAGATGTGTAATATCAAAACAAAACAAACACGACAAACCCACAAATGAGGCAAATCGCACAAACACTCCGTTGCCTTGAGAGCAAGGGTTTCGTAGGATTCTGATTGATTTGTGCGATCTGGCGTGGGACATCCGGTCCGCCAAGGCCAACATACCAGCCTGCAACACTGCGTACCATGCAAGAGAATGCCCTTACGAAGAATGTCGATGAGTTTATCAGGTCACATGCCCTGATCTCCGATGATGCGCGGATACTGGTGGCCGTGTCCGGAGGGGCCGACAGCGTTGCCATGCTGCATATTCTTAAGGACATCGCCGCCGAAGCTCCCCGAAAATGGCATCTCACCGTGGTGCATCTCGATCACGCCCTGCGAGACGACTCCGCCGCCGATGCGCAATTCGTAACCGATCTCGCCGGTAAGCTCAAGATAGACTGCATCTGTGAGCGTATCGACGTGGCTGCACTGGCCAACGCCGACGGCGTCGGCACCGAAGAAGCCGCACGCAACGCCCGCTACACGCTTTTTGCCCACGCCGCTAACGAAACCCACGCCACACACGTAGCGTTGGCCCACCACACAGACGACAACGTGGAAACCATCCTGCACCGAATCCTGCGGGGCACCCACCTTCGCGGGCTGGCGGGCATGCCCCTGTGGCGAAAGCTCGAACACACCAACGCCCGCCTCGTGCGCCCAATGCTCAATTGCACACGGGCCGATATCGAAACCTACTGCCGCAATGCCCACATCCAATGGCAAACCGACCAGACCAACACCGATACGCAATACACTCGGAACTTCATCCGACACGAACTGCTACCGCTGATCCGCGAACGCATTAATCCTGGCGCCGACGCCGCAATCACTCGCCTTGCGACAGCCGCAGCCGACGCTGAATCGACACTCACCAACGCGGCTGCCGCGTTGTTCCCATCAGCCCTGATCGCAGCCGAGAACGACAGCATCACACTGGACGCAACCGTCCTTGCCAACATCGACACCGTGGTGCGGCGATACGTGATGCGATCTGCCCTTGAGCGGCTAGGTGTCCCTATGCAGAACGTTACGGCAGACACCCTCCAGAGGCTCGGACGCCTTGGCGAGCCGGAATCAGGGTGTACCTGTGAATCCGCTTGCAGCGAACCCGCTTCGGCCGTCAACCTCCCGGCGGATTTCGTCGCTAAGCGCCAAGCAGATACAATTGTCATCGCCCCTGCGCCCCATCCATACGAAGATATCGAAGAACTTGTACATCTGGAGATTCCGGGCACGGTCACGCTGGCGAATGGAAAAACAGTAACGTGTTCATTGGAACCCTTCGATGCCGACATTTTTGCCGAGCATTGCCAGCGTAAGACCATCGAAAGCACCGGCCGCGAGATAGATGCGTCGCCAGAAGTGTTCTCCGAACTCCTTGCCGCCGACCGCATAAGCGGTAAGCTTATCTGCCGCACTCGCAAAGAAGGAGACTCGTTTCGCCCGCTCGGATGTGCCGGTAGACAATCTGTCAGCGATTTCCTGACGAATCTCAAGATTCCGCGTAAACTGCGCCACTCCGTGCGATGCATCTGCGATGATGGCGGGATAATTTGCTTAACTCCGCTGAGAATAGACCAGCGAGTTCGAATAACCACCGCCACAACTCGTGTTGTGAGAGTGGAAATACGCAACCAGCCCGACAGCGAGCTGTAATGATCTACACTCACCGTCGCAGCCGCGTCGCAGATTCCCACAGAAGCTTGCCTTGAGTCATAAACTAACGTAAGCTGCCGAAACTATGATCAAGAAGATGTATCTAAACTGGCTTGGACGTCACAAGAACCCTACAAGCTACGCGCTCCATATGGTAGGCATTCCAGCATGCTTCATCGCTGCCCCCGTATTGCTCATTTGGCACCTCTGGTGGTGGGCCTTGGGGTGTTTTGTGGGTGGCTATATTCTGCAATTCCTCGGACACGCCATCGAGCACAATCGCAGCGGCGAGGAGCTGCTCCTGCGCCGAATTCTCAGATTAGACAATAAGGACTGAGAATCGCCGCGTGGAAATTTCACTCAAACTGCACCGGCAGGTAAACACCCATACCCATCATATCATGCCCTTCCTCTGAAGATAGCCGCCATCAACCCGCTTCCCAGGGCAATCGCATCTTAATCGATGTCTATCGTTGTTGTGGTCGTTCGGGCCGAGCTTGTCGCGACGAAGCCACAGGCGAAGACGGAAGGTCCGACCTGTCCGCCGTAGCTCGCAGAGCGTAGGAGGATGGGCAGTAAGCCGGGTGTAACCGACCAGCGGGAGGGAACGCCCGGAAACAGGTTCAAAAAGATTCAGAACCCCGATAGGGGTGGCCAGAGAAGCTTCTCTGGCGGCGCAAATTGCCGGAGTTTTCAGATATAGCTTGGCGATTTGTGCTAAATATTCATATTGATTCGCAAGCCAGCTTCTCCTCCTGCCCCTTCGGGGCGGGGAGTTTAGGATGCCAGTATCCGGGGGCTGCACCGCGACTTACGTCGCGACTGACCCCCGGCTAACCGCCCATCGGACCTTCGGCCCGAACGACAACGGCAATAACGGCAACAACAGAAATGGCATAGATAAATTTAGATGCGATTGCCCTGACCCGCTTCCCCGCCTGAAACAAACAACAATCTCCACACCTTGCGCATTTGCAGCTCTTCACCCATCTGCATCGCTTTGGGCAAGCAGCGGGCGGAGTTGATGATGATTCGACAAAAGCGTCGGCCAGTGTACGAGAATTCTCGTACACAGAGCAGGTGAGGAGTGGAACAGTTGAGCAGGA